>CAWUIY010000093.1:0-15136 GCA_963922555.1 uncultured Serratia sp. | reverse complement strand
CAGCATGATCCCCAGCGAAACGCCGACAAATACTGCTGGAAATATCCGCCCGCCGCGAAAACCGCAGGCGGCGGCAATCACCAGCGCCGCAAGCTTGCTCAAGGTAATTGCCAACAGTTGCCCCAGCGACAGGCTATCGCTGCTTACTGCCAGTAATTTCATTTCATCATAACCACGAAACAGGGTTATTTGCCCGCCAATCAACGCCAGCAAGCCGAGCACAAAGCCGCCCATTCCCAACATTACCATTGGATTGGGAATAGCGTGAAAGAGCCGATGCACGTGCGGGAAGCACCAAACTGCGAGCATACCCAACGCAATCGCCGTCAGCGTCACGATCGATCCGCTAATCACGTCTACCCAATGCGTCTCGACATACGGGGCCAGGCTCAATGTAAAGTCTGGCTCGAAGAATAAATTACCGGTGAAAGCGCCTGCTCCGGCAGCAAGCAAGGGAGGAAATAGCCGGTCCCATAGAGGAACGTCTTTTCCGCCATGAAGGGTTTGTGAGAAGATAAGCGCCGCAGCGACGGGCGTACCGAATAATGCGCCGAGCGTGCCGGCTGCGGCAAGAATAATCCAGTCGGTGCCGGGCACGCGTGGAAACAGCTGCGAGCCAGCAAAAACAGCGACGGCAATATTAATCGCAATGATCGGATTTTCGGGACCCAAACTGACGCCGCCGGCTAAACCGATGATCAGCGCCAGTAGCAATCCGGGTATGGCATTTAAGGTTACCGGCATGCCGATCAGCGAATCGGTCGCCGGGTCTGGGCCAGCGTGGCCCGGCATGTAGCGGATAAGCGCGCCGACCGCAATGCCGGTTAAGGTAAGCATAAACAGCACCCAACCTGCAGATTGCGTGTTAATGTGCAGGACGTCGGGGATTTTTAGCCACAATAGCGTCTGCAGCGCGTTTGCAAAACGCATAACGGCGACCAAAATGATGCTGGACGCGGATCCGATTACCAATGCCGGAACCCCGAAGGTCAGCATGGTTTTTGCACGAGGATGCAACATGCAAGAATTCCCTTATTATATTGCTCAGTCCAGTGTATAGAAGATCGTCGGATTTTAGATTTTTACCGCTTTATTTTGCGGTACGCAGCTGCTTATATCATCGATAGGTTAAATCGGCGTTGCAGCATAGGGCAATTACCGCTATTTTGCCCTCACGAATATGTAAGCACTTAGCACTTATAGTCCTGCTAGCCTGGATTTTCCAGCCCACAATTGGGCGTGTCATAAATGGCTGATTGTAATTACTCGATGCGAGCCGAAGCAGGGCGAGCAATTTAATTTTTGCGGAGATAAAAATGACCAAGTACGCCCTGGTTGGCGATGTCGGAGGCACTAATTGCCGCCTGGCGCTTTGCGCTCTCGACACTGGTGAGATTTCTCAGGCCCAGACCTTTTCCGGCTTGGATTACGACAGTCTTGAGGCAGCAGTTCGCCACTACCTGCAGCTTCAGCATCATGAAGAAGTTGTTGATGCCTGTATTGCTATTGCCTGTCCTATCGTGGGTGACTGGGTTGCTATGACTAACCATACCTGGAAATTCTCCATCGCCGAGATGAAGAAAAACCTTGGTCTGGAACACCTTGAAGTCATTAACGATTTTACCGCCGTTTCTATGGCTATCCCGATGCTGAAAGAAGCTGACCTGTTGCAGTTTGGCGGTAAAAAACCGCAAGACGGCAAACCGGCGGTGATTTACGGCGCGGGCACCGGTCTGGGCGTGGCGCATCTTATTCACGTTGAAAACCGCTGGCTGAGCTTGCCGGGTGAAGGCGGGCACGTCGATTTTGCGCCAAACAGCGAAGAGGAAGATATCATCCTCGAGCAACTGCGCATTGAAATGGGTCACGTTTCTGCCGAACGCATTTTGTCGGGTCCGGGTCTGGTTAATCTTTATCGCGCGATCGTGAAGGCTGACAAACGAGAGCCAGAAGATTACGCGCCGAAAGACGTCACTAAACTGGCGTTGGAAGACGATCTTGACTGTCGTCGAGCCCTGTCACTGTTCTGCGTTATTATGGGGCGTTTCGGTGGCAAGCTGGCGTTGACGATGGGAACATTTGGCGGTGTTTATATCGCTGGTGGGATTGTTCCTCGCTTCCTCGAGTTCTTCAAGGCTTCCGGTTTCCGAGCGGCATTCGAAGACAAAGGCCGTTTCAAAGACTATCTGATTGATATTCCTTGCTATCTGATTACTCACAACCAGCCTGGTTTGTTGGGTGCGGGCGCTTACTTGCGTCAATCAATCGGTATTACACTGGTCGTCTAGTTTTAGATTAGGGTGGATTTAACGTCGCCTCCTCAGGACTGGTTCCTGAGGAGGCGACGTTTTTTTATGGCCTCAAATCTTCAAAGCCCCATCAATTGGCGGAAGGCTTTCACCTTGCTGCGGCTGACCGGCACTTCAAAATCTAAATCACTCAGACGCAAAATATAGGTGTTGTTAAACCACGGCACAATTTCGCGGATCTTCGATAAATTGACGCAGTAAGAGCGATGGCAGCGAAAGAAATGCTCCTCTGGTAGTCGATTACACAGCTCGGAAATATTCATCGGCATAGTGAATTCTTCACGCCGGGTATAAACCTGGGTCACTTTTTCCTGCGCGGCGGCGTAATAGATATCGTTGATATCCGTTACGATAATCCGCTCATCTTTAATCAGATTGATGCTATGGCTGATCCGATTGCTGCTGCCCGTTGCTGCGGGCGTATCGGCCTGTTTATCGCGTTTGAAATGCATCTCCAGCTTTTGCAGCATCGTGACAATCCGCGATTCATGATAAGGCTTAAGAATATAATCAAAGGCTTCAATTTCAAAGGCTTCGGCAGCATGCTCTTTGTAGGCAGTAATAAAAATGATGTACGGCTTGTGAGCAAATTTGCTGATATTCTGTGCTAACAGGACGCCGTCAAGCGAGGGGATATTGATGTCCAAAAAAATAGCATCAACCTGATGATTTTGCAGATATTTCAGCACTTCCAAACCATCATCAAATTTCTCGACGATATTGATACTGCTGTGAGTACTAATCAGGTAGCTAAGCTCTTCCTGAGCCAGAAATTCGTCCTCGACGATGATTGCTTTCAACCGTTTACCCTTGATGGATCATAAAAGAGATTTCCGTACCCGGCTCGAGGCGGCGGATTTGTAATCCTTGCCCATATAGCAGGCTGACGCGGTGATGGACGTTAAGCAGGCCGATTTTATTGCCGGGCATTTCGTTTTTAGCCACCCGTTCGATCACCGATTGCAGAATACCTTGTCCGGTATCTTTAACCGACACTTTAATCTTGTCACCGGCGTGTTTCACCGCAATCACTACCACACCTTTGCCACTGCAAGGCTGAATACCGTGCACGATAGCATTTTCGACCAATGGCTGAATCAGCAGGCTGGGGATTGAAACGGAAATATCGTCATCAATATCGTAAATAACCGTGAGCTTGTTTCCAAAACGCGCCTGTTCGATGGCGATATAATCCTGCACCTGATGCAGCTCTTTACGCAGATCAATCATCTCGTCATTTAGCTCGAGATTGTAGCGTAAGTAGCGCGACAGATTAATGATCAGCTGCCGTGAAGTGTCTGGATTAATACGAATTGAAGAGGAAATCGCATTTAACGCGTTAAATAGAAAATGCGGGTTAATCTTGCTTTGTAGCGCGCGCATCTCGGCCTTATTGGCCATTTCTCGCAGCTGTTCCGCGCGTGAAACCTCCATCTGGGTCGAGATAATCTGCGACAGCCCAACGGCCATCACTTTCAGCGAATAGGTAATACGGTGCGCGTGGCAATAGTAGATCTTTAGCGATCCGGTAATCACGCCCTTTTCCCACAGCGGGATGATCATTTGCGAATGGATTTGCGGTGTGCGATCCATTTCATCATTGTTTTTAATCGTGATCCTGCCGCTGCTGATCACCTCTTTGGTATTTTCGCTGATGATCTCATGGCCGATATTGTACTGATCGGCACCGGTGCCTACATAGGCAAGTATATTTTTGGTATCGGTGATCGCAACGGCGTCTGCGTTAATGTCTTCACGAATGATATTGCATACTGTAGCCATTGATTCGGCATTGATATTACGAAAATAGGGCAGGGTTTTGTTGGCGATATCCAGCGCCAGGCGTGCCTGACGCGCGGCGATAGCCTCTTTTTCATCGGCGACGCTTTGTACCAGCAGCACAATCGGTCCGATAGAGATCGCGCCCAGAATCAGCGGGGCAGAAATGCTCATTACGATATCCAGCCCTAGCGAAAACGGTCGTGACATCAATAGAATCAACACCATTGTGAGCGATTCACACAGCATGCCTGCCGCAATACCTGCCTTCCAGTGATGTTCCTTTTTAATTTTCAGATTGATATAACCAGAAAGAAAACCGGCAATGACGCTGGTAATCAGGCAGGGCACCGAGGTGATGCCGTGGATATCAATCAGAAAACGGTGCGAGCCGGAAATCAGGCCGGTAATAATACCAACCCACGGGCCAAACAGGATACCGCCCGAGACAATGGCGATGGTGCGAACGTTAATCAGCGAACCTTCAACGTTAATCCCCGAAAGTGTACCGAAAATGGCAAACAGCGAGAAAATCGCGGTTACGGCGGCCAATTCCACTGGCGTATGGGCGTCACTTTCTTTTTGTAGCAGTCTGCGAAACAGGCGGGTACGGGTCAGAAAAAACAGGCAAATCAGCATTAACGCCGCGCGGTCAAAAACCGCCAGCGTCATATCGAAGATGTGTTGCACAGCAGACTCTCGGTGGGATGCCGGGGCATCGCGCATAAATGAGGATAGGGTGATTATAAGGAATTGTTCACCCGCTCGCCATACGCAGCAGAGTTAAACAAAAATCGTTGAAATTGCTGTTAAGAAGCGGTCGCAAATGCGTATATTTAAAGCGCACTCAAAAGCTAATTTTCTTTAAAAAAAGAGTCTATCGCCATGATTGTATTGACTACGCCGCGGCTGGAAATGAGACCGATTGAACGGGAAGAGTGGCCGCTATTTTTGAAGTTGTACCAAAACGATAGCGTTATGAAATTCATTGGCGACAGAGAAACGCCTGCGCAGATCCGCTATCGTTTCGATCAGCGTTTGGGAAAATGGGATAAATACTCTGATTTTTGGTTATGCCTGGTGATCCGCGAACGTGCGACCGGTAAAGCCGTCGGCCTGACCGGCTTTTTCCCTGATTGGCGGCCTTACCAGCAGGCCGAAGTCGGCTTTATGCTATTGCCTGAATATCAAGGTAAAGGTTACGGCCAGGAATCGTTGCATGAAGTGGTGAATTACGCGTTCAGGATTTGCGGTTTCCATCGTTTGCAGGCCAACGTGCTGGAGGGAAATTTACCCTCACGTCGTCTGCTCGAAAGGTGTGGTTTTCGTCTGGAAGGCACGCTGCGTGAAAGTTATCGCATAGATGGCAAGTGGCACAACGACTGGCTTTTAGGGCTGTTGCGTGCTGATATTGTCACTGACTGAGTGATGAGAAAAAATATTTGCCTAATCTATCGACAGTTTTTCCTCACTGCGATATGTTGATTTATCGGTTTGTTTTCTGGCCCTGGTGGCAAAGTTAACAAACCAGCGTCGCTCGGATGGTCCGGGCGCTTACGTTAATCGAGGAAATCATGGCTGAATCCAGTCCTAAACGTCGTTTTACACGCATCGATCGTCTTCCCCCTTATGTATTCAACATCACCGCTGAATTGAAAATGGCTGCGCGACGTCGCGGCGAAGACATTATTGATTTCAGTATGGGGAATCCAGACGGCCCAACGCCTCCTCACATCGTTGAAAAACTGGTGACCGTCGCCCAACGCGATGACACGCACGGTTATTCGACCTCGCGCGGTATTCCGCGACTGCGTCGCGCAATTTCTCGCTGGTATGCCGATCGTTATCAGGTCGAAATCGATCCCGAAAGTGAAGCGATTGTAACTATCGGTTCGAAAGAGGGTTTGGCACACCTTATGCTGGCAACGCTGGATCACGGTGATACCGTGCTGGTGCCTAACCCGAGTTATCCGATCCATATTTATGGTGCAGTGATCGCTGGTGCACAGGTACGTTCAGTGCCGTTGGTCGAAGGAGTAGACTTCTTCGGCGAGCTGGAACGTGCGATTAAAGAAAGCATTCCTCGCCCAAAAATGATGATCCTCGGCTTCCCGTCGAATCCTACAGCACAGTGCGTCGAGCTGGATTTCTTCGAACGCGTTGTGGCGTTGGCCAAACAGTATAATGTGATGGTGATCCACGATTTGGCTTATGCCGATATCGTGTATGACGGCTGGAAGGCGCCTTCCATCATGCAGGTTCCGGGAGCTAAAGATATTGCTGTCGAATTCTTTACCCTATCGAAAAGCTACAACATGGCCGGCTGGCGTATTGGTTTCATGGTCGGTAACGAAGAGCTGGTGAGTGCACTGGCGCGCATTAAGAGTTATCACGATTATGGTACTTTTACTCCGTTGCAGGTGGCGGCTATTGCCGCGCTTGAGGGCGATCAGCAATGCGTGAAAGACATTGCCGAACAATACCGTCAACGCCGTAACGTGCTGGTTCGCGGTCTGCACGAAGCCGGATGGATGGTCGAAAATCCCAAGGCTTCAATGTACGTGTGGGCGAAAATCCCTGAAGCCTATGCACACCTGGGATCGCTGGAATTTGCCAAACGTCTGCTTTCAGAGGCTAAAGTTTGCGTATCACCGGGCGTAGGTTTTGGTGATTACGGCGACACTCACGTTCGTTTCGCATTAATCGAAAATCAGGATCGTATTCGGCAGGCAGTACGCGGCATTAAAGCGATGTTCCGCACCGATGGTCTGATCCCGCAAAAGAAAGCCAGTACAGAAATATCAGTTGAAAAGAAAACGCTTAGCGACGAAGTCTGATTATCGCATCGTTTTCGAAATCAATAACCGGGTCACGCGCCCGGTTTTTTATACTCAGTGTCATACCCGTTGATGGGCAAATCAACTTGTGTGGACCGTCCATAAACCTTCCCCAATTTAAGTCTATAATTTTTAAATAACCTGGCGTTCTTTTGACTCTCGGCGTTGATGGGGATTTTGGATGAAAAACCGCTATTCACTGCTGCAAATCAGTCTGCACTGGCTGACGTTACTGATGATCATCCTTGCCTATACCATGATGCTCGGACGAGATTATTTTCCGGAAGATTACAGTTCACTGGTACGTCAACTGCATTACAACTTTGGTTTGAGCGTCTGGTTGCTGGTTTTAATCCGCGTTATGTTACGCCATCGCTTTCGTACTCCACCGATCACGCCGCCGCTACCACGCTGGCAGTCGAATATTGCGACCTTGACTCATTGGTTGCTGTATTTGCTGTTTTTTGCTTTGCCAACACTGGGATTTCTCACCGTGATGTTTGGCGGCCGAAGCATTTATCTGCTTGGTTGGGAAATCCCACATTTCATTACTCCTCATCCTGAATGGCGATCTGGAGTCCGAAGCACTCACGAGCTGGTGGCTACTGTGGGCTATTATCTAGTGGGATTACACGCGCTGGCGGCTTTGTTTCATCACTATTTTATGAAAGATGATACGCTGAAGAGAATGATGCCGGGCAAATAGCCCCAGGCAGAAATGCTTAACTGATTGTTAAACCAGCACTGTTTTATTAATTTCTGATCCGCGTCCTGTTTGTCTCTGTACGAAACGGGTAAACTACCTTCTTTGTAACTGGGTGAATTGCTAAGATAAACCCATGAAAGTTATAAGTATGGCGCAGAGAGGGAGCCCCTTGCTGCCAGAATAGTTTGACTTAAGGTATTGATAATCATTATGGCTACTCCTTCACAACTCGCGCAGCTGCAAGATCAGATCCGTACCAGCTATGATTCCCTGAGCAAAAGGCTTAAGCAGGTGGCTCGTTATATTCTTGATAACGGCAATACTATCCCCTTTGAAACTATCGCTTCAATTGCAGAAAAAGCGGACGTCCCTCCCTCGACGCTAATCCGTTTCGCCAACAACTATGGTTTTGATGGCTTCAACGAGATGAAACAAGTGTTCCGTCAACATTTGATGGAAGGAACGGTGAATTATGCCGAACGCGCCAGCCTTTCAAGGCAAACGGCAAGTGACGAGCCAGGGGCACCTGAGACACCAGCAGAGATCTTAAAAGTATTTAGCATGGTCAATGAGCAAGCTTTACAGCAGCTTAGCGGACAAATCAAAGCCGAAGACCTCGAACGTGCGGTGAAATTACTCGACGAAGCCGACAATATTTATGTTATTGGCTTCCGCCGTTCGTTCAGTATTGCCGCCTATCTGACCTACGCTTTCCGCCATCTGGAACGCCGCACGTTTTTGATTGATGGTCTTGGAGGGATGTTCAACGAGCAGCTCAATATGGTGCAGCCAACTGACGTGGTTATCTCGATCAGTAACTCGCCCTACGCGCAGGAAGTTGTCGATCTCGTGGCAATGGGTGCCGCGCAGGGTGCCAAACAGATCGCGATTACTGACAGCCTGGTCAGCCCGTTAACCGCTTTTAGCGAGGTGTGTTTTATCGTGCGGGAAGCACAGGTTGATGGCTTCCGTTCGCAAATCGCCTCTATGTGTCTTGCACAAACGTTGATGATGTCGCTGGCATTGAGTAGCGCCAACAAAATCGAAGCCAAATAGTTTACTAGCAACAAGAATTCTGCTTTACGACATCCGTGTCGTAAATGGCCATACGCTGAAAGGGTTGGCATTCAACGGTGTAACCTCGGTGCGAGCAGGGAGCACTGCCGCTGCCGAGACGATGAATGCCAGACCTTTTCAGGTATTTTCGCAAACCACATCTTCCTTGTCCTACCCATCAAACACACCTTTATTCACGTCTGATTGTCCCTCTTCATGGGAGAGAAATCGCGGCGTCAAAATCAATATAGGTATTCGAAATTTAAATTTCAAATAAAATTAATTTGGAATATTTGATTTTATGACCTGGAGCACAAAAGCTACCGCTATTATTGCCAGGAATAGTGCAGAGATTATTTCTGGTGCTGTAGGCTTAGTGGGCAGGCTCACGAGGCCGATAATTTGAAATCACCTCAAGGCCAAAACCTAATATGATGAGTCTGGCTACCGGTATAAAGGCCCATGAGCAGGCTAGGTTATGTAAAGAAGATTAATGAATATGTCTAGCCACTGTTGATATCTGGAAGCGCTCTAACAGGGTGGCTATACTGCTTGCTATCTATTTTATCAACGGTGTAATTAATGAAATTCAGCAAGAGGCTTAGCCTAATCACCCTGGTGTTTTTGCTTTGTGTGGGGTTTGACCAAATCACCAAAGCGATAGCCAAAAATACGCTATCGATGGATTATGTCCGTGAATACCTTGGCGGCAGTATCAAGCTTTTACTGACTCACAACACCGGCACTTTCCTGGGATTAGGTGGAACGCTTCCGGAAAATGTTCGCTACGGATTGATGATCGTCGGGTTAGGAGTCTTCTTGCTGGCGTTGCTGATTTATACTTTGCTTAACAAGCGCGCCAATGCCACGACTATTATTTCATTAACGATGATATTCTCTGGTGGTATCAGCAATTTGCTGGATCGCATCATCTATGGTGGGTATGTGGTTGATTTTATGAATGTCAGCGCAGGCAGTCTACATACTGGCGTATTCAATGTGGCTGATATGGTGCTGATGGCAGGAGCCATTATTCTTTTCGCCGTCGGCTTTAAAAGTAAGCCGCATACGGCCCACGGTTAATTTAAAAGCGAGCTAATTTTCCCTGCTATTTGCGACGAGCTTTACCAGAACCAGTATCAGGCCCTCTCCACCCTGGCGTGGGGAAGGGCCAGATGGGGCGCATTCGAGTGTCACTTCGTTCCCTGAGTTTCATAAAAAACAAAAATGAAAATTATTATTCATTTTATTGTTTCAAACATAAACTCACAGTTTTGCATGATAAATTCAATAAAATCAGATTGTAATCAATAATCTCATCTTTTGTTAGCAACGTTTTCTCCTTTTCTCCCCAGGTTTTAGACGATATTTTTGTTTTGTTTTTATGATATCAGTCTCAAAATGAAAAATTGATTCGGTTTTTTCGTTTCACTACGCAATAAAATCTTTATAATCTTTTCATACAATTTTGATGAAAACATCACCACGGTAACGGCGTTAACCGCAAGGAATGGAAGATGAAAAAGATCAGATTAACCATGGCACAGGCTTTGGTCCGCTTCCTGGATCAACAGTATGTCAGTGTAGACGGCGAAGAAATTAAATTTGTATCCGGTATTTTTGCTATTTTTGGCCATGGTAACGTGCTCGGCCTGGGCCAGGCATTAGAACAAGATAGCGGCAAGTTGATTGTTCATCAGGGACGCAACGAGCAGGGCATGGCGCATGCCGCAACCGGCTACGCCAAGCAGAAATTACGCCAGCAGATTTATGCCTGTACCTCTTCCGTTGGGCCGGGAGCCGCCAATATGCTCACGGCTGCCGCCACTGCCACGGCTAACCGCATTCCTTTACTACTGTTACCGGGCGACGTTTTTGCCTCGCGCCAGCCGGATCCTGTATTACAACAAATTGAACAAAGCCACGATCTCAGCATCAGCACCAACGATGCTTTCCGCACAGTCAGCAAGTATTGGGACCGGATCGTGCGACCTGAGCAACTGATGACCGCCTGTATCAGCGCCATGCGCGTGCTGACCGATCCGGCTGAAACCGGCGCTGTAACACTGTGCTTACCGCAGGACGTGCAGGGCGAGGCCTATGATTATCCAGATTATTTCTTCCAAAAGCGCGTGCATCGCATCGATCGTCTGCCGGTAACAGCAGGCGCATTGGCCGATGCATTGCAGCTGATTAAGGGCAAACGCAAACCCTTAATCGTCTGCGGCGGCGGAGCGAAATATTCTCAGGCCGGCGTTGCTCTGCAACAGTTTGCAGAAACCTACGGAATTCCTTTTGCTGAAACGCAGGCCGGTAAAGGCACGCTGACTTCAGAACATTCATTTAATCTTGGCGGTATTGGTGAAACCGGCACATTGGCCGCTAATCAGTTGGCTAAAGAGGCCGACCTGATTATCGGCGTTGGCACGCGTTACACCGATTTCACCAGCTCATCGAAATGGATATTTCAAAACCCAGAAGTCTCTTTTATTAATATCAACGTAAACCGTTTTGATGCCTTTAAACTTGATGCCGTGCAGGTTATCGCCGATGCACGTATGGGGCTTGAGGCTTTGCATCAGGGATTGCAGGGCAGTGATTTCCGCGCCGCCTGGGGGCATAAGATTGCTGACGTTCGCGAAGAGCTGATTGCCGAAACAAAACGTGTTTATCAGGTGGAATACAGCGGTGAGGATTTCATTCCCGAAATCAACGATCACCTTGATCGCAAAAAGGTTTATGCCGAATTCGAAACGATTACCGGTTCATTGCTGACTCAAAGCCGCGTATTGGGCACCTTAAATAGCTCTATCGATAAAAATGCGGTGATTGTCGCCGCGGCTGGAAGTTTGCCGGGCGATTTACAACGTATCTGGCGCACCACCGGTATTAATGGTTATCACGTTGAATATGGTTATTCATGCATGGGTTACGAGGTTAATGCCGCGCTGGGTGCCAAGATGGCAGAGCCTGAACGTGAGGTGTATGCGTTAGTAGGCGATGGCTCTTTTATGATGCTGCATTCAGAACTGGTTACCTCAATTCAGGAACATTTGAAAATCAACGTGATCCTGCTCGATAACATGACCAATGGGTGTATCAATAATTTGCAAATGGAACACGGAATGGACAGCTTCAATACCGAATTCCGTTTCAGAGCCGATTCTACGTCAAAACTGGATGGCGGATTTGTGCCGGTTAATTTCGCCAAAATTGCCGAAGGCTACGGCTGTAAAACTTATTCCGTTACTACGCTTGAGCAGCTGCACGACGCGCTGGAAGATGCAAAGCGGCAGACCGTATCTACCCTTATCGACATCAAAGTATTGCCTAAAACCATGATCCACAAATATTTCAGTTGGTGGCGCGTGGGCGGTGCGATGGTTTCCGAAAGTGAATCGGTTGATAAAGTGGCACAGATGCTGCGCGAGAACATTGATAAGGCGCGTGAATACTAATCGCGTTTGCGGGATGCCAGCTCGCTGGCATTAGCTTAAAACTGCCTGTAATTGTGGAAATAGGATTGGAGTCGGATATGAAAATTGCTTTTGATGTCGACGTAATCAGGGATAGAAGCATTACCGAAATGGTGCGTCAGGTTTCTGAATGGGGATATAAATATATTGAACAATCTCCCCATCCACGCATAAATCCTTTCTATAAACATCCAAAAGCCGGTCTGGATGTAATGAACGAATATAAACGCGCCTTGACCAATTATGGCGTTGAAATTTCATCCTTTATTGTGGTGTATCGCTGGTCTGGTCCGGACGAAGATCGCCGAGTAGCGGCAGTACGCAACTGGAAGCGCATGATCGAGATTGCCGTAGATATGGGCGTCGAGGTCATTAATACCGAGCTTTCTGGCGATCCTAATCAGCCCGAGATCTGCGAAGAGCGCTGGTATCAGTCGATGGAAGAACTGTTACCGATCATTGAGCGTGAAGGGATCCGTATCGAAATACAGTCACATCCGTGGGATTTTTGCGAAGAAAATAATGAAACCGCAGACATTGTGAAATCATTGCGCAGCGACCACGTGAAGTACCTGTACAGCGTGCCGCACACTTTCTTCTACGATAAAGGTAAAGGCGACGTGGCCAGCATGCTGCAATATGCCGGCGATGATCTGTCGCACGTGCTGATTGCCGATACCATGAACCATACGAAACATTGCCGCTATATTGTGAATCCACCGGGTGTCGATGCCGTAGTTCACCAGCATGTTGGCATTGGTGAAGGGGAGGTTAATTTCGAAGCGCTGTTTGAAAGTCTGCGCCAAATGGATTTCGCTAATCGGAAATTCAAAGTCGGCGGTGAATCCATTATTGCGACTTCCTTGTTTGGTTATCCGGAAAAGATGCCACAGCAGGCAGTCGCTACACGCGAACGTATTGAGCGAGAATTGCTGAATCGCTAAGCGTATTTAATCCCTTATATTTCCCAAAGAGCGCTTAATTGCGCTCTTATTGTTTCTATCGTTCAATATATTGGAACTAAACCATCAGAAATCTTCAATAATTCTGCCATGTCCTGCCACTACTTCCGCTCATTCATTGTTATATGATGGATTCAATATATTTTCGCTTTTCATTTTCAATAACTGGACAAAAGTCTTATGAAAAAGATCGGATTCCTTTCATTTGGTCACTGGACCCCTTCACCGCAATCTGGCACGCGTTCTGCCGCCGATACGCTGTTGCAGTCCATCGAGCTGGCAGTTGCAGCCGAAGAACTGGGCATTGACGGTGCCTATTTCCGCGTGCATCACTTTGCTCGTCAGCTGAGTTCACCCTTCCCGCTGCTTTCTGCAGTCGGTGCGAAAACCAGCCGTATTGAAATCGGTACTGGCGTTATTGATATGCGTTATGAAAATCCACTGTATATGGCGGAGGATGCAAGCGTGGCTGACCTGATTTCTGGCGGCCGCCTGCAGCTTGGTATAAGTCGTGGTTCTCCGGAGCAGGTGATCGACGGTTGGCGTTATTTTGGCTATCAGCCTGCAGAAGGCGAAACCGAGTCAGACATGGCTCGACGTCATACGCTAACACTGTTGGAAGTATTGAAAGGTGAAGGATTTGCCGAGCCGAATCCGCAGCCAATGTTCCAAAACCCGCCAGGGTTACTGCGTCTTGAACCTTATTCCGAGGGGCTGCGTGAGCGGATTTGGTGGGGAGCTGGTTCAAACGCGACGGCGGTTTGGGCAGCAAAACAGGGTATGAATTTGCAAAGCTCGACACTGAAAGACGATGAAACGGGTGAACCTTTCCATATTCAGCAGGCGAAACAGATTCGTGCCTATCGTCAGGCATGGAAAGAAAGCGGGCATACCCATCAACCTCGCGTATCTGTTAGCCGCAGCATTTTCGCACTGATGAATGATATGGACCGCGCCTATTTCGGACGCAGTGGTCAGGAGGGCGATAAAGTCGGGTTCCTGGAAGAAAATAACCGTTCTATTTTTGGCCGCAGCTATGCCGCGGAGCCTGAAAAACTGATTGATCAGCTTAAACAGGATGAGGCCATCGCTGAAGCCGATACAGTACTATTAACCGTTCCTAACCAGTTAGGCGTCGATTATAACGTGCACGTGCTAGAGTCGATTCTGACCCATATCGCGCCAGCGCTTGGCTGGCGTTGATAAGTTTAATCAGATAGTTATTTTTGAATATGTAGAATAATAATGAGGCCTGATTTCTTAATCAGGTCTCATTTTTTTCCATCAGCTTTTTATGCAGCTCCATCGTTAAATGTTCTACGCGCTCAGTAAGCTGTTTGGTCAAATTAGTTAATTCGGTGTTTTGTTGCAGTAATAGCAACATCTGATCGTTTTGTCTGGCGGCCGTTTCGAGTCGCTGATCGTTGAGATGGGCCAAATCTTCTCTGTGCAGAGCGTCCGCTTCGGCGTTGGCTTTATCCCTTTCAGCCTGGCGAGTTTGCGCTAACAGAATCAGCGGCGCTGCATAGGCAGACTGCAAACTAAAGGCCAGATTGAGCAGAATAAAAGGATAGATATCAAACTTTACCCAACCTAATTCATTGACTGCGACCCATAAAATAACAATCGCGGTCTGACCACCCAAAAATAATGGGGTTCCAAAAAATCGGGCGAAGGCCTCAGCCTTAAGTGCAAACCAGTTTTCACCAAAAGTGGGTAGTAATTTCTGATGCTTACGATGAAATCGCAGGTGATCCAGTTTGATTTTTTTTGCGGGCGCGGGTGCTGGCTCTGCTTTGCTCTCTTCCATAATTCATCCTTGTTTACGACAACAGCTTTAGGTACTCAGGGCTTTTTCGTTTTCTTAAGAATGAAACGTGGCCGGTGTTTCACTTCGACATAGATGCGGCCAATGTATTCACCTAGAACCCCGATCCCTATTAACTGTATGCCTCCCAGAAAGAGAATGGAAACGATTAGAGAAGGATAACCAGGTACCGGATTGCCCCAG
>CAWUIY010000092.1:0-15219 GCA_963922555.1 uncultured Serratia sp. | reverse complement strand
ACGAGATCCTCAATCTGCCGCCGAAACAGCTTAACAAACTGCGTGCCGAGCAGATCTCGATGATCTTCCAGGACCCGATGACCTCGCTGAACCCGTATATGAAGGTCGGTGAACAGCTGATGGAAGTGCTTATCCAGCACAAGCATATGAGCCGTTCAGAGGCGTTTGAAGGTTCAGTTCGCATGCTGGATGCTGTGAAAATGCCGGAAGCGCGCAAGCGCATGAAGATGTATCCGCACGAGTTTTCAGGTGGGATGCGCCAGCGCGTGATGATCGCCATGGCACTGCTTTGCAGTCCCAAGCTGCTGATTGCCGATGAGCCGACCACCGCGCTAGACGTCACCGTGCAGGCGCAGATCATGACGCTGCTCAACGACCTTAAACGCGAATTTAACACGGCAATCATCATGATTACCCACGATCTTGGCGTTGTCGCCGGTATCTGTGACAAGGTGCTGGTGATGTACGCCGGGCGAACAATGGAATACGGCCAGGCCCGCGACGTGTTCTACCAGCCGAGTCATCCTTACTCAGTCGGCCTGCTTAATGCTGTGCCGCGCCTGGATGCGGAAGGCGAGTCTCTGCTGACAATTCCGGGAAATCCGCCAAACTTGTTGCGTTTGCCAAAAGGCTGTCCTTTCCAGCCGCGCTGCCCTTATGCGATGGAGGTTTGTGCCAGTGCGCCGCCGCTGGAACGATTTGGTGAGGGTCGCCTGCGTGCCTGCTTCAAGCCTGTGGAGGAATTAGTATGAGCGAAGTAACCAGCATTTACCCTCCTAAGGCCGTGCCAGAGAGGGAAAGAAAAGTATTGCTCGAGGTGGCCGATCTTAAGGTTCATTTCGACATCAAAGATGGAAAACAGTGGTTTTGGCAGCCGTCAAAGACCCTGAAAGCAGTAGATGGCGTTACCCTGCGCCTGTACGAAGGTGAAACATTGGGCGTGGTCGGTGAATCTGGCTGTGGAAAATCGACCTTTGCTCGTGCGCTGATTGGTCTGGTGAAAGCAACCGATGGCCGCGTTGCCTGGTTGGGCAAAGATCTGCTGAACATGTCGGATGCGGAATGGCGCAATACGCGCAGCGATATCCAGATGATCTTCCAGGATCCGCTGGCTTCCCTGAATCCGCGTATGAATATCGGCGAGATCATTGCCGAGCCGCTGCGCACCTATAATCCCAAAATGCCTAAGCAGCAGGTGAAGGAAAAGGTTAAAGCGATGATGCAGAAGGTGGGGCTATTGCCTAACCTGATTAACCGCTATCCGCATGAATTCTCTGGTGGGCAGTGTCAGCGTATCGGTATTGCTCGCGCTTTGATCCTGGAGCCAAAGCTGGTTATTTGTGATGAACCGGTCTCGGCGCTCGACGTGTCTATTCAGGCGCAGGTTGTGAATTTGTTGCAGCAGCTGCAACGAGAGATGGGCCTGTCGCTGATCTTTATCGCCCATGATCTGGCGGTGGTGAAGCACATTTCCGATCGCGTGCTGGTGATGTATCTGGGCCATGCGGTGGAGCTGGGTACCTATGATGAGGTTTATCATAATCCAAAACACCCTTACACCAAGGCGTTGATGTCGGCGGTGCCGGTGCCGGATCCTGACAAGGAGCGCAACAAGAAGATCCAGCTGCTGGAAGGGGAGTTGCCATCACCTATCAATCCGCCGTCGGGCTGTGTTTTTCGCACCCGCTGCCCGATTGCCGGCCCGGAATGCGCCCAAACGCGTCCGCTGCTGGAAGGGAGTTTCCGCCATGCGGTGTCCTGTCTGAAGGTCGATCCGCTTTAATCGTGTTGAATTGAATATACGATAATAAAAAACCCCGCGACCATGGCGGGGTTTTTCTTATCTGTGAAAGTGATCGAGTGGATCACTCTTTCCACAGAATATGACAAAGTTTGTGGTCTTTTTCACGGCACAGCAGTACGCGAGCAAACACATCATTGATTGGCTCGCCGTCGGCGTCTGCCAGACCAATCACGACTTCGGCAAAGAAGTCTGGATTGAGGTCGAAATCCACGTGTTCGGCCCAGTCTTCAGCCGGGTCGTAAAGCTCGGCACCGCCGCGCTCTTCGAATTGCAGATTAAAAATCAGGATGTCCGCAGGATCCAGGTTATCTCCAGCCAGTTCGAGGAAGATATCGTAGGCTTGCTCAAGGGTTTCATCTTCGGTCAGGCGATTATTCAGATCCATATTCTTCTCTTTCAATAGTTTGTGGTGCGAAAAGCGGCAGACCGCCTGTCACAGGGTCTATTAAAACATTGCCGCCGCCGCGATTACAATAACGGACTGAAAAAGTAGAACAGCCGTTCGACAATTCGGTGCCAGAAAGGCCTTTTTAGCCACTCTTTCGGGTCGAGCAGGCGCGAGCGCGCCAGATAATCCTCCTGAACTACGGCCAGATCCGAGCCAAAACCGGCATCGTCAATGACCAGCGTAATTTCGAAGTTTAGCCACAGGCTGCGCATGTCCAGATTGACCGTGCCAACCAGGCTGAGTTGTCCGTCGACCAGAATGCTCTTGGTATGCAGCAAACCGCCCTCAAACTGGTACACCTTGACGCCTGCCTCCAGTAATTCATTGAAGAAGGCGCGACTGGCCCAGTCGACCATCATCGAATCGTTTTTCTTCGGCACAATAATACTAACGTCAACACCGCGCTGTGCGGCGGTGCAAATTGCGTGCAATAAATCGTCGCTTGGCACGAAATACGGCGTGGTCATCACCAGCTGTTCACGCGCCGAATAAGAGGCGGTCAGCAGCGCCTGATGGATCATGTCCTCCGGGAAGCCCGGACCGGAAGCGATCACCTGAATCGTATGGCCACTTTCCTGTTCGAAAGGCATCTGATTGACTTCAGGCTCCGGCGGCAAAATACGTTTGCCGGTTTCGATCTCCCAGTCACAGGAATAGACGATACCCATGGTAGTTGCAACCGGCCCTTCCATACGGGCCATTAAATCGACCCACTGGCCCACGCCGGCATCCTGTTTAAACAGGCGCGGATCGACCATATTCATACTGCCGGTATAGGCAACATAGTTGTCAATCAGTACCACCTTGCGATGCTGGCGAAGGTCCATACGACGCAAGAACACGCGGAACAGATTCACTTTTAATGCCTCAACCACCTCAATGCCGGCATTGCGCATCATTGCTGGATAGGGGCTGCGGAAAAATTGCAGGCTGCCTGCAGAATCCAGCATCAGTCGGCAATGAACACCGCGTCGGGAGGCGGCCATTAGCGATTCGGCAACCTGATCGACTAATCCACCTGGTTGCCAGATGTAAAACACCATCTCGATATTGTGCCGAGCCAGCTCGATATCACGCATGATGGATTTAAGTGTGTCGTCGCTGGTGGTCAGCAGCTGCAACTGGTTGCCTTTGACGCCAGCGATACCCTGACGGCGTTCACAAAGCTGAAACAGTGATTTTGCCACGTCGCTGTTTTCAGTAGCAAAAATGCGATGACAGCCCTTGAGATCGTTTAACCAACGCGCAGTGGAAGGCCACATCGCCTTGGCGCGCTCGGCCCGTCGCTTGCCGAGATGAAGCTCGCCAAACGAGAGATAGGCAATAATTCCCACCAAGGGAATGATAAAGATAATCAGCAACCACGCCATGGCCGAGGGCACCGCACGGCGCTTCATTAAGATGCGTAACGTGACGCCAGCAATCAATAACCAGTAACCGAAGACCATCAGCCAACTGATTACTGCATAAAATGTTGTCATAAGGGCGAAAAATCCTGTTCGCGAGCAATTTGGTGAGTTTACGCAGAGTGAATCAAAGGTTAAACCTTTTATATAATTTTATCTGCAGCTTCAATCAGCTAGGGCTGACAGAGTTGTAAAAAGGTGAGTAAATTACCGATAGATGTAATTAAGCGTAGCTAAAACTATCAATGGTATGGGCAGGATTCTATAATGTTCGCGCTATTTGAACAGAGACCCTTGTATAAGGAATATTTGTTGTATGAAACGCAGTAGGAATGAAGTGGCACGATGGCGCATGCTGCGTCAGACTCAAAGAAGGAAGAGCCGTTGGCTGGAGGGTCAGTCGCGACGTTACCGACATATTTATCGTATTCGCGCGATACATTCTCTGCAACATCAACGTCTCAGTTTATACACTGTAATCACTGACTGGTAATAGGCAACGGGCGCTGGAAAGTGCCTTTTGGTTACTACAGACTCCCGCCTCTTAACCCTTATCCTTCATGCGAAAAAGGGCACCACATTTAGGGCAAACCAGCGTGGCGTTCTTACGTACTTTTTCGCTGACCTGTTCCGTAGATGCGTGGCATTCAGGGCAATTGACCTTGATTGTTTTACTGGTCAGAAACTTCAATCCGTCGAAGAATGACATAATCGGCTAACCTCACAGGTTGGGGTAATCAGTCTACCACGTAAGCAAAAGGTTAGCTTGGCACTTCAGAGTAAAGAAGCAGGACTCGCCTGCTTCTTTTAGTGACCTGCATTCTGGCGAGATAAATATCTTGATTAAATCGTTTTCTTGAACGGTTTGACGGTCACTTTTTGATATACGCCTGCGAGCATATAGGGATCAACGTCTGCCCAGCTTTTCGCAGCTTCCAGGCTTTCAAACTCGGCGATGACCAGAGAACCGGTCATGCCAGCATCACCCGGTTCTTCACTGTCGATTGCAGGAAGCGGACCGCCCACCAATACGCGGCCCTGATCTTTAAGTTTTTGCAGGCGATCTAGGTGCGCCGGGCGCGCGATACGCCTTTTTTCCAGAGAGTCGTGGACGTCTTCAGAATAAATCATGTAAAGCATGGGTCACCTTGTCCTGTTTTTTTCAAAATGTTCAAATAAAGTACTGTAAATGTGTGGTGCCGTGAGTATTTACAATATCGGAACCTTACGTTTCTGGAAAGGGTGCCGAGTGGATCTAAAATGCAGTATTTGAGAATAGTTTTCATCTCCTTATTGAATATGATTGCTATTTGCATTTAAACTTGCGGATTCACCGGGAAATTGAATCATTATGCAGCCGAGAGCGATGTCTTTAACCAATGCTATGCCATTAAGAAAACAGTCAATCATTCGCAGAGTTACCTTACCGGCCCTGTTGTCGATCGGGATCCATGGTGCAGTCATTGCGGCTTTGCTGTATGTCACTATCACCGACTCCGTCAAGGTGCCGCAGCAGCAAGAGCACGTCATGAGCGTAACGATGGTTAATCCCGCGACCTTTGCTCCGCCTCCGCCGCCACAGCCGGTTGTGCAGCCACAACCCGATCCGGAACCCGAGGTCAAACCTGACCCGGTGATCACTCAGCCGGTGGCTATCCCATTGCCAGAGCCAAAACCGAAGCCGAAACCAAAACCAAAGCCGGTTAAGAAAGTGGTCGAAAAACCTAAGCCAAAGCCTCATGACGAGCCAAAGCCGGTTGAGAAAACCCAGGAAACAGTTAACACGGAGCACAACCCGCTGACGTCACAAAAGGCACCGCCTGCTCCAGCGCCTAAACCTTCTGCGCCTGCTGCTGGCAGCAGCAGTGGCCCACGTCCGCTGGAAAGAACCAAGCCGCAATATCCTGCCCGCGCCTTCGCCTTGCGTATTGAAGGGCGCGTCAAAGTGCAGTTCGACGTTGAGAGCGATGGCCGCGTTGATAATATTCGTATTCTTTCCGCCGAGCCGCGCAATATGTTTGAGCGCGAGGTGAAAATGGCGGTGAGTAAATGGCGCTATGAGCCTAAAGAGGCTAAAAACCTCACTGTTACGCTGGTGTTTAAAATGAATGGCGGCGGTGGCGTAGAAGATTAAAAATTTGGTGTATCGCTGCTTTGATAATGAGAGATAAAACTTCGGTTTTATCTCTTTTTTATATCTGGATTATTAGACGCATTTCTAAACAAATTTCAAATTTATTGTCTATCCTCTTTATTGCTGATGGCTAATTATTCTTTTGATATCACTTTAATAAGAATAAGCGATCGTTAATAACCTTGTTTTTTATATGAATGATTATTGGCAGCCGCGTTTTTTGTCCGATCCGGGTGGGTCGTCAAGCTGGCTGATAGTGCCACGATCGTTTCATGTCATTAATTTATAGAGGAAATAATTATGACGAATAATGATCCGACTCTTTATCCGACCCATGATGAACTGACCCCCACTGCATTTCGTCTTAACATGAAACGAATTTCATGGGGGGCTGTTCTGGCAGGCGTTATTTTATCAATCGTGACTTATCTGCTGCTTTCGATGCTAGGCACCGCCATTGGGGCCTCCACAGTAGATCCGCTGCATGAATCGAATCCGGTAAATGGTTTGGGTACCGGCGCATTAATCTGGATGCTGGCTAATGTACTTATTTCCTACGCAGTTGGCGGCTATGTAGCCGGGCATTTAGCAAGAAGGGAGGGGGGAATGCACGGCGTATTATCCTGGGGCGTGGTGACACTTATTTCGGCCTATATTGTCGCGACTATTGTCAGCAGCGCAGTCGGCGGAGCGATGAATGTTGCCGGTGAAGGAATAAAAGCGGTAGGTAGCGGTATTGCCAGCGCGATGCCGCAGGCGGGCAGCATGGTGAAAGACAAGCTTCAGGAAGCCAATATCAATCTCGACGATCTGCAGAATCAATTAACCACCACGTTGCGCCAAACGGGTAAGCCTGAATTGCAGCCTGAAAATCTCCAGCGTCAGGCGCAGGCAGCTGGCGATCAGGCGATGCAGCAGACCAATAGCTCTCAGGCGCCAGATCAGGATTTGAAACAGTGGTTGAGCGGTGTGATTCAACGCGGTGACAGTACGCTACAGGCCGCTGACCGCGATGCGTTGAAAAATATTATAAAAGCCAGAACCGGTAAATCCGATCAGGAAGCCGACCAGATTGTCGATAAAGCCCAGCAGGCTTATGCTCAGGCTTATCAGAAATTCCAGCAGGTGAAAGCCGATGCCGAACAGAAAGCGCGTGAAGTTGCCGACAAAGCCGCTGCACAGCTGTCTAAAGCAAGCTGGTTTGCCTTTGTATTATTGGTGATTGGCGGTGTGATTGCCGGATTTGCCGGTCAGTTGGGTTACCGCAAACAGCCTGATCATCTGATCTACGGTGAAAGAGCGGATACCACTCATCTGAAACGCTAGGCGCTAATGCTCTGAATTAATAGTATATTCTTGTATCAAGCAGGAAATATTGGCGGCCAGGCGATTGGCCGCCAATAAATTAGATAAAAGACCGGGCAATGTGTTACATCATCAGTGTTCTAAGGTTTCACCTGAGTCCACGCTGAAATGGCTGCGTCCGTCAGGCAGAGTTCGCGACTTGCCCTCGTCATCAACCGCAACATAGGTAAACACGGCTTCAGTGGCGATATAGCGCTGTCCGATTGGCTCCGAAGAAACCTTTTTGACCCACACTTCAACATTGATGGTAATCGAGCTATTACCCGTTTTGATGCAGCGCGCGTAAACACACACGACATCACCGACGGCGACCGGTTTCAGGAAGGTCATGCCGTCAACACGAACAGTCACTACACGACCCTTGGCAATTTCTTTCGCCTGGATAGCGCCGCCCATGTCCATCTGCGCCATTAACCAACCGCCAAAAATATCGCCGTTTGCATTGGTGTCTGCAGGCATTGCCAATGTGCGTAACACCATTTCGCCATTGGGGAGTTTATGTTTATCGTTCATATAGGCTTCACATTGAAAGAATTGAGAATGCATCCCCCATTATTTCAACCTGCAGAAGCGTTGGCCTAAAGCATAATGCCGCCTCTCTGCAAGCTGAAAGCACACGGGGACCTTCAACTAGCTGACGTCATAATGACGACTATTTTTTTTCTTCTTTTTCTTCTTCAGGCATATGTCTGAAGATATAGATGCCGCTTAACAGCGTGAATACCAGGGTCAGAACGGTGAGGCCAAACACCTTGAAATTTACCCAAACGTTTTCAGGCAACCAGAACGCGACATAAATATTCGCCAGGCCGCAGATAAGGAAGAAAATTGCCCAGGCGATGTTCAATTTGCCCCAAACCGCATCGGGTAGGGTGAGCTCTTTACCCAGCATCCGCTGAATCAACGGTTTTTTCAAAATTAGCTGACTGACTAACAGCGCGCCAGAGAACAGCACGTAAATTACCGTGACTTTCCATTTAATGAACAGATCGTCATGGAAGACCAGCGTCAGGGTCCCGAATACGGCGACCATAACAAAGGTAATCAGCGTCATTTTTTCCACTTTACGGTATTTGATCCAGGTGATGATCAAAGCCAGTGCGGTGGCGGCGATTAACGCGCCGGATGCAACGTAAATGTCGTAGAGCTTATAAAATACAAAAAAAACAATCAGGGGAAGAAAATCAAGGAGCTGCTTCATACTTCATTCCATATTATAGGTAAGCCCTGACTATACCTGATCCTTTTGTGCCTTCAAAATAGGTGGCATTTTTCACCGAGCACAGTAGAGCTTTACCGAATCTGGCAACTTTACCAGCGTTGTTAGTTAATTGAGGCGCTTGTTTGCAGTTGGTTACATTATCCCGGTTATTTATCGTGTTAAACAACGAGGAAATGGTCAACTGCGGCGCAAAAAAAGGGGCAACAACCGCGCCCCTGAATTGATTTCAAACAAAGCCGTTTAGACTTTGAGTTTAGTGTACAGACGGAACAAGTAGATCAGCAGGTAGGCTGAAATCAGGTTGCTCACAGCACTAAACACCACCGCGGTGATCTGAGGCTCAAGGAATTTGAGATGGCTGACAGCCAGCAGCACCAGCATTTTTGCCGCAAGCCACAGCATAATAGCCGGGACAATCAGGCGCGTATGGGCAAAGGCAAGTTTGGCGCTGAGTTTAATCGATTTAATAATGCCGACTTTTTCTGTCGAGACAATCACCGGCGCAAAAGACACGGCTACGGCGATAATCAGGCCCGGCACAATAAACAGGGTCAGCCCAAGTTGAACGACCAGCGTGCAAAGGAACATCAGCAACAAGATGCGAGGCAGAACCGGAGCTGATGCGCCGAGCGAGCGCAGCGCGCTAGTGCGCATTCCGGCAGATACCTGCTGAATCAGCGTCATCATGCCACCTACCAACAGCACGTTGCCAACCAGCGCCGAGAAGGTTGCTGCGGCAGAGACCTTGAGAAGCACCATTTGCTGCTCGGGGGTCATCGACTGAATAATTTCCTGAATGCTCATGCCGGCGGTATCGGAAAGCGAGCCGCTGCCGCTGGTAAGCAGGCTGAGCTGATCGCTATCCGGGGTAAAGGTGTGATTTAAGATGACGGTAATAAATGCGGTCAACAGCGCCAGCAGCAAAATGCTGCCCAGTTGATTACGCAAAAAATTGAAACTGTCACGGTATAACGAGCTGGCCGTGATAGGCATGAAGGCTCCTAAGGGTATCTATAATATTTTCCGAACCGGGATTGTACCCTGTAATTGCGCCTCTGGCATCCCGACAATCCGAGTAATCGTACTTCTTACGAAGTCTTACCTTTGACGTTTTTTTGTGCAGTAGGATCTAGAAAGTATTTATCTTAATAACAGGATTTATAAACAATAAATAAGGAGACAATAAGTTTTAAAAAAAATTCCATCACAAGATAAATAAATGAAAATTCGCATCTTTTGCGTAAAGAGGCTTGATTGTTCCATTTTGTAAACCTAGGATGCAGGGAGTTTACCTACCATAGCTGCGAATATGAAAATTCTTTTAATTAGACGTGACAATATTGGGGACCTGATCCTCACGACTCCCCTTATTGCTACACTGGCAGGGCAGAAAAACACTAAACTTGATGTGTTGGTGAACACTTATAATAAAGATGTTCTGCAAGGTAATCCGCATATTGGTAAAGTGCATCTTTATTGCAAATCCCATCATCGCAAACCTGGTCAGACCCTGTTGGGGGTTTATTTTCAACGTCTGAAAACTATTTTCGAAATTCGCATGGCGCGTTATGACGTGGCGATTGTCGGCAGTAGCGACAAACGTCCGCTTCAATGGGCTAAGATGTCTGGCGCAAAACGTATTATTGCGGTGGGCGGTGAAGAACAAGGTCCTGACTGTGTTACCGACAAACTGCTCAAAGTAAAAGGGCAGCATATTGTCGAAGAGCTGAACTCGCTGTCTACCCCGCTGGGCATCTATCAGGAGCCGGGTCCGCTCGAGCTTTATGTCTCGCCGCATGAAATTGGCATGATGGCAGAGAAGTTTTCTATTAAACGCGACAAACCGGTTTACGGCGTGCAAATAAGTTCGCGTAAACCGCAGCAGCGCTGGCAGATAGAGAAGTTTATCGAGTTGATTCAGCGCCTGTCGGCGCAGGAAGATTGCCAGATTGTTCTTTTCTGGTCACCTGGATCCGAAGATAATCCAGAACATCCTGGTGACGACAATAAAGCCAGGCAAATAATTGAAGCCTGCAAGAACACTAACCTGATTGCCCTGCCAACCAGCAGCATCCGTGAACTGATGGCTGCCATGTCGTTGTGCGATCAAATCATTACCAGCGATGGTGGAGCCTTGCATATCGCCGCGGGTGTTCAAAAGCCAGTCGTTGCACTATTTGGCAACAGTGATGCCGAATATTGGGCGCCCTGGAAAGTGCCTTGCGTCATTATTAAAGGGCCTGAAGAAAATGTCGGCAAGCTGACCGTCGACGAAGTGTTTGAACCGTTTATGGGCCTGCGCGCAAAGGTGCTGGCAGCAGATAATAATCTTTGTGCCTGATGCCAGTCATCAGACGCCTGATTTTGAACGTTAACTCATAAGCCACTCGTTACACCGCCTATCAACGCCGGATTGCTCCGGCGTTTTAGTTTCGACTCTATTCTCCCAAACTGCTCATACCATTCCTGCCACCAGAGGAATTGCCACCTCCAGCGGCGGTAACCCGTAACGTGCGCGAGCGCGATCGCAGGCTTCATTGGTGACGCCGTCTAATCCCGATTGATCAAACTCCCTACAGGGTGTAGGGCGATTCAAATAAATAGAGCAGGAAACTGCCTTGCCGATCTCACCCTCAAGCGCAACGCAGCGAGGATTACGGGCGTTGGTGCCCTGCATACAGCTTAGAAAGGGGGTGACTTGTTCTGTCAATGCTTGCGGAACGACGCCGCCAGCTTCTTCAGATTCAGCCCAATAAAATGAAACGCGGAAGTAGGCGCAACAGGCGCCGCAGGAAATGCATGGGTTATTAATATCGCTCATCTTGGACGCTACCGTAAACGGAAACAGAAAACCAAAACCAACAGTGAGTCAGCAAATTACTCACTCCACATTTATTCCGCAACTGGAATTTCATTACCAGCCGTAAGACATAAGATGAACTTTTTTTGATCCAGATCAATTCCTTTGTTTTTAATGGGTTAGAATTAATTTATCAGAGTGCATTTACATCATTTTTCATATAAAAACCTGAACTCGGTACGGTAAATGTTTTGCGGGGTGTGGCTTAATACCCGCGGACATAGATAACCACAACGAGGGAATGGATAATGAAAGCAGCATATTGGGCTCTGCTCGCAGCGGCCGTTTTGCCAAAAGTAGCCAGTGCTAATCAGGCAGGGGATGTCATCGTTCGCGTCGGTACCGCTACGGTCGTACCATCGGCAAATTCGCCGAGCGTACTCGGATCGTTAGGCTCGTTCCACGCCAGTAATAACACTCAGTTAGGCCTGACTCTGGGGTATATGTGGACGGACAATATTGGTACCGAACTGCTGGCCGCCACGCCGTTTAAACACAAAATCGGCCTGCACAGCACCGGCAATATCGCCTCTGTACGCCAGTTGCCGCCTACGCTAATGGCGCAATACTATTTCGGCAGCAAAGAAGACCGACTGCGTCCTTATATCGGTGCGGGTGTTAACTACACCAACTTTTATAGCGCCCATTTCAACCAGACAGGCAGTGATGCCGGGTTGAGCGACCTGAGTATGTCTAATTCCTGGGGCTTTGCAGGACAGGCGGGTGTTGACTATAACATCGACAAAAACTGGTTGGTGAACGCCTCGGTATGGTGGATGGATATCAATACCAAAGCCAAGTTCAAGTCTGGAGACGATCAGCAATCGGTACATACTCAGCTGAATCCGTGGGTATTTATGTTTGCAGTCGGATATCGGTTCTGATTGGTTGTTATCGTGCAGGAAAGAAAAAGGCGTCATTTGACGCCTTTTCACTATGAACTAATCAATAGCAGAATACAGGTCTCTGTTATTTGATTTGTGTATCATTCTCTACCGAGCGTACACCGGCAACGCCACGCGTTACGGTAACGGCTTTTTGTGCCTCAGCAGCGGAAGAAACAAAACCGCTCAACTGTACGCGGCCTTTAAAGGTTTCAACGCTGATTTCACGTGATTTAATACTATCGTCCGCCAACAGGGCAGATTTAACTTTGGTGGTTACCACGGTGTCATCAATATAACCGCCGGTTCCTTCCTGCTTAGGCGTTGGTGCACAGGCTGCAAGGGTGGTTACCACTACCGCTGCCATACAAATAGCCGAAAGACTTTTTAATAATTTCATCTTTTACTCTCCATGCGATGTGTTATCACGATCTAACCAATTCACCCAATAAACTTATCTGATACTTTGTCTCCGCAAAGGCCTGTTCCAACAGTGGGCAGACCTTAAGAGACAAGTACATGATTAAGAATAATAAAACTATCTGCGCTGTAAGTGTGGTTCAAAAGTGCGGGAAGTACAGTGTCTGGCGGTAAAAAAGTTAAACATGTTGAAAAAAACAAAGCCCCGCTCACAACAATGGCGGGGCCTGGAAAAGCCAAATTCAGGGTATTTTACTGAGTGCCCTTACCGGCGGGTTGCGGCTTTCATCTCGGTAACAAAGCGAGAAAGCTGTGCCAGCATTTCAGCCGGATCATCCTGATTATTTTCGATAATACGCACGATCGCCGAGCCTGAGATAGCGCCTGCTGCACCGGCAGCGAGCGACTCTTTAACTTGAGAAGGCTCGGAAATACCAAAGCCTTGCAGTGGAGGCGCAGCATTGTATTCGCGCAATTTGTCTACCAGATGGTTCAGCGGAGTAATAGCGCGTTTCTCGGTACCGGTAACCCCCGCACGGGACAACAGATAGGTGTAACCACGGCCGTGAGAGGCAATTTCACGCAGCAGATCATCGCTGGCATTGGGTGGGCAGATGAAGATAGGTGCCACGTTGTGGCGCAACGCAGCAGCCCGGAATGGGGTAGATTCCTCTAATGGCACATCGGCAACCAGCACCGAATCCACACCAACCTGAGCACAGCGCTCATAGAAGGTATCAATGCCTTTGTGGAATACCAGATTGGCATACATCAGCAGGCCAATGGGAATATCCGCATGTTTTTCACGAATTTTTTCCAGCAGGGTAAAGCACTGCGTCGGGGTTACACCAGCGGCAAAGGCACGCAGGTTAGCATTTTGAATGGTAGGGCCATCCGCCAATGGATCCGAGAAGGGAATGCCCAGCTCCAGCGCATCGGCTCCGGCTTCAATCAGGGTATCGATAATTGCCAGTGACAGCTCTGGATTAGGATCGCCAAGTGTGACGAAAGGAACGAAAGCGCCTTCGTTCTGGCTCTCCAGACGCTTGAATAATTGTTGATAGCGTTCCATCAGATCTCTCCCCGGGCAGTCAGAATATCGTGTACGGTAAATATGTCTTTGTCACCGCGGCCAGAAAGGCTAACCACCAGGATCTGTTCTTTCTGCGGGTCTTGTTTAATCAGTTTCAGGGCATAGGCCAGCGCGTGAGAAGACTCAAGGGCAGGTATAATCCCTTCATTACGCGAAAGTGCCTTGAAGGCTTCCAGCGCTTCATCATCGGTAATTGAAACGTATTCAGCACGGCCAATGCTGTTCAGATAGGCGTGTTGCGGACCTACAGACGGGAAGTCGAGGCCGGCAGAGATAGAATAAGACTCTTCAATCTGGCCTTCTGAGGTCTGCATCATCGGCGCTTTCATGCCGAAATAGATCCCGACCGGCGCGTGTTTCAGCGGTGCGCCGTGATGGCCGGTCTCAATACCCAGACCTGCCGGTTCAACGCCAATCAGCTTGACGCTAACGTCGTCGATAAAGTCGGCAAACATGCCGATAGCGTTGGAACCACCGCCGACGCAGGCAATGACGGCATCCGGCAGGCAACCTTCACGCTCTTGCATCTGCGCTTTGGTTTCTTCGCTGATCATGCGCTGGAATTCACGTACGATCGTTGGGTAAGGATGCGGACCTGCCGCAGTACCCAGCATATAGTGCGCCTTCTCATAGCTGCCAGACCAGTCGCGCAGCGCCTCGTTACAGGCATCTTTCAGCGTTGCGGAACCGCTGTGAACCGGAATGACTTCAGCACCCATCAGGCGCATACGGAAGACGTTTGGCGACTGGCGTTCAACGTCTTTGGCACCCATATAGATGCGGCATTTCAGGCCAAGCAGGGCACAGGCCAGCGCCGACGCCACGCCGTGTTGACCGGCACCGGTCTCGGCAATAATTTCGGTTTTGCCCATACGCTTGGCGAGCAAAGCCTGACCCAGCACCTGGTTAGTCTTGTGCGCGCCGCCGTGCAGCAGGTCTTCGCGCTTGAGGTACAGCTTGGTTTGGGTTCCAGCGGTCAGATTCTTACACAGCGTCAGCGCAGTAGGACGACCGGCGTAGTTTTTCAACAGGTCGATAAACTCGGCCTGAAATTCGGGATCACGCTGGGCGCTCACGAAGGCTTCTTCCAGCTGGATCAGGGCTGGCATCAGAATTTGCGGAACGTACATGCCGCCAAATTCGCCGAAATAGGGATTAAGTAAAGTCATTTTAAAGTTCCTTAACACTCAATTAGTAAGCGCGCAGCGTCTGGAATACGGCGGTAATCTTGTCCGCATCCTTGATTCCAGGTTCACGTTCGACACCTGAGTTGAAATCCAGTCCAGCGCAGCCAAGCTGTGCGGCTTCAACGCAGTTGTCTGCGCCTAGCCCGCCGGCCAGCAGCACGTTATCAAGTTTTTCACCTGCCAGCTTGCTCCAGTCGAAGCGTTGCCCAGTACCGCCTTTACCGTTGTCCAGCACGTAGCGTTCGACGTGTTGTAAATCGCGGGCCGGGATCGAATCTTTAACGCTCAACGCTTTCCAGATTTGGCAATCTTGCGGCAAAATCTCACGCAGGTGATTGATGTAAATCTGATCTTCGTCGCCGTGCAGCTGTACGGCATATAAATTCAATGCTTTGG
>CAWUIY010000091.1:0-15319 GCA_963922555.1 uncultured Serratia sp. | reverse complement strand
AATGCCGAAGAAAGAGGCAGAGGAGCTGGCGATGAAATATCTGCAACGCGTGCGTATCGCCGAGCATGCGCACAAGTTTCCCGGACAGCTTTCAGGCGGACAGCAGCAGCGCGTGGCAATTGCCCGCTCTCTGTGTATGAAACCCAAAATCATGCTGTTTGATGAACCAACCTCGGCGCTGGATCCAGAGATGGTGAAAGAGGTGCTGGACACTATGATTGGTCTGGCAGAAGAAGGTATGACCATGCTGTGTGTGACCCACGAAATGGGGTTTGCGCGCACGGTGGCAGACCGCGTTATCTTTATGGACAGGGGAGAAATTGTCGAGCAGGCACCCCCGGAAGAGTTCTTTGCTAATCCAAAATCGGCGAGAACTCGCGAGTTCCTGGCGCAAATCATTCACTGATTCTTGAGCAAGTCAGGCAACCGGCGGCAAACGCTGCCGGTTGTTTTATATCAGTTATGGCTGAAATGAACGCGGCGTTGTAAAGCCTTCAATCACCAAAAGAAGCGGCCAATCAGCGGCGCTATCACCACGGTCAATACGCCCGCGAGCATCATCACCAGACTAGAAACCACGCCCTCCTGCGGCCCCAGCAAATAGGCTTTTGCTGTGCCGGCCCCGTGAGACGCTGCGCCCAGACCCGCTCCTTTTGCCAACGCGCTGCGCACGGCGAGACGCAGGAACAGCAGATCCCCAACCGCCATGCCAAAGACGCCAGTAATCACCACAAACAGTGCCACCAGATCCGGCTGGCCGCCCTCTTGTCTGGCCGCAGCCAGCGCAAACGGCGTCGTAATCGAGCGCACAGCGAGGCTGCGCTGAATTTCTTCCGGCAAGGACAGCATCCGCGCCAGCCAAACCGAGCTAAACACCGCGACGGTAATGGCCGTCACCACGCCAGCACTCAGGGAAATCCAGTGACGACGAATAATGGCCATATTTTCATAGACCGGGACCGCGAAGGCAATCGTTGAAGGCCCGAGCAGCCACAGCAGCCAATGGGTCTCTCCGATGTAATCCTTGTATGACACGCGGGTCAGCACCAGCAGAACCACCAGCACGATCGGCGTGAACACCAACGGCATGAACAGCAGGCTGCGACGCCAGCGGTAAAGCTTTTTATTGGTGTAATACACCCCAAGCGTGATGGCAAAACAAAGCAGGCTGAGCACCAAATCAATCATTTTCAGCCTTTTGCATCGCCTGCATATTTTTTCTTTCCGCCAGTTTTAGTTCAAGTTTATACAGCCTATCCACCACCAACGCCGTTGCACTCAGGGTCAATATGGTACTGACGCCAATCACCAAAAAGATCTTCCACCCTTCAATCATCAGCAGCTGCGCGTAGTTCACTACCGCAACGACGGCAGGCACAAAAAACAGCAGCATCTCGGCCAGCAACCAGGTCGCCCCGGCCTTAACCCAGCCGATGGGTAATATACGAAAGGCAATCAGCAGCAAAAGCATCAACATACCGACAATATTCGCCGGTAGCGGCAGATGCAGCAGAGTGACCAACCGGTCGGCCAACATAAACAGCAGCGCATAAAGCACGACCTGAATCGGTACCTGAAAGCGGTTAAGTAAAAACGGCGCTTTCATGCGCAACGCCAACATCATCGGTGATGACCTCAAAGGACGGAGAATTAAGAGCTTGCAGTATACGGCCTGGAGAAATAGGTTAAGAAATGAATTAAAATTATCCAAATGATTCCAAATTGGAATGTTTTGTTAACGGAGCCTTATGGACGTTCGTACCCTGCGCTATTTCGTTGAAGTCGTTCGCCAGCAGAGTTTTACGCGCGCGGCGGAAAAATTGTTTGTCACTCAGCCGACGATCAGCAAAATGCTGCGAAATCTTGAGGAAGAGCTCGAGTGTACCTTGCTGATCCGCGAGGGTCGCCGCCTGCGACTCACCGACAGCGGACAGGCCTTGTATCAGCGTGGATTAAATATTCTCGAAGAATTTCGCCAGCTTGAAGCGGAACTGGAAGACATTAACGACGTGAAGCGTGGCCTGCTGCGTCTGGGCGTTCCGCCGATGGTTGGCACGCAAATGGCCCCGCTGATTGGCGAATTTCGTCAGCATTATCCCGGAATTGAACTGATTATTTCAGAGTTTGGCGGCCTGACCGTGCAGCAGGCGGTGTTGTCCGGCGAATTGGATCTGGCGCTCACCGCCCTGCCCATCGACCCGACGCTACCGATTACCTCTCAGCTGTTATTCAGCCATCCGCTCTGCGTCGTCGTTCCGCGCACGGCGTATTGGCTTAATCGCAGTACCGTGGCTATTGCCGAGCTGGCAGAGGAAAGCATCCTGATTTATAACGAAGATTTCGCGCTTTATCGCCAGTTGCTGGACGCCTTTAGCAGCCACGGCTTTACGCCAAAGATTGCCGCACGCAGCGGCCAGTGGGACTTTCTTGCTGCGATGGTCGAAACCGGGATGGGGATTGCTATCCTCCCCGAGCCGATTTGCCAGCGTCTCGACAGCAGCAAGCTGCTTTGGCTGCCGTTAGCACCGACATTATTATGGCAGCTGGGCCTGATTTGGCGGCAGGGTAGCTATTTGTCACAGAGCGCTCAGGCATGGATTGCCCGCAGTCGCGAATTCTGGCCGGACAGCATTTTAGCGCCAGCGTCAGAAGATAAGGCATAAAAAAGCCCGCTGGCGCTAACCGGCGGGCTGTTCAAGCCTATTAACAAGCTTAAATTACACTTCTTTTTCGACCAGCAGTGCTTCGAGTAAATCCAGATCGTGTAGCAACTTTTGCAGCGTTTCATTGCTGATACGCTGCGTAGCGCGAAGATGATAAAGTTCGCCACGTTCCGCTCGTAGTGCGGTCAGTCGGAAGCGACGCTCGAGGTTTTCAAGCATCAGAGCTTGTTCAATATCGTCTTTACCAACGGTTCTACGCCGCAGATTGCCCACCACCCGCGAGCTAATTTCCTTCAGCGTTTGCTCGTCGATATTCTCTTCCGAGTCGGCCGCCAGGCGTTCTTCCATTTTATGCAGGCTTTCAATCGCGACCTCGGCCGACACTGAGCGGGCCATGCGCTCCTCTTCACGATAGGACGACTTGTCAACCACCACGCCTCGCAGCAGGAACGGCAGCGCAACCACGCCGGCAATCAGCGAGAAGAGGATCACGCCCATCGCCAGAAATACCAGCTGATAGCGCGACGGAAACGCGGAGCCATCGGCAAGGAACAGCGGAATAGACAGCACACCGGCAAGCGTAATGGCTCCACGTACACCCGCAAAAGATGCCACCCACAGTTCGCGAGTCGAGAAGCTACCGAAGGTCAGCGGGCGTTTCTTCACCAAGCGGTTGCTGAAGTTTTTCATCAACCATAGCCAGACAAAACGCAGCAACAGCAGGGCAAAATAGATAATGCCGACATCGGCGAACAGGTGCCAGGTGACAATGCTCGGATCATGGGTCGCCTGATCCAGCGAGCTTTCCAGAATGCTCGGCAGTTGCAGACCCAACATGATAAACACCATGCCGTTGAAGACAAATTCCAGCATCGCCCAGACGCTGTTGGCGCGTAGACGCATTGCCAACGGCGCATTGCGGATAATCCCCGACTGGCTGATGGTCATCCCGGCGGCAACGGCGGCTAAAATGCCTGATACGCCAATATGTTCAGCAATCAGGTAAGAAGCGAATGGCAACAGCAGCAGTAACACGATTTGCGTTGCCGGATCATCGCCGCTCCAGCGGCTCATGATGCGCAACGATTTACTGTAAAGCCAGGTCACGGCAACACCGGCCAACAGGCCGCCAACCGCAACTTTCAGGAACTCGACCGAGGCTCCGGTGACGGTAAATACCATGGTGCCCATCGCCACCGCGATAGCAAATTTCAACGATACCAGGCCCGACGCGTCGTTCATCAACGCCTCGCCTTCGAGGATCCCCATAATGGATTTTGGAATGCGCCCCTTGCCGACAATACCTGACAGCGCCACGGCATCGGTAGGTGATAAGACCGCCGCCAGCGCGAAAGCGGCAACCAGCGGAATATTCGGCACCATCATATAAATCAGATAACCCACCCCAACTACGGTCACCAGCACTAGCGCCAGCGCTAGTCCGAGGATTTCACGTCCCTTATGCAGGAACTCGCGCAGCGGCGTTTTCCAACCATCGGCAAACAGCAGCGGTGGGATAAACAGCACCAGGAACAGATCGGGGTCAAAATCAACATGCAGGCCAAAGTTGGGCCAGGCGAGCAAAGCTCCCACGAGGATTTGCATAAGAGGAAGTGGAACCTGGAACGGCAACATCCTGGTAACGACACCGGAGAGTGACACCACCAGAATCAAAATAAGAATGGTAAAAAATATTTCCATGCTTTCCTTAGACTCTAGTTATTAGTTGATGCTTAACGCTGGACACAGGCAGTGCCTGCACGACAATTTCGATAGTAAAACATTTTGGCGATGGATAAAAACTGCAGACGTCTGAAAGTGAAGTGTAAATGTTGTTAACAAACTTTGTTGGTTTATGAATGCGGCAGGAGAGAAAACCCCTTCCCCATGACTTGATGGGCAGGTCAATTTATGTACAAATTAAAATCCTGACAGACAACTCTGCTAGTAACTATCGTAAAATAGTTCTCCGCAGACTCTATGGTGCCTTTTCGCTTTGAACAATCCCCCTTTCACTACGAACACTTTCTTAGTAGCAAATATTTAACAATTCATTACCAAATAATAAGAGCATCGATTGTTTATAACCTATTACTCTATGTGCCAAAAATTACAGCCTAATAATTAATCTAATAAGATATTTTATTGAGGAGTGGCTCTTGTCTATTCAGCACAGCGTAGGACTTGGTGGAGTAAATAACAGAACAGACGTTATTATTATACAAGGTTATTTAAAAAAATACGGATCTCCTTTATTAGCCGTGGATGGCATCGTTGGCAGAAACACGATTGAGGCTATCAGGGCTTTTCAAAAAACCTTTATGGTCTCTCCCGATGGATTGATATCTGTCCATGGCATCACTGAAAGACACCTGTTAACCTGTGCTGCCAAACACGCCCATGGATTACACAAAACCAGCCCTGAATTCCATCAACCCATCGATATGTCTGGCGGTCTAACCGTTCCCAGAGGCCAGTTCACTTTTAATGCAGAGGGTAAGGATAACCCTGATAGCCCGTATTTTAGTAGAGTACTATGCTGGCCCGGCAAAGATTCAGGGGTGACCATTGGCCGTGGTTATGATATGAAAATGCGCTCAAAAGATGAGATCTTTAGTAACCTCAGGCAGGCTAATATACATTCTGATATTGCACAAATTATGTCAGGGGGTAGTCATTTAGTGGGTGCATCGGCATTGCATTTCGTCCATAAATATAAAAAAACCTGTGGCGTGATTACCCGCAATCAACAGGTAAATTTATTTAATAATACATATCCATTTTATTACAATGATACTAAAAGGATTTATAATAAATACAAGTCTAAAGATGGCTGTGCCTGGGAAAGCCTAAACTTTCGGATTTCAACGATCATGATAGATATGCATTTTCAGGGTGGATTTGTCTATTGGCAAGTTCCAATCTTTGAGAAAAACAATGTTAACGCCATTATTGATTTGATCAGAACTACTACACTTCTTTCTTATGAAAAAAACAGACATAGGATTAACTTTTTAAAAAACGGAATCATTCAATGAAGCATTTAAAAATCTTCCCTTTAGGCATTATGCTTTTATCTGTATACAGCTATGGGGCTGATCCTATTTACGGGTCTGATACCACCAATGAAACTAGCAAAGCCATTGCTGCTATTTCAGCTTGCTATAACTCCTCCACGCCAAGCCCTTGCTTAGGTAACTTAAGTGATAAAGAAAAGGCACATTATGAAAATGCTTATTCTGTATTCTTTAAGGGCTTAAATTATATTTCTGAAGGGAATGGACCTCACTTAGCCAGGGAAGCGCAGCAGGGAAAAAAACTGTGGGAATCTGCACTACAGCACGATTGCAAGGCCAGAGGTCTTGAGGATGACGATGGCAGCCCTGCCTATTCTGACAACGTTTCAAATTGTTTGGCCATACAATATGCCAGACGCGTTGATTTTTATAACGGCTTTACTATTAATAGTGATCACGCAGCTATCGATAAAATTTTGAAGAAGTATAAACAAAATCCTGCTAGCCAATAATCCATCCCGGTTTCCCCTGCGTCGCAGGGGAAGTTAAAAAACAATTCGCATTAATAGAAAGGCTGGCAACAAGAAATAAACCCAGTTAACATCAAGCATAATCAGTTTTCCCTCTAAGTCTCAGCTAATCACCTTACTTAATGATTAATAGACATTATTATCCCAGAAGGAAGTCTTTATCCGGTTGTCTCTATCGACCTTATACTTATATTAAATCAATAAAATAGACTTTGCACACTCTGCCTAATCAGCAGCTATTAGATATTAAATAACTGGATAAAAAAACTGTTAGACAATTTATTTATGTGTGCTTTGTAAACTCAAAAATAATCTAATAGTTATAAAATGGGATAATTACTCTATAAAAGGAAGCATCTGGATTTTAGTAGGGATTTATTTCAGGCTAAAAGAAGGGAATTATTTTTGGTTTTCAGTAGGAACGTTATTTAGAATTTCGTGGACAGTGATTGCTGGCTAACAACAGCTGATTTAAGGCTCGTAAGATAGCTTTATTCTTATGTTTAGGAGCGATTGACTTGGTGCCTATCGCTCCCAAACATGACTGCTTATATTATTAAAGCGCCCAGCCTCCAGCGTAGAACACGACCAGCGCGACGGCGATAATTACCGTGCCGAGATTAAGCTTACGCCATTCACCGGAGAAGATACGCCCGACGACCAGCGAGCTAAATCCCAGCATAATGCCGGTGACGATATTACAGGTCAGAACGATAAACACCGCACAGAGCAGGCCAGACATCGCGTCAACAAAATCGCTGAAATCCAGTTTGGTCACGTTGCTCAACATCAGCAAGCCAACATACATCAGCGCAGGCGCCGTCGCGTAGGCCGGAACCAGGTAAGACAGTGGTGACAGGAAGAGCATCAGCAGGAACAATACGCCGACCACCGTTGCGGTCAGTCCAGTTTTACCCCCCGCCGCCGTACCCGCCGCAGATTCGATATACACCGCTGCTGGAGCCGCGCCGACCAGACCGGCAAAAATGCTGCTCATGGAATCGGCAGTCAACGCTTTACCGGCGTTGATGATCTGCCCGTCTTTATCCAGCAGATCAGCTTGTCCCGCTACGGCACGAATGGTGCCAGTGGCATCAAACACGGCGGTCATCACCAGCGCCAGCACGCTTGGCAATACAGCAGCTTTCATTGCACCCAAAATATCGAGGTTAAAGAAGAGCGAATGGCCGCCAGCGTCTGACAGTGACGGCATGGCAAACAATCCGTGATACTTCACCGCGGGGTCGAAAATCAGACCAATAATAGAAATCGTGATAATGACCAGCAGGATCCCGCCTGGCACGCGCAGTTTTTCCAGGCCAAAAATGACCGCCAGCCCCAGCAAAGTCATAACCACCGGGAAAGAGGTGAAAGCCCCCAACGTGACCGGCAGGCCATCCAAAGGATTCTTGATCACCAGACCAACGCCGTTAGCCGCTACCAGCAGCAAAAACAGGCCAATGCCAATCCCTGTACCGTGCGCAACGCCGGTCGGCAGATTGCGCAAGATCCACGCACGAATGCCGGTCACCGAGATAACGGTAAACAGCACCCCCATCAGGAATACCGCACCCAGCGCAACCGGCACACTTATGTGCTGACCAATCACCAGGCTAAACGCGGTAAAGGCGGTCAGTGAAATTGCGCAACCGATAGCCAAAGGCAGATTGGCCCAAAGACCCATCAGCAGAGAACCGAATCCGGCAACCAGGCAAGTCGCAACGAAAACGGCGGTTGGAGAAAATCCGGCTTTGCCCAGCATAGAGGGGACAACGATGACCGAATAAACCATAGCCAGGAAGGTGGTGAGGCCAGCGATCAGCTCCTGGCGGATATTGCTGCCACGCGCGCTAATTGAGAAGAAAGCATCAAGCGATCCTTTAGGCGTCACGCTGCCGCCCGCTTGAGACTGGTGTTGAGACATGGTGGAGTCCTCTGAATGTGCTACTGAAATGCCTGCGTGGTCATTATGAAATCGTTTCTTGTCGTTCGCTTCCCTACCCGACTAAAGGATGTATGCGGTTGTTCAACGGCGTCAGACGTCGTCGAATAATCAACATAAAGTCGGGGCAAACGGTTAACTCTCATCGCGTACGGCGGTTGTAAAAATCGTAGATACGACCAAGCAAACGATTATCCAGCCTTTAATGCTTCGGTTTCAACAGCGTTTGGCGATGTTTTTCGGATTTTCGCTCACTTTAAAGGCATTTAAACTAAAAAGTTGCGAAAGGATAACTTTTCAAGGCTATTTGGCTCCTTAAAACGGAACCAAATTGTCCGTAAGATCGTTTCGCAGAGATCCTCGGCAAGAGGATCTTAACGGCAAGGATCAAGCCCCGATCTGGTAAGGGCCACCCTGCTTAAGTGCCTGCTGGTAGGCCGGTCTGGCCTTGATCGTATTCAGCCAGCGTTGCAGATGCGGACATTTATCCATTGGGCCGCGTGTTTCAAAAGCTTCAATCGGGAAGCTCATCTGGATGTCGGCTGCGCTGAACTCTTCACCCGCAAACCAGGCGTTTTTACTTAGATGATCTTCCAGATAGGTAGCATGAGTCGCGAGCTGCCTGTCGATATAATTCTGCTGCACGCCTTTGCCAATGGCGCCAGCAATCGGGCGGATCAGCCACGGCATTGGCGGTTTACCGAGGCGACCAAAAATCAGTTTCATAACCAGCAATGGCATTAACGATCCTTCGGCATAATGCAACCAATAGCGATACTGCAGGCGCTCGGCGGCATCCGTCGGCTTGAGGGTATTTTGCGGATCGTAGGTTTCTTGCAGATATTCGATGATAGCGCCTGACTCGGCGATAATCAGGTCACCGTCCTGTAGCACCGGGGATTTGCCCAGTGGATGGATCTTTTTTAGCGACGCCGGAGCCATCATGGTTTTTTCATCGCGTTGATAACGCTCGATGGTGTAAGGCAGTTGCAGTTCTTCAAGCATCCACAGAATTCGTTGGGAACGCGAGTTATTTAAGTGATGTAGGATTATCATGCATTCCACTCCAGAGTAAGCTCATAATTAATTGTTAACTATAGACTACTGAATGTTCGTTGATAGCGAATCAGGAGTAATCGCAGAATGCTGTTGACAGCGGAACAAAAAAACGCCAAATTGAATAATAATTCAAATAAATAGAATTAAAATTCAATATGGAGTATCAAATGTCTCACATCACTGCCGTTATTGAAAAACAGTTTGCAGCCTATAACCAACACGATCTCGCCACTTTTGTTTCCTGCTTCAGTGAATCCTTTACCGCTTATCGCATGCCAGCAACTGAGCCAGCAATGACAGGAAAACAACAACTTATCGAGTTTTATGCCGCTAATAGATTTAATAATCCTAAACTTAAAGCCGAATTGATTTCTCGAACAGTGTTAGGCAATAAGGTATTTGATTTGGAAAAAATTTACGGGCTTGGCGATCTGCCCGTTGAGAGTATGGCAGTTTTTGAAGTGAATAATGACTTGATTGATACCGCCTGGTTTTACTTCGCCTGAATCAAGGATTAAACGGGTGGTTTAAGCATAAACCACCCGTTTAAACTCGCTTGTTCTAGCGCGGTGCTAAATCGGGCCAGAGTGGCCTGACGGCGGCCATCAGGGCAGGTGTTCCGGTAGCGACCGACAAATGACGGATGCCGTCGCCACCAAAATTGACCACCGTTTCAAGACCGGCTTCCTGACAAAGAACTGCACCCCCGGCGATGTCCCAAAGCGTGGTGCGACGCTGCAAATGGCCATCAATCAATCCTTTTGCTGCAAACACCATGCCTACGGTGGTACAGCGGTAGCAATGCACTGACCAGTCGGCTTCACGCAGCCCGCGATAAAATGCGGAAGCTTCGCCGAGCTGATCGTCTGCGCTATCGCCCAGAGAAAGCACCTGAACATCGGAAAAACGATCGTCACGGTTAAACGGTTTGCCGTTAAGGAAAATCCCCTTACCGGCCTCAGCCGCAAACAGCTCGTTAAGCACAGGTAAAACGACAACGCCAATCACCGGACGGTGGCGCTCCACCAGGCCGAGTGAAACACCCCACAGGGGTGAGCCACGTAAAAAATTAGAAGTCCCATCAATAGGATCAATAACCCAACAGGCCTTGTCGCTCAACTGTCCGCCCATTTCTTCACCGATAATCGGATCCTCGGGGAAATATTCATTAAGCTGTTGACGAATAAACTCTTCGACGGCCACATCTGCCTCAGAGACAAAATCTTGTGTTCGTTTGCTGCTAACGTCAATCTCGCTACGGCGATTAAAAAAACTCAGCGCCAACTCGGCGGCCTGCGCCGCTATCTTGCTGGCAATCTGTAAACGTTCAGAAATTTCGGTTTTCATATTATCGTCCTTTATCTTTTAACCAACGACGCAACTGACTCACGCTATCAGTTTGAATTGCGCCAAAACCTGCTTTGACCAGCTCGCCCCATACTTCTGCCGGATGTGGGTAGGCACGACTGTCGCAGTAATCCAGCGGGTGCGCCTCATCAAGCGTATTGACCCACAGGCGGATCCCCAGCCGCTGCAATTCTTCTTTTGCAGAAATCACATCTACCAAATCGGTGAAATTAAGTTCCACTATTTGCGCACCAAAGTCTTCGATTTTTCGCAGTTCTTCGGCAAAGCTTCCAGATTGAGTGGTCACTATCGGCATAAAAGGAATACGGCGTTGACTGTCAGTCATATCCAGTGGGAAAGTCTGAGTCGTAAGATCGATTTTGCTCTTGAGCAGCACGCCGTCGGCCATATTCATGTCCAGAATCAGGTCCATGACCCGCTGACGATCGCGCTCGAATTTAATATCAATATTAACGACGATGCGCCCGCGAGCTTCTTCGAGCAACTCTTCCAGCAGCGGAACACGCTCTTCAGTCACCACCATCCCTGCTCGGCCGTCACTGCCCCGCAGACGAGCACGGCGAACTTCGGAGAAGGGCATGCGAGCGACTTCGCCCTGGTGATCACAGGTTCTGTCCAGCCAGGCGTCGTGTATTACAACCAGTTGATGATCGGCGGTAGTCTGGGTATCGACTTCAATGATATCTACACCAGAACTGATAGCCTCATCCAGCGCAGAAAGGGAGTTTTCAGGGGCACGTGTCCACACGCCACGATGCGCCACCACTAGCACTGCCGGATTTTGCAGTGAAATCAGTTTTCGGGTATCGCTGTACATAACCTCTCCGGTTAACGATTTTTCCTGTCCGGAAAGTAACATTGCACGGGTTTATGACAGTTTGACCCAACAGCGATGAACAAAATATGACGAGCGCTTGCTAAAAGTTGAGCAAAACCTCTATATCTATGGGAACAATTTTCGAAAAACGTGACTGGAGAATGCGATGCCGGATGCCGCCCATCTTTTACCCTTTATGCTTATTGCTCTTGGACTGGTTATGACTCCCGGTCCCAATATGATTTACCTGATTTCGCGTTCAATATGCCAAGGCCCCAAGGCCGGACTTATCTCTCTCGGCGGTGTAGTGTTGGGATTCATATTTTATATGCTGTTTTCTGCACTCGGCATCACCGCGCTTTTAATGGCCGTGCCGTTTGCCTATGACACGCTGCGCTTTTGCGGGGCGCTTTACCTGCTCTATATGGCCTGGCAGGCTATTCGTCCAGGCGGGCGTTCGCCATTTCAGGTACGTGAATTAGCCAAAGATAGCCCGCGAAAACTTTTCACTATGGGGTTATTCACCAACCTGTTGAATCCTAAAGCCGCGGTGCTTTACCTTTCCCTGCTACCCCAGTTTATTGTGCCGGCTCAGGGGCACGTTTTGCTGCAATCAATGGTACTGGGTAGCGCACAAATCATGATCAGTTTCTGCGTGAATGCATTGATTGCCTTGACTGCTGGATATATTGCCGCCTTTTTGGCCGGGCGTCCGCTGTGGACTCTACTCCAGCGCTGGCTAATGGCTACCGTGCTGAGTGGGCTGGCGGTACGCATGCTGGTTGAAGGGCGTAAATAAAAAGTAGGATGTTCAAAAAGCAGTGACGCAATGTCGCGAAGGGAAAGACCGCTGTCAGATTTTTTTACTCTCGACAGCGGCAGATATAGTGTTACGGAAAGAATTTGCCGTAGACGTTTACTCTCTTTCCTTGAGAGCGCGCTGGCGATCGTAATATTCGTCTTCAGCAGCGGTGATCTCATCCAGCAGTGAATCGACATCGGCGGCGTGAGTATCTTCAACGAAATGCCCGGTCAATTCGCTTTGTGGTGTAAGTTTGCCTTCTTCATAAAGTGCCCAGATCTCTTTGGCATAACGCGTTTTAAGCAGCTCGGGAGCAAACTGGCCATAAAAATCGGTCATGTTATTAACGTCACGCTCGAACATAGATTCTGCATGATTATTTGCAGAAGCATCAACTGCCTGCGGCAGGTCAATGATTACCGGCCCTTGAGCATCCAGTAAAACGTTGAACTCTGACAGATCGCCGTGCACGATACCGGCACACAGCATGCGCACAATATTACGGATCATGATGTCATGGCCTTCCACCGCTTCTTGTTCGGTGAAGGTAACATCACTCAAACGCGGTGCCACCAGACCTTCACCATCGGTGATCAGCTCCATAAGCAGCACGCCGTCGAGGCAAATATAGGGCTGCGGAACGCGCACACCGGCACTGGCCAGCCTGAACAACGCATCAACTTCAGCCGTCTGCCAGGTTTCTTCCTGCTGTTTGCGGCCAAACTTAGAACCCTTTTGCATCGCGCGAGCACTGCGGCTATTGCGCACTTTACGCCCTTCCTGGTACTGAACGGCCTGCTTGAAGCTGCGCTGGGTAGCCTCTTTATAAACCTTGGCGCAGCGGATTTCCTCACCGCATAAAACGGTGTACACGTCGGCCTCTTTGCCACTTTTCAGTCGACGGACCACATCATCGATCAGGCCGTCATCCACCAGAGGTTGGATTCTATTTGGGATTTTCATGCAGCCTTGTACCTTATTTATACGCGCGAGGGAATCTCCCCGCACAAAATTCCTTTAATCCTGCGCTATTGCCATCCTTCAGGATAGCCTGTTAGCCTCAGTTTATCGTAGTCATACCTCACTGCATACGCTCAGGCAGAGATCTTTGCCGCAAATTTTGAATACCAGAACTGGCTAGTCACTTTGCAGTGAAGCCAAAAAATCGAGCGATTATTTCAGATTTAATATGGGGGTGATTTGCACTCATTTCAGGAAAAAATATCTGTCATAAAATTATAAAAATCTATTAATACGAAAAGATTGAAGAATAAATAAAAGTGTTTATTAATGTAAAATTAAGGTTAATAGTAATGTCGGCGAAATCCATCGATTGGTTTAACCTTCGTTTATTTTCAACGTAATTTAGTATAGGAATGGTTTAACCAACTAATGATAGTGTGCACTCAGTGTCCCCCTCCGTTGAGATTTAAAAATGCAAAGCATTCTCATTACAGGCGCCTCCGGCTTTGTTGGTGGTGCTGTTGTAGAAAATTTATTACGTCAATACCAGGATAATCCGTTTAACTTATTACTTTTGGTCCGTGCAGAAAATCCTGCTGCCGGTTTAATAAGAATAAGAAATAACTTGGAGAAGTTCGGATTAACCTCATCTCAGCTCGCAACAATTAATGAAGAAAATATCTTAATTGGCGATCTGGGTGAACCTGAAGATTTCGCTCAGGATCCGCGTATTGACCAAGTGTCGTATGTCATTAACTGTGCAGCAATTGCCTCTTTTGGTAACAACCCGGCATTGTGGCGCGTGAATGTCGACGGCTCTTTAGCTTTTGCTCAACGGATGGCAAAAGTAAAAAGCCTGAAGCGCTTTGTGCACGTCGGTACTGCAATGGCTTCAATGCCTGACAAAGACAGCGTTTTCTATGAAAACATGCCTGACAACACGCACAACGAAGATTTGGTTCAATACACTGCGTCTAAGCGTGAGTTGGAAAATCGCGTGCGTGAACTTTGCCCGGAACTGCCATTTGTCGTTGCACGCCCTTCAATTGTTGTAGGCCATACACAGTTTGGCTGCGCTCCGTCGAGCAGCATTTTCTGGGTATTCCTGATGGCAGTAAAACTGAAGAAATTCACCTGCCAGATCCAGGATAAAGTTGACATCATTCCGGTAGATTATTGCGCAATGGCACTGGTTAATCTTTGCCTGAATGAAGATATCAAACACGATTTCTATCATATTTCCTCTGGCGAAGAACTGTGTACTCCTTTCTATGCCATTGACGAATATATTGCCAAAGCGAATAACGCCCCGGCAATCATTGAAGAATATGAGACAATAAGTTATCAGGAATTCACCGGGATTCGTAAGCAGTTTAAAGACGTTCTGGGGCCGTGTAATGATAAAATCATTCTGCGCGCCATTAAACTGTACGGCGGATTTGCACAATTAAACGTGAAGTTTGATAACCAACGCCTGCTGGATTTAGGTATTCCGCGTCCTACGCCATTTACTCAATATATTGATAAATGTGTCAACTCAACGCGCGGGTATTCTATTCCCGAGCTAATGATGGTTGATTTTAAATAACTATTTAAATTCAATTAATGCCCCTGCTGGAAAATCTGGCAGGGGTAGTTTTTTTAACGTTAAACGCTGCCGTTTCGGCCAAACAATTGATAACCTTCACGTTGATTCAAACGTTCGTAGTATGAGAATACCGCAGAAAGCGTTGGGCGAGTCATCGGCGTCATAACCCAGCGGTTCACCGACATACCGATAACCACATCCGCCAACGTAAACTGATCGCCAAGAATATAGTTTCCACTCTTTTGCAGTTGCAGCTCTACAATTTCCATTAAACGGTTCCACTCGCTGATACTGTTGGCAAGCAGATCGGGATCGTTGTGCAACGGGCTGTGGCGCACAAGAGACATAAACGCATAGCGCCAGGCATTGTTAAGATCACCCAACTGCCAGTCCATCCATTGCTCAACCCTGGCCCTTTTGTGAGGAGCCTGAGGTAGTAGATCATCACGGCCTGCCTTTGCAGCCAGATAACGGCAAATGGTATTGGATTCCCACAATACATACTCGTCATCAATAATCACTGGCACCAGAGAGTTGGGATTTAGCGCTCGAAATTCCGCGGTTGTGGTC
>CAWUIY010000090.1:0-15341 GCA_963922555.1 uncultured Serratia sp. | reverse complement strand
CCAGGGCCACCCTTGAGGCGGTCTGGGTCGCCACCCAGTAAGCGAAGCGCATGAAGTTGAAGTTGAAGTTGAATCTGAAGTTGAATTTGAAGTTAGGCCGTGCGCAGCACATGAAGTTGAAGTTAAGCCGTGCGCAGCACCATCCCTGAAAAAATCACCTGATTTAAAAAAGAAATTTTTGAGGATTAAAAAGAAAAAAACCAGCAGGTAAATCGGACGGGTGGACCGATTAGCTGCTGGCGATCATCAAAGTTGATGAGCTAAGGAGAAACTGAGGTCGTCAGTGATCTTTTAATGCAGTATCTGTGCCAACAACGCCAAGCTTTCTGTTTTTGAGCAGCGCGTTAAGCAGGATTGCGCCAAAAGTCGCTGTGCCAATCCCGCCCATGGTGAAGCCGCCAAAAGTCAGCGAAAAGTTGCCAGCCCCCAGTACAAGCGTCACTGCGACCATAATCAGGTTGCCGTTCTGGTTTAAATCGACTTTATTCTGTAGCCATATTCGAGCGCCAGCGACAGCGATCAGGCCAAATACCACGATGGATGCTCCGCCCAAAACCGGTCCCGGAATAGTGTGAATCAGTGCACCAAATTTGGGAGAGAAGCCCAACAGAATGGCAACCACTGCCGCAGCAACAAAAATCAACGTCGAGTATATTTTTGTCACCGACATGACCCCGATGTTTTCAGCATAGGTGGTGACCCCGGTACCGCCCGCAGATGCCGACAGCATGGTTGCCAATCCGTCACCGACAAAAGCGCGGCCCAGATAGGGATCGAGATTTTTGCCGGTCATCCCTGCTACCGCTTTGATATGCCCAAGGTTTTCAGCAATCAGAATCACTGCAACGGGCATCAGCAACAGCATCGCATGGCTGTTAAATACCGGTGCGGTAAAGCTCGGCATGCCAATCCATGCGGCGCTGGTAATACCGCTAAAATCGATAGGCTTGCCCCATCCCAGCACGTTGGTGATAACAAAATAAATGATGTAGGCAGCGATAAGGCCAAGTAACAGCATCAGGCGCTGCATCAGGCCGCGAGTAAATACCGCAACGCCACCGATGCATAGCACGGTCACTACTGCCATCCAGCTGTCGAACATCGAAGCAGAAACGCTGTTAACCGCAATCGGTGCCAGATTCAGCCCAATCGCCATTACCACTGCACCGGTCACAACCGGAGGCATCAGCATTTCAATCCAGCGAGTGCCGATGGCCATCACCACAAAACCAATCAGCATATAAAGTGCACCGCAGGCGATAATTCCGCCCAATGCCAGCGCAATATTCGGATTCGGGCCGTGACCGCTGTAGCCGGTGACTGCAATAACCAGTCCGACAAACGAGGCGCTGGATCCCAGATAGCTTGGCACGCGACCGCCGACGATGATGAAAAAAAGCAAAGTCCCAATCCCTGACATCAGGATAGACACGTTGGCATCAAAGCCCATCAACAGCGGCATCAGTACCGTCGCACCAAACATGGCGACGGCATGCTGCAAACCCATGATAATCGTTGGCACCAGAGGCAAGCGCTCGTCCGGTGCAATCACCGCCCCTTCCAGACTGCCGGTCCTTTTACGCCATTGAGGAAACCAGGTATTCGCCATCATCTTCTCCACGTCTTGTTAATATCGCTGCGATAAAAAAACAGAGGGAAGGCCCGTCATCAGGCCTGTGGTTTTTGACGTATCAGAGGGTGATAGCGTCGGTCGAAATAGACCAGTCCGTGGCTGTCATCATTACGTAAAATATCAATCACTTCGCAAAATAAAACGTCATGGGTGCCGACGCTGGTGACCTGAGTGACGCGGCAGTCAAACGAGGTCAATGCCCCGTCAAGTGCCGGGCAACCGCTGGCCATCGGGGTCCAGCTAGCGGCGGCAAAGCGTTCCTCCATTGGCGTTTTACCACCAAACAGGTTAGATAACGTCTGATGTCCATCGGACAACGTATTGACGCAAAGCACCTGATTTTGCTTAAAAATAGGGTAAACCGAAGCCGATCGATTCAGGCACACCAGCAGGGTGGGTGGGGTATCGGTAACGCTGCATACGGCGGACGCTGTAAATCCGGCTCGTCCTGCCTTGCCATCGGTAGTAATGATGTTGACTGCCGATCCAAGATGAGACATGGCGTCGCGAAAGGCCTGTTTTTCAACGCCAGCCAATTCCGCCAGCGGGATATCAAGAATTTTTTCAGGCATGGGATCCAGAGATAAAGGTTTCAAAGACATAAGTTTTTCCGTTACTCCGCGTTCTGTCGACTGGCATCACTGACAAAGCGCAGCAGCCATTCCATCAGCAGGGGATTAAAGGTTTCGCTATCGGTCACGCTCATCGCGTGGCCGCCATAACTCATCTGTACGTGCTCGCCAATGGGCAGATTGCGGGCCAGCGTGACAGAACAGTGCCACGGCACCAGCAGATCGTCTTTGCAGCTGAAAGCCAGCGTTGGGGTATTAATGCTGTCCAGGCTTTCGCTGAGATCGTGCGCCATCAGTGCCTGCAAGCGATGCAGTAAGTTTTCCATGCCCTGAAAATGCTCGACCTGATGGGCCTGCTCGTGAGCCAGCAAATCGGCGTGGGCCGAAAGCCAGTCTGCGGGATATAAAAACAGCGGCTGGGCGCGCACATAGGCTTCAACGCCGCTGTTGAGCAGCAGATCTTGTCGTACCAGGAAACAGCGGCGAGTCTGGCTATCAAGCACGGTCCAGCCGTTGATAACCACCAGACTTTCAACCAGCGCAGGATAACGCTGGGCAAGATGTAGCCCGATTATGCCTCCCAGTGCATGGCCAATCACATGACAGCGATCAATTCGCAGATCGTTAAGCAAAGCAGCAAGCTCATCGGCCATATCTTCCATGCGATACCCTGCCGGAACCACGCCATGACTCCTGCCAGTGCCTAGCTGGTCGTAAACCACAACCCGAAAATGCTTTTCCAGCATCGCCATCTGCGGCTGCCAAAATCCGTGAACGCCGCCCAGCCCGGATGACAGAACAACGGTTTGCGCCCCAGGCGACGTGCTGCCAGAAACTTTATAAAACAGGGATGTTTTGCTCATGCCATTCTCGCCTTGTTTCGCGGTGCCGTTATTTGCCTACGTGAGCTACAGAGGCAATCTCAACCAATGCTTCCGGCTTCACCAGTCCGCACTGAATACAGAAACGGGCAGGTTTTTCACCCGGAAAATACTCGGCGTAGACCTTGTTTACTGCCGCATAGTTGCTCCAGTCGGTGATGAAAATGGAGTTAAAAGTCACATCGGCCATCGTGCCGCCCGCTGTTTCAATCACCCCTTTGATGGTTTCCAGAACGTGGCGAGTCTGTTTTTCAGCATCGCCAGGGAATACCACATTATTGTCTTTGTCGAATGGCAGGGTTCCTGAGACATAGACAATACCGTCAGCCATTGTACCGGGGACAAAAGGTGCGATAGGCACGCCGGTACCTTCTGGGATGATGATGCTCTTTGGCATAGTGCTTTTCCTTTTTAAAAGTCATTAACAGTATTTAATTGTGCTTAATTAGGCCGTTTGGCTCAGTTTTTCAGCGGTTTTTGCCACGGTATTACAGAAACTATCTACATTTGAAACCCAGCCGAAGAAGGTTTCGATGTTATAAATCGCCGCCTTTTGGGCAAACTCAGGTCCCGCCTGATGAGTGGCGTCTTCCAGCACGACGCTGAAATATTCCAGGAAGAAACCATCGCGCAGGGTGGACTCGACGCACACGTTGGTCGCGATACCCGTGAACACCAAATGGTGAATGCCATAGCTGCGCAGCAGGCTGTCGAGCTGGGTATTAAAGAAGCCGCTATAGCGTGGTTTCGGCAGTACGATATCACCCGGTTGTGGCTGTAGTTCATCCACCAGATCGTAGTCCCAATCGCCCTTGGCCAGCAGCTTGCCCATCAGCTCTGGGCGTTTGCGCATGGTCTTTAACGCATTGGATTTATGGAAGTTTGGCGAACCTTCACCTCCGGCCTCGACGTACTGATTGTCCCAGCCGTTCTGGAAAAAGATCACTTTGATGCCTGCAGAACGCGCTGCGGCGATGGCTCGTTTGATGTTGGCAATTACCGGACCGGTGTGCGAAACGTCAAAACCGGCCAGATCCAGATAACCGCCTTTTGAGGCATAGGCATTCTGCATATCTATCACGATCAATGCCGTCTGCTGAGGCGAGAAGGCCAGCGATTCAGGGCGAGCGGGTAAAATGACTTCACCCTTAACAGCGCCCGGATCACGACGTACCACGGCATTTTCAACAATTTTCATTACGCGACCTCTTTTTCGGCGGATGTGTCATTGAGCATATATTGACGAGTTTTCATCAAGGGCTGGATAAACTGCCCGAAGTTTTCAATTCCCTGAACGAAATCGTCAAAAGTCAGTAGCACGCCTTCTGTACCAGGAACGGTAGCGATCTCGTCGAGCATTTTTGCCACGTTGGCATAAGACCCCACCAGCGTACCCATGTTGATATTAACGGCCGAGGTTGGATCGCCCATCTGACGCACGTTGGTGTCCGCGCCGGATTTGGTATCTTTACTGGCCTGATCGGTGAGCCATGCCAGCGCCTCGCTGTCGGCACCTTCTTTATAAGATTCCCATTTAGCGCGCGCGGCGGCATCGCTTTCATCGGCGATGATCATAAACAGCACGTAAGAGGCGACGTCCCGGTTTTCAGCTTCGGCCGCGACCTTCATACGAGCCGGAACTGAGGCAAACGCGGTTGGCGTGTTGACGCCTTTGCCGAAGCAGAAGTTGTAGTCGGCATATTTGGCCGAGAATGCCATGCCAGCATCGCTTTGCCCGGCGCAGATGATTTTCATCTCTGCCTGTGGGCGCGGGCTGACGCGGCAGTCGTCCATTTTGAAGAATTCACCCTGCATATTGCAGTGGCCGGTGCCCCACAGGTCTCGCAGCACGGTGACGTATTCGGTCAGATAGTCATAGCGGCGACCGAAATACTCATCACCTGGCCACATGCCCATTTGTTCATATTCCGGCTTCTGCCAGCCGGTGACGACATTGACGCCAAAGCGACCGTTGGAAATCGAGTCAATAGTAGCGGCCATGCGCGCAACAATGGCGGGTGGCATCACCAGCGTGGCGGCGGTGGCGTAAAGTTTGATCTTGCTGGTTACGGCAGCCAGTCCAGCCATCAACGTGAACGACTCCATGTTGTGTTCCCAGAATTCAGTCTTGCCGCCAAATCCGCGCAACTTGATCATCGATAATGCGAAATCAAAATTGTAGTGTTCGGCTTTCTGGACGATGGTTTTGTTCAGCTCGAAAGTGGGCTGATACTGTGGCGCGTTTTCTGAAATCAACCAGCCATTGTTACCGATAGGAATAAAGACACCGATTTTCATAGCACACCTCTTGAATGAATTTTGGCCCGAACAAGCAGGGCGTTGCGACTACCTGTCTATCCCAATCAAAGCAGCTCAGCTTGAGTGCGTCCTGCGGGTTCCAAATTTCGCCTTGCTGCTCGACTATGTAAGGTATTGATTGCAAACTCGATGCCAGTTTTTAAAAATCATTTATTATCAATCTGTTAAAATGATGTGCTAATTTTTGGTAGAGCAAATGGTCTAAATCGGACCATTTGGTAAAAAATAACTGCACATTAATCAGGCAGTGCTGAGCAAAAATGGTGCGGATTTCTGTCAAGCATCGATTAGCGTTGACGTAGAGAATCCCAGAGAGTGCAAACGTAGTCGCGTACGAGGGGTTTTGTTATGCTGGGCAAATGCAACAGCGGAGCAACTGAGGGTAAAGCCATTGGCAGCTGAGGGAACGACTGGAAACAAGAAGCCGCCGAGTCGGCGATCGCGAGCGGTCGCAGCGAAACGTACGACCATCATGGCTGCGGCGCTGGAGTTTTTTTCTTTATACGGCATCCACGGCACCAGCCTCGATCAGGTAGCCGAACGCGCAGACGTTTCTAAAACCAACCTCCTTTATTATTTTCCGTCAAAGGAAGACTTGTACGTCGCGGTATTGAAAGACCTGCTGGATATCTGGCTGGAACCGCTCAAGGCACTGAGTGCCGACCAGCAGCCGATGCAGGCAATTAAAGAATACATTTATCTCAAACTGTGTGTTTCCCGCGATCATCCGCAGGCGTCACGGCTGTTTTGCCTGGAGATGTTACAGGGTGCGCCGCTGCTTAAGCAGGTATTGAGCACGCATTTAAAACAGCTGGTTGACGAGAAGTCCGACATTATTCGCGGCTGGGTTCAGGCTGGGCAACTCGCGCCCATCGAGCCGCTGCATTTGCTATTTATCCTGTGGTCTACGACGCAGCATTACGCCGATTTTGGCGTGCAGATTGAAGCCCTTAGCGGCCAGACGCTTAGCGATGAGGCCTTTTTTGAACAGGCGGTCTCTAACTTGCAGCACATTATTACGCAGGGGATCCGGCCACGAAATTAATCTCGTCTTGTCGTTAGAGACATTGCCGATGGCGAGGGAATCAATCAGGAGGCAGGAATAAAAAAACCGGCACCTAGCGCCGGTTTTTTAGTTTTTGAATCTTGCAGAGTTTACTTCACCGTGGACAGTTTCTTATTGCGGATCCAATAGCCAATACCCAGAACGATGAACCACAGCGGGGTCACCATCAGCGCCTGACGGGTATCGTTTTGCAGGGTGAGCAACACCAGGACAAAGGCAAAAAACGCCATGCAGACCCAGCACATGAGAATGCCCAATGGCATTTTGTATTCTGAAGCGGCATGCAGCTGAGGACGTTTACGGCGATAAACCAGATACGAGCACAGGATAATGGTCCAGACGAACATAAACAGGATCGCCGATACGGTCGTCACCAGTGTAAAGACCGTTAAAACATTCGGGATCAGGTAAATCAGCACTACGCCCGTCAGCAGGCAGATGCAGGAGAAAATCAAACCGTTCGACGGTACGGCGCGGGAAGACAGTTTACCAAAGGCTTTCGGTGCCATGCCTTCCTTACCCAGGCCAAACAACATACGGCTGGTAGAGAAAATGCCGCTGTTGGCTGACGAGGCCGCCGAGGTCAGCACCACAAAGTTGATGATACTGGCGGCGGCAGGCAGGCCCGCCAAGACAAACAGTTCAACGAACGGGCTTTTGTTAGCAGCCACTGCATCCCACGGCGTGACGCACATGATGGCGATCAGCGCGAACACGTAAAACATGATCACCCGCAGCGGGATGGCGTTAATCGCTCGCGGCAATGATTTTTTCGGATCCTTGGTCTCGGCCGCTGTCGTGCCGACTAATTCGATGCCGACAAAGGCGAAGATAGCAATCTGGAAGCCGGCAAAAAAGCCGCTAATGCCTTTAGGGAAGAATCCGCCGTGGTCCCAAATATTACTGAATGCCGCAACAGATCCGGCAGGAGTCTGATAGTGCATGAGTACCATCACCAGGCCAGTGATGATCAGGCCGACGATGGCAATGATTTTGATCATCGCAAACCAGAACTCGGTTTCGCCGAACATTTTGACCGTGGCAAGGTTTAGCGCAAACAGCACCAGCACGAAAATCAGCGACGCAACCCACTGTGACAGGCCTGGGAACCAGAACTGCGCGTAGGAAGTGACGGCCACGACGTCGGCAATGCCGGTGACGACCCAGCAGAACCAGTAGGTCCAGCCGGTAAAATAGCCTGCCCACGGACCCAGCAGGTCGGCGGCAAAATCACTAAAAGATTTATACTCGAGATTCGACAGCAGCAGCTCGCCCATGGCGCGCATCACGAAAAACAGCATAAAACCGATAATCATGTAAACGAAGATGATCGACGGGCCTGCCAGACTGATGGTTTTGCCCGAGCCCATAAACAGGCCGGTACCGATGGCGCCGCCGATGGCAATCAGCTGAATATGGCGGTTGCTCAGATTTCGCCGCAGATTTTCAGGGGTTTCTTCCTCGACCTGTGCGATGATTTTTGTGTCGTGCTGCATAGCTATTGGGTTCCTGTCATATATGGAATAAAAGCTCTAACCGGCTCTTTTCTATATTATTGTTGTGATGCCTGCCGCTTGAGGATGAACAGCAGTGGGGCAGGCGTTCCACATAGTAATGTGAAATTCCGGCGCATTATAACGTTGGCAGGAAAAAATCCGACAGCAAATGTACCTTTATTTTTACAGGGTTATGACACTGCTCACTTCCTCGGCAATCTGCGCGCCGATTTGTCCGTTTTGCGAGGGTTAATGTCGTTTAACGAGGCGCAGCACTTGGCACATTGCGCCATACTTGTTTCTGGCAGCGGAATGAGTCCGCACTCAAGAATGGAGAAAAACTATGTTAGCCAACCCGTCGCAAAAATATATCGCCTTCCCACCGGTAAATCTGCCCGATCGTCAGTGGCCGAGCAAAACCCTTGATAAGGTGCCGCAATGGTGTTCAAGCGATCTACGGGATGGCAACCAGTCGCTGGCTGAGCCAATGGATAATCAGCGCAAGCGCCAGTTTTTTGACATGCTGCTGCGCTGTGGATTCAAGCAAATTGAAGTAGCGTTTCCGTCGGCTTCGCAAACGGATTTCGACTTTGTTCGCGGTTTGATCGAAGAAAAGGCCATTCCTGAGGATGTCTACATTCAGGTGCTGACCCAGTCACGCAGCGATTTGATCGAACGTACCTTTGAAGCATTAGTCGATGTGCCACGCGCCATCGTTCATTTATATAACGCGACTTCGCCGCTGTTCCGCGAAGTTGTCTTTAACACCGATAAAGCGTCGACGATTGAACTGGCCGTACGGGGTGCCAAACAGATCCGTCAGTTGTGCGAGCAGTATCCGCAAACGCAGTGGACCTTCGAATATTCGCCGGAAACCTTCTGCATGACCGAGCTGGAGTTCTCGCTCGAGGTCTGTGAAGCCGTTGCCGCCGTCTGGGAACCTTGTGCCGAACGCCCGATGATCCTTAATCTTCCGGCCACGGTAGAAGTCAGCTCACCCAATATTTATGCCGACCAAATTGAATGGTTCTGCCGTCATTTCAGCCGTCGCGACCAGGTTTCAATCAGCGTGCATCCACACAATGACCGCGGAACGGGCGTTGCCTCCGCCGAGCTGGCGTTGCTGGCCGGTGCCGACCGCGTAGAAGGATGCTTGTTTGCTAACGGCGAGCGTACCGGTAACGTCGACCTGGTGACTATGGCGCTGAACTTCTACACCCAGGGCATTTCACCGGGACTGGATTTCAGTGACCTGAAAGGTATTGTCGAAACGGTTGAAGAGTGCAACCAGCTGCCTGTGCATCCGCGTCATCCGTATGCGGGTGAACTGGTATTTACTGCCTTCTCTGGTTCGCATCAGGATGCGATCAAAAAAGGATTCGCGGCGCAGAAACAGCGTGAAGACGGGCTGTGGCGTGTGCCTTATCTGCCGTTGGATCCTGCCGATGTCGGTTGTAGCTATGAGGCGGTAATCCGCGTTAATAGCCAGTCCGGCAAGAGCGGGGCGGCCTGGTTACTCGAGCAGAACCACGGACTTAAACTGCCACGCGGTTTGCAGATTGCTTTCAGCAAAGCGGTTCAGAAAGAGACCGATACCAGTGGCAAAGAGATGGGCACCAGCGATATCTGGCGTCTGTTCCGCCAGCAGTATGGCCTGGTCGATCAGCCGAAAATGAAGCTGTTAAGCTATGATATTCGTAGCGATGAAAGCAGCGTTCGTCAATTTAGCGCCAAGGTGAGCTATCAGGGCAAAGAGTTAACCCTGACCGGCAGCGGCAATGGCCTGCTTTCTTCGGCAGTTGATGCGCTGCATCGTACCTTCGATTTGATGCTGGAGATTGGCGATTACGACGAGCACACGCTGGGGCATCAGAGCCACAGCCGCGCGGTGGCGTATGTCAGCGTCCAGCGCCCACAGGGTGAAAGAGTATACGGCGTGGGTATCGACAGTGACGTTTCCAGCGCCTCGTTGCAGGCTCTGTTTAACGCCAGCGCTCAACTCTTAGGTTAATTACTCAGCGGTTTCTGCGGCGCGGGCCGCAGAACTGAAGTATTCGCTGGGTGAAACGCCCAGCGTTCTGCGAAACATGGCGCTAAAGGCGCTAGGGCTGTCATAGCCTAGCTCCAGCGCCACATCTAATACCGATTGCCCCAATGCTAAGCCGTTCATTGCCGACAATATTTTCGCTCGTCTCACCCAATCGCTGAACCGCAAACCTGTTTCTCGCTGAAAACGCCGCGAGAGCGTTCTTCCGCTAATCCCCATTCCAGTCGCTATTTCTTCAAGTTCCCATCCAGCAGATAAATCCTGTTGAATTTGCTGACAAAGTTCAAGCAGCTGGGCGTCATTTGGTTCTGGTAAGTGCAGCGGTAAAATGGGTAACAGGCGAAGCTCGTCAAGAATTAGCTCAATAATGCGTTCGTCTCGTCCGCCCACGGCATAGTTTGCAGGTACGCTGAAAGAAGCCAGAATAAGTTCGCGCAACAACGGAGAAATCTGCACTACCTGGCACTGTGCGGGCAGATCGGCGCGCGCCAGAGAGTCCACAAACAGAGTACGCGCCTGAACCCCACCGATAAAGCGCAGGCTGTGAGTCACATTAGCCGGTAACCAAACGCCGCGGCCGGGCGGAACCATCCAGACGCCATGATGAGTCGATACCTGAACCACCCCAGATAGGGCGTGAATCAGCTGAGAGCAGCCATGACTGTGAGACGGCTCGAAGTCGCCGTGTTGATAATCGACTGCAATGGCTGCAATTGACTGATTTTCAGCTAAAAAATTCTCATGCATAATAAAGCTACGTCCGGAATGTAGACAGTTCAGGTAAAAATGTCAGGGATGTGGATTGTTCTTGGCTTCTTCAGCCGCTTTCCTGGCCTCTTCGGCTATTTTTTGCAGTTCTTCTTCCGTCAACTCTTCGGCGACCCGATGCATTTCTGCCAGTCCGTCACTGACGTGGACTTCATCTGCTTTGGTTTTGTTTTCATTCGATTTTTCGGTCATGAAAAAAGCCTCTGATTGAAAGTTTGCGGTTCTTTATTTTAGCAGACTTAATCAATTGAACCGTTACCGCCACAGTAACTTTGACTCATGACTTGATAAGGATCAGCATAATGATAAAAAAAGAGAGCCAGCGGCTCTCTCTTTAAAGTGCGATTTGCATCGACAGTCAATTATTGGCGATAGCCTAATTTGATTTGCTGTAACGTGGCATTGAAGATTTCAGCTTGCTGAGGATCTTCAATCTGAGAAATGAATTTTTCGAGGTTAAGCACTGCCTTGCTCGCATCTACCTGTCCGATTGCTTTAAGCAAATAGGTGACGGTCGCTTTCAGACAAGCAACTTCGGTTGCCAGCGTTTCAACATTTGGCTGGGTATTAAATTCAGGTGCGCTCATTTTATCTCCTAAAAAACTGACCGCCGTTTGGGGTCACGTACTCGTATCATCATTTTTACTGCCTACGCGGGGGTGGGAGTAAAAAAAGTGGCAGTATAGTAGCATGAATGAGGAGGTGACGGGCAGCTGGCAGCACTATCCCTTTCGACAAATCGAATTTCATGCACTATCTTCATAGGCAGTTAAAGTAAAGGATACTTAACGCGACTGGTAACATGAGAATACTTCAACCCGCGCCTGACATTTTTTCATATTAAAAACTTAATCAACATCACAACAAAAAAATAATTCCTGCTTAAATCAGCAATATATCTTTTTTCACGCTGCTGTTATTTTGTTCGTTAATAAAGTACGGACTGATTAATCTCGGATTTTTCCTTATCTAAATAGGCTAGGTTTTTGACAATTATTGCGCTATTTCATGATTTTTATAGGATTTTGTCTTATACTGAAATGGCCTTGTATCGCTGGCTGGAATTTATCGCTTACATTTTCATGCGCTAAGTTTTTACAATCTGTACTTGGTTAATTTATCCCGCATGCAGTAAAATAAGCCGGTTAATTTAATTAGCCTCATTACGATTTTTTTATATCCGCAGTCATGTTTGTTGCTTTCAGGTCTAACCTGGTACTAATGAAAAATACGACCGTGTGACGCCCTTATTTTTGGAGAATTCTCTTTGATTAGCGTTCTTCTTGTAGATGACCACGAACTGGTGCGCGCAGGGATTCGACGCATTCTTGAGGATGTCAAAGGCATCAACGTAGTTGATGAGGTGCAATGCGGTGAAGATGCCGTTAAATGGTGCCGCACCAATCAAGTCGATATCGTTTTGATGGACATGAGTATGCCGGGAATTGGCGGTCTTGAAGCCACCAAGAAAATTGTGCGCTTTTGCCCAGACATCAAGATAATCATGTTGACGATTTATACCGAGAACCCGCTGCCAGCGAAAGTGATGCAAGCAGGTGCCTCCGGTTATCTCAGCAAGGGGGCCGCACCGCAGGAAGTGGTCAATGCTATTCGTCTGGTGGATTCTGGACAACGTTATATTGCCTCCGATATAGCCCAGCAAATGGCTTTAAGCCAACTTGAGCCTCAGTCTGATACGCCTTTTGACAGCCTTTCTGAACGCGAGCTGCAAATTATGCTGATGATTACCAAAGGACAAAAGGTCACAGAGATTTCAGAACAGCTCAATCTGAGTCCAAAGACGGTAAACAGCTATCGTTACAGAATGTTTAGTAAACTAAATATTAGCGGTGATGTAGAATTGACCCATCTGGCAATTCGCCACGGTCTTTTCAACTCGGAGACGTTATCTGGCAGTGAGTAATGAGCGCTTTGACCCCCAGGCCTTTTTAAAAACGGTCACCAGCCAACCCGGCGTCTACAGAATGTACGACGCAACCGGGACGGTCATCTACGTCGGTAAAGCCAAAGATCTGAAAAAAAGGCTTTCCAGTTATTTTCGTACCCAGGTATCAAGCCGCAAGACTGAGACGCTGGTTAAAAACATCGAGCAAATCGATGTCACAGTAACGCACACAGAAACAGAGGCGTTGCTGCTTGAACACAACTATATCAAGCTGTATCAGCCGCGCTATAACGTGTTACTGCGCGATGACAAATCATATCCGCTGATCTTCCTCAGTGCCGACAATCACCCGCGACTGACCATCCACCGTGGTGCCAAGCATGCCAAGGGTGAATATTTTGGTCCATTCCCTAACTCTTACGCGGTCAGAGAAACGCTGGCATTACTGCAGAAGCTGTTTCCCATTCGCCAGTGCGAGAACAGTGTTTATCGCAACCGCTCTCGCCCGTGCCTGCAATACCAGATTGGGCGTTGCCTCGGTCCCTGCGTCAGCGGGTTAGTGACGGAAGAAGAATATAAGCAACAGGTCGATTACGTGCGATTATTTCTGGCAGGTAAAGATCAGCAAGTCGTTACTCAGCTTATTGAACGGATGGAAGACGCTAGTAAAAATCTGCGCTTTGAAGAAGCCGGACGTTTTCGCGATCAGATTCAGGCAGTGCGGCGTGTAACCGAGCGGCAGTTTGTCAGCGGCAACAGTGAAGATCTCGATGTTATTGGCGTCGCTTTCGAATCAGGCATGGCCTGTCTTCACGTGCTGTTTATTCGCCAGGGCAAAGTACTGGGCAGCAGAAGCTACTTTCCCAAAGTGCCTGGCGGCACGGATATGTCAGAAGTGGTACAAACCTTTGTTGGACAGTTTTATTTGCAAGGCAGTCAGGCGCGTACACTGCCGGGTGAGATCCTGCTCGACTTCAGCTTGCCAGAAAAAGATCTGTTGGCCGAATCGCTAAGCGAGATGGCGGGGTGTAAAGTTTATATTCAAAGCAAGCCGCGCGGCGACAGAGCGCGCTATCTCAAGTTGGCTCGCACCAACGCAACGACAGCGCTAACGACCCGCTTGTCCGAACGTTCCACGATTCATCAACGTATGGCCGAGTTGGCTAAAACGCTGAATCTTTCCGAAATCAATCGGATGGAGTGTTTTGACATCAGCCATACCATGGGTGAGCAAACCGTTGCGTCATGCGTGGTGTTTGACGCCAATGGCCCGGTGCGCGCCGAATATCGTCGCTATAATATTACCGGCATTACTCCAGGCGATGATTACGCGGCTATGACCCAGGTTCTGAATCGCCGCTACGGCAAGTCCATCGAAGAGTCTAAAATTCCAGACGTAATTTTTATCGACGGCGGTAAAGGTCAGCTGGGAATGGCTATCGATGTGTTTAAACAGCTTGATGTAACGTGGGATAAGAGCAAGCCGCTGCTAATTGGTATTGCCAAAGGCGCAGATCGTAAGGCCGGCCTCGAGACCCTGTTTTTCAAGGCAGAAGGTGAGGGCGTTGCATTACCTTCAGACTCACCGGCGCTACATGTGATACAACATATTCGTGACGATTCGCACGATCATGCCATTACGGGGCACCGTAAGAAACGGGCAAAGGTCAGAAATACCAGTGCGCTTGAAGAAATCGAAGGGGTAGGGCCAAAAAGACGACAGGTCCTGCTTAAGTACATGGGAGGCATCCAGCCGTTGTTGAATGCCAGCGCAGAGGAAATTGCAAAAGTGCCGGGTATTTCACACGCATTGGCAGAAAAAATCCATAATGCGTTGAAACACTAGGGTCATTGTAGCAACATACTCATAATATCTACATCGGACAGATAGTTACCTACGCACATGCAATTTAATATACCGACGTGCCTTACCCTGTTTCGCGTTGCCATGATCCCTTTCTTTGTATTGGCTTTTTATCTGCCATACGTTTGGGCTCCTGCGGCGTGCGCCTTAATTTTTGTCTTCGCGGCCATCACCGACTGGTTTGATGGCTACCTGGCTCGTCGCTGGAAACAGACTACGCGCTTTGGCGCTTTTCTCGACCCAGTGGCCGATAAAGTTCTTGTGGCCATTGCGCTAGTGTTGGTGGCGGAATATTTTCACGCGTGGTGGATAACGCTACCGGCTGCAACGATGATCGCTCGTGAGATTATCATTTCTGCATTGCGTGAATGGATGGCAGAAATCGGCAAACGCAGCAGCGTGGCAGTGTCCTGGATAGGTAAAGTGAAAACCATGGCACAAATGTTGTCGCTGGTGGCTTTGCTTTGGCGTCCAGATGATATCGCTGTCGCCGTTGGGGTGGTGGCTTTATACATCGCAGCCGTGTTGACATTCTGGTCAATGTTTCAATATTTGTTCGCTGCACGCAACGATTTGCTGGAACCTTGATCGAAGTGATTCAAAAACCGGCAAACAGTCACGGTGAGCTGATAATTTTATTGACTCATCGCGTCATCTAAGTAGAATGCAACGCATCGGAAGGCAGCAAGCCAACAGCCAGAAGATAAGTTAAAAAAATCAGTAAGTTCTGATTAAAGCGGGAATAGCTCAGTTGGTAGAGCACGACCTTGCCAAGGTCGGGGTCGCGAG
>CAWUIY010000089.1:0-15407 GCA_963922555.1 uncultured Serratia sp. | reverse complement strand
GAGCACATGCAGAAGGCGGTGGCGATTCTGGGCGATCTGTTGGGCAAAAAGCCGCTGGGATGGTACACCGGTCGTGATAGCCCAAATACCCGCAAGCTGGTGGTCGAGCACGGCGGATTCCAGTATGACAGCGATTATTACGGCGATGACCTGCCTTTCTGGACACCGGTAAAGCTGGATTCCGGTGAAACCCGTCAGCATCTGGTGATCCCTTACACCCTCGAGGCCAACGATATGCGTTTCGCCTCACCGCAGGGCTTCAACACCGGCGAGCAGTTTTATACCTACCTGAAAGACAGCTTCGACGTGTTGTATGCCGAAGGCGAGACGTCGCCTAAAATGATGTCGATTGGCATGCACTGTCGCATTTTGGGCCGGCCTGGCCGTTTCCGCGCGTTACAGCGTTTCCTGGATTACGTGCAGTCGCACGATCGGGTATGGGTCTGTAAACGCCAGGAAATTGCCGATCACTGGGTCAAACATCATCCAGCAAAGTAATTTCTCCCGTATTTGCTAATATCGGCTGTAATGCGCCGGTTTGAATATGCCTGTCAGAATATTTTTCGGCAGGCTAATCAACCGAGTGTGGCGCGCTAAAGCCGTTAACCTTCGCCTGATGAAGTTAGCGCACTCAACACCCTGCCCGGCATTTTCCGGGCAGCAATAGAGGTGCATGGTATGCCTGGCTCTCCATTTTCGCTGCACTCTGCGGCAAATAATCTTCGCGCTTTCTTTTCCGCAACCACGCTCTTGGCTGTCCGTAAACGTTTTCCCTATGCCCTCAGGGCAGGATTGTGCTGTGGGCTTCCCGTCATGATGGGCTATTTTTCCGGGCATCTCAGCTCCGGGTTGTTGGCAACCATCGGTTCTTTTACCGCGCTTTACGGTAGCGATCGCCCCTATCGCAACCGGGCTATCTATCTTGCCGTCATTGCGCTGATCCTGGCCGCGATTGTGGTTGTCGGAATTGTTTTAGCGGCGAATCCGTGGGCAGCGGTGATCACCGTTTCGCTGATTGCTGCAGTAGCGACTTTTATTTGTAATGCGATGGGTATTGGGCCACCAGGTGCCTATATGTTTGCTCTGGCCTGCGCCAGCGGCACCGGAATGGCGGCCAACGGACTAGACCCGTGGCAAAGCGGGCTATGGGTTTTGTGCGGCGGCGCGATCTCCTGGCTTGCCCATATGAGCGGCATGATTTTTGACCGGCATGGCCCGGAAAAAACGCCATCGCAGTCAATGGCTCCCGTTGATAAAGATTCCGCCCCCTTACCGCTTGCTCTGAGGGTCTTGATAGCCACCCTGATTGCCGGTTCGATCGGTGTTTTACTCGGCCTCGATCGCGCATATTGGGGAATGGCGGCGGTCGTAGTGGTACTCAATCAGCCCTATGGCTGGCCCGGCACCACGAGACGCGCGGTTTACCGCATTCTTGGCACGCTGGCCGGATTGTTATTGGCGTGGCTAATTCTTTCTCTGCATCCGCAAGGGCTTTGGATTGCCCTGACTGTTGGGCTGCTGCAATGTGTTATCGAAATCTGGGTCGTGCTGCAATACGCTGTGGCGGCGATGTTTATTACCGCAAATGCGTTGACGATTGCTGCAGGTGGCAGAGGATTATCAGAGCTGGGTGGATTGTTTAGCACCCGAGCGCTCGATACCGTTATTGGCTGCGGGGTAGCACTCTTGGTGTTTGTTTTAACGATGCCCAAGCCGCGCCGCAGTTCGCGCGGCGGATCGTGTTCAGCAGGTGATTGATAAAGTCCGAATTGAAGCGGCTAAACAAGGGCTGCCGGAAATCATTATCGAGAAAGTTTATAGAACCATGATCGGCGCATTTATCGATTATGAGCTATGAGCTTGAGCAGCACCGCCAATTACAACAGCAGAAAGCCTGAAATTCTTTGCAGGCCGGGGCGAAATCACTCCTGGCCTGCATTGGGTTATGCTATCCACACCCTACCATTCACTTCAGCCTGAGCCGCTTGATCGAGACGAGCGCGATCAAACCATCAAACTCACGTGCGCGGCAACAATGCGCCAGCCACTGGGCATTTTGATCCAGGTCTGCATCTGGCGACCAATCTTATCGCTGCCTTCACGGCGAAACTCGGTGCTGGCGATAGCCATATCATCCCCATACGTGGTGATCACCGTGTTTTGCAGATCGCGATCCAGCCCCTGCGCCGGACGTGAGGCGCGGAATTCGCGGATCTGGTCGATCCCATACAAGTTTTCACCCGCTCCAAAACGCACGGTACGCGGGTCATGCCAAAAAAGTTCATCCAATACCACAGTATCGTTAGTGATCAGCGCCTGCTCGTAGCGATAAAACGCCGCATTCACTTCAGCAAGGATCGCTGGGCGATCGATATTTTCACTTTTCATTTTGTTCCCGATATTCATTTTAAAATGCTTTATCAGCCAACTCGCGATGCGCCAGCGCTGACGATCCCCTGTTGTTCCAATGCCCAGGCCGCGCGTAGGCACAAATCTTCGCGCCACGGTGGAGCTATTAACTGTAAACCTATTGGCAGCCCGTTGGCAGTAGTTAATGGCACTGAAACTACCGGCAAGCCGAGGAAGGAGATCGGTTGGGCTAGCATGCCCATGCTGGCGCGGGTCGGCAGAGAGACGCCGTTAATCTCGATACTTTCCTGGCCAATAACAGTTGCCGTGCACGGGGTGGAAGGGGCGATAAGGATGTCCCAGTGTTCAAACATCGGCAGAACCTGCTGTTGAAACTGATGACGAAAACGCTGTGCCTGAATGTACCAGGCGGACGGGATCATGGCTCCGGCCAGCAAACGCTCGCGTGAAAGCGGCTCAAACTGTTCTGGAATGCTGCGCAACAGCGGCAAATACTGGTTGCCGCCCTCGGAGGCGGTAATGATAAAAGCTGCCGACCTCGCCAGCTCGGCTTGGGGCATCTCCACTTCTTCCTGTGCTTCGAGCGCCTGCGCGACGCGTTTCACAGCATCTTTGGCATTATCGTCGCACCAGGTACTGAAATAGCCGCCCAGCACTGCAGTGCGCAAGCCTTGCTGACCTCGAGAGAGCTGGGAAAAGGTCTCGACCGTCGGCTTGTGAGCCTGAAACGCATCGCCAGAATCCTGTCCTTGCAACGCATCATAGACCAGTGAAAGGTCGCTGCTGCTGCGCGCCATGGGTCCGATATGATCGAGGCTGGCGACAAACGGCTGACTGCCGCGACGAGAGAGGCGTCCGAAGGTCGGTTTAAGTCCCAAAATGCCGGAAAGCGAAGAGGGGACGCGAATCGAACCGTTGGTATCACTGCCCAGCGTAAAATGCACCAGACCGGCGGCCACAGCGGCGGCGGATCCTCCCGAAGAGCCGCCAGCAATGCGCTGGAGATCGCGAGGATTGCGGGTTGCGCCGTAATGGCTGTTTTCGGTGGTGAAACCGTAGGCATAGGCATCCATGTTAAGCATGCCAGAGAGCATCGCCCCCTGTTCTGCCAGGCGAGAAACGGTCCAGGCATCTTCTTTGGCAACCGGGTTGCTGCTGTTCAAGCTGGCGCCCGCCAGCGTAACCTGGCCTGTCACGTCTAAGAGGTTTTTCACCGCGTAGGGTACGGCGGCAAGGGGAGGCAAGGTCGCACCGCTGGCCCGTAATTTGTCGATTTTGGCTGCTTCGCTGAGCATGCGAGCATGAGTGACGTGAGTGTAAGCGTTGATTGCCGGATCGGCTTTTTCAATGTGGTCCAGCGTTTGCTGAGCTATTTCCGTGGCGGATACGTCGCCGCTGTTTAATGCCTGCTGAATGTCGCTGATACGGGTCTGGGATAAAGGTTTCATGCGTGATAGACCCCAGCAATTTCCAGGCGCGGGTCGAGCGGCAGGTCCATCAACGGCTGCGCCATTTGCGCGATGCGGGTGAATTGGGTGAGCAATTCCTGACGACGCGCGTCGTCTAGCTCCAGAGCCAGCACGGCCTCCATCTGGCTAATATAGGCAGCCCAATCCGCTGTTGGCACAGAAGGTGTCTCTTTCATAAATTCTCCTATTTCTGGCCCTTTCTGATTAGGAAAGGGCGAGTGGGGGGAGTAAGCCACTCCCGTTTATAGTTAAAAACCTGCTGCGCTGCCGTTGCTGCGCGGGTCGGAAGCGCCTTCAAACATGCCATTAGTATGTCGCACGATGGCACCGGCGTGGCCCACGGCCTCGCTGTATTCGGGGAGCATTTCAACCTCATGACCCCGTTGACGCAGACCAGCCAGCGTCGCGTGGCTGAATCGGCTTTCCAGCTTCAATGAGTCTGAACTTTGCCCCCAGGTGCGCCCCAGCAGCCAACGCGGGCCGCTAATCGCCTCCTGCAGCGGTTTACCTTGAATGACATGGCGAATAAATACGGCCGCCTGCGTCTGCGGCTGGCCGTCGCCGCCCATCGAACCGTAGACCATCGTGCGCCCGTCATACAAACGTGCCGCCGCCGGGTTGAGCGTGTGGAACGGCTGTTTGCCGGGAGCCAGCGCCAGTAAATGATCGGCATCGAGGCTAAATGACGCCCCGCGGTTTTGCCACATAATGCCGCTGTCTGGCAGGATCACGCCGCTGCCGAATTCGTGATAAATACTCTGAATAAAGGAAACGGCCAAACCACTGCTGTCCATCACACCCATCCAAACCGTATCGCCCGGACCTTTGCCCTTGCCCCAGTCGGCAGCGCAATGAGGATTAATCCGGGTCGCCAGCGCATCGAGATAGGCTGGATCGAGCAGCGCCTGCGCGTCCTGCGTCATGATGCGCGGATCGGTAATAAAGCGATCGCGCAGGCCAAACGCCAACTTGGTGGCTTCAACAATGCTGTGAATAGTTGCGCCTTCGTCCATTGATTCAAGATGCAAACGGTCGGTCAGGCCGAGGATTGCCAGAGACACCAGTCCCTGCGTCGGCGGGGTAAGGTTGTAGATTTCGCCCTTGCTGTGCTTAAGTTTTAACGGCGTGCGGCGCTGAGGTTGATAAGCGGCAAGATCGTCGCGGGTGATGGGCATGCCAAACTTTTGCATATCTGCCGCGATACTGTCAGCCAGATTGCCGCGATAGAAGCTATCCAGCCCTTCGTCACTGAGCTGCAACAACGTTGAAGCCAGACGTGGCTGAGTAAAGCGATGCCCACACTGTGGCACCTGGCCGTGCGGCAAAAAGACGTCGCAAAACGACGCCATTGATTCCAGCTCGTTGCGCTTGCTGCGGGTCGCGGCTTCCTGTGAAGCCGTAACCGGAAAACCATCAGCCGCGTAGCGAATTGCATCACGCAGCAGCCGCGACAAAGGTTTTTGTTCGCCACCGAACTCGCCAGAAACCTTGAGTGCCTCCTGCCAGCCGCCAACGGTACCGGCCACGGTCAGCGCAGCTTTCGGCCCACGGTGCGGTATGTGGCTTTCTCCGGCATAAAAATCCAATGAGGCCAAAGAGCCTGCTGCACCGCTGGCGTCGATAGCGACCGGATTTCCCTGCGGTGGCACGATTAACCAGAAGCCGTCGCCGCCAAGGCCGTTCATATGTGGATAAACAACCGCAATGGTTGCAGCGGCGGCCACCATGGCCTCGATGGCATTGCCACCCTCACGCAGAACGGCCAATGCGCTCTGGCTGGCGAGGTGGTGAGGGGTAACCGCCATACCTAGCGGGGCGCTATTGCTGTTAATCATGCCATCTTCCTTTTCTAAATCGGGTTGTATTCGTTTCTCTATAGATACAAGCAAGAGGTGTTCCAGATCCTCTTCTTATGGATAAAAATTTAAAAAATGTGAACCCTCGCGGGCTTAGAGGCGGAAAAAATTTATTTGCCTAAGCCATTACTGGACATGCTATCTTCGGCTGAAACGATGGTTACAGGAAACAGCAAATGAAACAGATCGATGAACGCCTGCGCGGTTACTATGCCGAGCTAACGCCGCAGGAACAGCGGGTTGCCGATTTTATCTTCGATCATATTGATGACCTGATGAGCTACAACAGCGCCGAGCTGGCACGCCTCAGTGGCGTATCGAAAGCCACCGTCAGCCGCCTGTTCAAACGCCTGGGTTATCCGAGCTATCGCGACATGCGCGACGAGGTGCGAACCCTGCGCCAGAGCGGGATGCCGTTGACCGACAGCCGTGACGCGGTGCAGGGAAACACGCTGCTGTCGCGCCATTACAAGCAGGAGATGGCCAACCTGACGCAGTGGATTAACCAGATCGACGGAAGTCAGTTTACCGCAGTGATCACCGCGCTGAGCCTGGCGCGACAGGTGCGTTTGCTGGGGCTGCGCAATAGTTATCCGGTCGCGCTGCACCTGCGTCAGCAGCTATTGCAGGTGCGAAATCAGGTAATCATGATGCCGCAGCCGGGCCAGACGCTGGCCGAAGAGCTGGTGGATCTGACCCCGCAAGACGTCGTGGTGTTTGTTGCTTTCCGCCGCCGACCGCGTACTGCTCGCGCTATTCTTGCTCAATTGCAGCAGATGAATGTTCCGGTGCTGCTGATTTGCGAACCCCAGGCGCAGTCATTGATCCCGCTTGCCCGCTGGCATCTTGCCGCTTCGCTGGACAGTGTTTCAGCCTTTGACTCCTATTCTGCCGCCATGAGCCTGGCTAATCTGTTGAGCAATGCGCTGTTGCATGAAATGCTGGCTTCGGGCCGTCAGAGAATTCATCAAATCACCGATCTGTATAACGATCTCGACGAGCTGGAACAGCGCTGAGTCGATCAAAATAAAGCCCTGAAATGGTGCTATTGCACATTAAAAGTGCAGTGCATTTTTTCAGGCTTACCCATTTTGCTCCGCTTTGGGGCGCAATAATTTTCATTTCCCTCTCCATGAATCCCCTCTAAACCTTGATCTTGCTTAGGTTCGCTGCGCCACGTGCGGCTTTTTTATTTATTGGCACATTAGTTGCAGAATGCATGGCATAAGAATCTATCGTTTCATACACTATTAAATCCGGGGAGTCGCAAATGAAAATGAACAAACGGTTGTTGGCGTGGGTCGGTGCAGCAATGTTGATGGTTCAGGCACCGCTGGTGTTGGCCGATCAGTTGCAGGATATCCAGCAGCGCGGCGTGCTGCGCGTGGCTATTCCACAAGACTTCCCGCCGTTTGGATCAATAGGCACCGATATGCAGCCACAGGGCTACGATATCGACATGGCCCATTATCTGGCCGATAAAATGAAACTTAAGTTGCAATTGGTGCCGGTCTCCAGCGCTAACCGCGTGCCTTATTTGCAGACTGATAAAGTGGATCTGGTCATTTCCAGCCTGGGTAAAAATCCCGAGCGCGAAAAAGTAATCGATTTCAGCAAGGCCTACGCGCCGTTCTTCCTCGGCGTATTTGGTGCCAAGGGCGACGCACTCAGCGATGTTAAACAGCTTTCCGGTAAATCCATCGGCGTGACTCGCGGTGCGGTTGAAGATTTGGTATTGACCGATATTGCGCCGAAAGACGCCAAAATTGAGCGCTACGAGGACAACAACACCACGTTGTCAGCCTATTTGTCTGGTCAGGTAGAGTTTATCGCTACCGGGAACCTGGTCGTAGCCGCCATTGCTCGTCAAAATCCGCAGAAAGCGCCTGAGTCTAAAGTGTTGCTGAAGGACTCCCCATGCTTCATCGGCATGCGCAAAGATGAGCCAGCGTTGAAGGCCAAAGTGAATGCGCTGATCGATCAGGCATTGCAGGACAAGACACTCAACAGCTTGTCTGAAAAATGGATGAAAGCGCCTCTGCCAGCCAATTTGGGTGCCTGATCTGTCATGAGTAATCTAGTCGCGCACAATGGAGTATCTTCATGACTTATCAGCTTAATTTCACAGCATTATGGCCCTATCTGCCTCAGCTTCTGGCCGGTTTATGGACCACCATTGAGCTGACATTCATGGCGACTATCGGCGGCATTGCCCTCGGTATCCTTGGCGCGGCAATCCGCTGCGGCAACAATGTCACGCTGCGCCGCGTGTGGGGCGTGTATGTTGAAGCCATCCGCAACACGCCTTTTGTGGTGCAGCTGTTCTTTATCGTATTTGGTTTGCCGAGCCTGGGACTGAAAATGACCGCCGGTGAGGCCGCTTTGCTGGCGATGCTGATTAACCTCGGCGCGTACAGCACCGAGATTATCCGCTCCGGTATTCAGGCGACGCCGAAAGGGCAGTGGGAGGCCGGGCGCGTGCTGGGTCTAAGCCGCAGCCAGACTTTCTTTCGCGTCATTTTGCCGCCGTCTTTAAAGCGTATTTATCCGGCTCTGGTCAGCCAGTGCATTATCGTCATGCTCGGATCGTCGGTGGTATCGCAGGTGTCCTATCAGGAGCTGACCTTTGTCGCCAGCCTGATTCAGTCGCGCACTTTCCTGAGTTTTGAAACTTATTTCGTCTGTACGCTGTTTTATCTGGCCTTGTCGATTGCGATGCGTCAGCTGTTGCTGCTGGCAGGACGCCGCTTCTTTGGGAGTTACAGTTGATGATGACCTTTACTGACTGGGATATCCTGCGCAATCTGCTGCTCGCGGCGCGCTGGACCATTATGTTGTCGCTGGTGGCGTTTATCGGCGGCACTCTGGTGACCCTCCCATTGATTCTGATGCGCCTGACTCGCCGCCGTTGGCTGGTGAACGTGGTACGCGTTTATGTAGAAGTTTTTCAAGGCACGCCGCTGCTGATGCAGCTGTTCCTGGCGTTTTTTGGACTTGGCCTATTTGGAATTAACGTCAGTCCGTGGACCGCCGCCGCCTTTGCCTTGACCTTTTACTCCAGCGCGTACCTGGTAGATATCTGGTCCGGCAGTATCGATGCCTTGCCGAAAGGCCAGTGGGAAGCCTGCCGCTGCTTGGGTCTAAGTTTTGGCCAAACGCTGTGGCGCGTCATCGCCCCACAGGCGCTGCGCATCGCCATTGCGCCGACCGTGGGCTTTCTGGTGCAGGTGATTAAAGGTACCGCGCTGGCATCGATTATCGGTTTCGTCGAGCTGACCAAGGCCGGGACCATGTTAAATAATGTGACCTACGAGCCGTTTAAAGTCTTTGGATTAGTCGCCTGCGGCTACTTCCTGATGTGTTATCCACTGTCTCTTTACAGCCATTATCTGGAAAGAACATTGTCTGGAGATAAAAAGTAATGCCGCTGATCACCATTAATCAGGTTCAAAAATATTACGGTCAGAACCATGTGCTGAAGGGCGTGGATCTGGATATCGAAGGCGGTGAAGTGATTTGCATCATCGGCCGCAGCGGCTCGGGAAAAAGTACCCTGCTGCGTTGCATGAACGGCCTTGAAGCCTATCAGGATGGCAGCATCAAACTCGGTGGGATGACCATCACCAGCCGCGACTCACAGGCGCGTGAAATCAGCCGCTCGGTGGGCATGGTATTTCAGAACTTTAACCTGTTCCCGCACATGACCGCGCTGGAAAACGTCATGCTTGCCCCGCGCCGCGTGCTGGGTAAAAGTGCTGCCGAATGCCGCGAATTGGCGATTCAGATGCTGACCAAGGTCGGGCTTGCCGATCGCGTGGATTACTATCCTGCCAACCTGTCCGGTGGCCAGCAGCAGCGCGTCGCGATTGCCCGTGCGCTGGCGATGAATCCCAAAGTTTTGCTGTGTGACGAAATTACCTCCGCGCTCGATCCCGAGCTGGTGGGGGAAGTATTGAAAGTGTTGGAGCAGCTGGCGGCGGAAGGCATGACGCTGGTGCTGGTGACACATGAAATGAACTTTGCCCGTGAAGTCGGGGACCGCGTGGTGTTTATGCATCAGGGTACGGTCTGGGAGCAGGGCGAAAGCCGTGCACTGTTCGCTAATCCGCAAACTCCCGAGTTCAAACAGTTTATTGCGTCGGTGCGTGGGCTAAACGAAGCCCCGACCGCCTGATATCTCTTATCCTTCAAGATTCAGGCTGTTAGCTCACTGAATCTCTTATGATTTTAGATATTTAATAAAAATTGATTAAAAAGGAAATTATCATGGATATCTCAAAATTAGGTCAGATCAATCCGCCTAACCGCCTGCTGATGGGGCCTGGCCCGATTAACGCCGACCCGCGCGTGCTGCGGGCGATGTCGAGCCAGCTGCTGGGGCAGTACGATCCGGCAATGACCCATTACATGAACGAAGTCATGGCGCTGTATCGCGCAGTATTCAAAACCGAAAACCAGTGGAGTTTCCTGGTTGATGGCACGTCGCGCGCCGGTATTGAAGCCGTGCTGCTGTCGGGGATCCGTCCGGGCGATAAAGTGCTGGTGCCGGTATTTGGCCGCTTTGGCCACCTGCTGTGCGAGATTGCCCGCCGCTGCCGCGCCGAAGTTCACACCATTGAAGTGCCGTGGGGCGAAGTGTTTGACCCGCAGCAAATCGAAGACGCGATCAAATCGGTGAAACCGCGCTGGTTGCTGACTGTGCAGGGCGATACCTCGACCACCATGTTGCAACCGCTGGATCAGCTTGGTGATATTTGCCGTCGTCACGGCGTGCTGTTCTATAGCGATGCCACCGCGTCGATTGCCGGTAACGCACTGGAAACCGATGCCTGGGGAATAGATGCTGTCTCAGCCGGCTTGCAAAAATGCCTCGGCGGCCCCTCCGGCAGTTCGCCGGTGACCATCAGCCCAAAATTTGAAGAGCAGATCCGCCGTCGTAAGTGCATTGAAGAGGGGATCCGCACCGCCGATCACGCCGACGGCGACGAAGAGATGATCTATTCCAACTATTTCGATCTCGGCATGATCATGGACTACTGGGGGCCTGAGCGCTTGAACCACCATACCGAGGCGACCAGTATGCTGTTTGGCGCGCGCGAATGCGCCAGGGTGATCCTCGAAGAAGGTCTGGACAACACTATTGCCCGCCACAAGCTGCACGGCGACGCGCTGCTGGCCGGTATTCAGGGAATGGGCCTCGAGGTGTTCGGTGACCTGAATCATCGCATGAATAACGTGCTCGGCGTGGTGATCCCGCAGGGCGTGCACGGCGAGCAGGTTCGATCAACCATGCTCAACGATTTCGGTATCGAGATCGGCACCTCGTTTGGTCCGCTAAGCGGAAAAATCTGGCGTATCGGCACCATGGGTTACAACGCGCGTAAAGACTGCGTGATGCAAACCCTGGTGGCACTGGAAGCCGTGTTGAATCGTCTGGGCTTCGCTTCCAAATACGGCGCAGGCTCTCAGGCTGCGTGGGATCACTACGCCCTCGCCAAAGACACTCGCGTGGCAGGAGGCCAGTAATGATTGCAGCCATCCCATTGAGTACAGAAGCAGAGCAGGCGGCGCTCAGAGTGATGGCACGTTGCGATACGCTGGCCGAACTGAGTGAAACACCGGGTGAGTTGACCCGGGTTTATCTCTCCGCACAGCATATTCAGGCTAACCGTCTGGTGGGCGAATGGATGGCAGCGGTAGGCATGACCACCTGGCAGGACAGCGTCGGCAATATCTGCGGTCGCTATGAAGGTCTCGACCCGCAGGCTCCGGCGCTGCTGCTAGGCTCGCATCTCGACAGCGTGCGCAATGCCGGTCGCTATGACGGCCCGCTGGGCGTGCTCACCGCCATTGAAGTCGTCACTCATTTACATACTCACGGCATTCGCCTGCCGATGGCGGTGGAGATTGTCGGTTTTGCCGATGAAGAAGGCACGCGCTTTGACATCACCCTGTTAGGTAGCCGTGGATTAACCGGCACCTGGCCGCAGGACTGGCTGCAACGCACCGATGCGCAAGGCATTTCTGTCGCTGAGGCGATGTTGAGTCTGGGCCTGAATCCAGCAGATATTCTTGCTTCGCAGCGTGGTATCAACGATTTCTGCGCCTATCTCGAGCTGCATATCGAGCAGGGTCCCTGCTTGCAAGCCGCCGACCTGCCGCTTGGCGTGGTGACGGCAATCAACGGGGCGCGTCGCCTTAACTGTGGATTTGTAGGCCATGCCGGACACGCCGGAACTGTGCCAATGGGGCATCGTCAGGACGCACTGGCCGCCGCCGCCGAATGGATGGTGGCGATTGAAGCGCTCACCACCGAGCGTGGCAATAATCTGGTGGCGACGGTAGGACAAATCCAGAGCCTGCCCGGTGCCGTCAACGTAATCCCCGGTGAGGTCAAGCTGACTCTCGACGTGCGCGGACCAGAAGACAACGCGCTCGGCGAATTGCTGACCACTCTGCTGAGCAAGGCAAACGAAATTGCCACCCGTCGTGGTCTGACTTTTAACGCGGAACAGTTTTACGGCATTCAGGCCACCACCTGTGATGCTGGCTTGCAGCAGCGACTAGCGCAAAGCGTCGAAGCCCTGCAAGGGGCATCAATGTCGCTGCCAAGCGGTGCAGGACACGACGCCATCGCCATTGCCGAACGCTGGCCGGTGGGCATGTTGTTTGTGCGCTGCAAAGACGGTATCAGCCATCATCCGGATGAATCTGTGACTGCCGAAGACGTGGCTTATGCTACGCAGGCTTACATCGACACCGTACTAAGCTTTAATCAGTAAAAAATCAGCAATTACTCAGGAATTAATCAGGGATCGAAGATGACATTAGATGAATTTAATGCCTTATCAGCCGACCGGACGCGAGAAATATTGACCCCTTGCGTCAATATCAAGCAGTGGGTTGATCAGGTCAGCGACGGTCGTCCCTATGCCTCGATAGATCACGCTTTGCAAGTTGCTACGCAGGCCAGCAGCGGCTGGCAGGCCGAAGCGATTTCAGGTGCGCTGGCTCAGCACCCGCGCATCGGCGAACGCATGGCGGGTGAAAGCCAGGAGGCTGCGCTTTCTCGTGCCGAGCAGGCTTCGCTAGGGTTAGAGGAGCAAACCACCCAGGCATTGTTGGCCGGTAATCAGCAGTACGAGCAACGTTTTAACCGGGTATTTTTGATCCGTGCCAAAGGCAGAACGCCGACTGAAATTCTCGAGCACCTGCAACGCCGCTTGCACAATAGCGATGAACAGGAATGGCAGGAAACTGCCGCACAGTTACAGCAGATAACCCTGCTGCGCTTTAAGGAGTTATTTAACTGATGACTAAAATTACTACCCATATTCTGGATACGTCCTTAGGAAAACCGGCGGCTCAGGTTCGCGTCTGGCTGGAGAAAATCGAAGGGCAGCAAAGCCTGAAAATCTGTGAAGTTGCCACCGACAATGACGGGCGTGCAACCCATCTGACGCCAGACGGCGTCGAGGCGGGTAATTATCGTTTGTACGCCGACGTCGGGCAGTATTTTGCCGCCACCGGCCGTGAGACGCTGTACAACCTGGCGATTATTGACGTCATCATCCATGTCGATCAGGCGCACTACCATTTGCCTATCTTGCTTAGTCCTTATTCTTATTCAACTTATCGCGGAAGCTGACCGACGGGAGTTGCAAAATGAATGACGTTTCCAAGCCAGGTACTGTTTGCGAGGCACCAGAAGACCGCCGTTTACCGCTAGGTAAAACCTTTGCCTATGGTTTACAGCATATTCTGACCATGTACGGCGGAATTATTGCGCCGCCGCTGATTATTGGCAGCGCCGCCGGTTTGGGCGCACCACAAATCGGTATGTTGATCACCGCCGCGCTGTTTGTCAGCGGGTTGGCAACGCTGCTGCAAACCCTGGGCGTGCCGGGTGTGGGCGCTCGCCTGCCGTTGGTGCAGGGCGTGTCATTCGCGGGTGTAGCCACCATGGTGACTATTGTGACCGGCGGTGGCGGCCTTCCCGAGGTGTTTGGTGCGGTAATCGTCTCTTCGTTAATCGGTCTGTTTATTGCACCGTATTTCGCGCAGATTATTCGTTTTTTCCCACCGGTGGTGACCGGCACAGTCGTTACGGTGATCGGCCTGTCGTTGATGCCGGTGGCGGTTCGCTGGGCGATGGGCGGGAATGCTCATACGCCAGACTGGGGATCGACCGGCAATATTGGTCTGGCGGCCTTTACGCTGGCGGTGATCCTGCTGCTTAATCGTTTTGGTAATCAGGCGGTAAGCCGGATTGCCGTGCTGCTGGCGATGGTGCTTGCTACCGTGGTGGCCATTTTCCTCGGCAAGACTCATTTCTCAGAATTAGGGCATGGGCCGTTACTGGCAATCCCGTCGCCGTTTGCCTACGGCCTACCCACTTTTAATATCGCAGCCATTCTTTCGATGCTGCTGATTGTGCTGGTGTTATTGACGGAAACCACTGCCGGGCTGGTCGCGATTGGCGAGATTGTCGGTTCCCCTGTCGATTCTAAACGTATCGCCAGAGGGCTGCGCGCCGATATGCTTAGCAGCGCCCTGTCGCCGATATTTAACTCCTTTCCACAAAGTTCCTTCGCTCAGAATATTGGGCTGGTAGCACTTACCGGTGTGAAAAGCCGCTTTGTGGTGGCGGCCGGTGGGGTCATTTTGATTGCGTTGGGTGTGCTGCCGCAGTTAGGCACGATAGTGGCGTCGATCCCTTCACCGGTGCTGGGTGGGGCTGGCGTAGTGCTATTCGGATCGGTCGCAGCAAGCGGGATACGTACCCTGTCAAAAGTGGATTATAAAGACAATATGAATCTGGTGGTGGTCGCCACTTCGATCGCCTTCGGGATGATCCCGATCGTGATGCCGAGCTTTTACGATCACTTTCCGGGCTGGGTGCAAACCCTGCTGCATTCGGGGATCAGCGCCGCCTGCCTGGCAGCGGTGACATTGAACGCATTGTTCAACCCATTAAAAAGTACGGATGCTTTAACCGCACAGTCTTAGTGAGTGCTTCGTGGCTCACTTCCCGTTCTCTGTTGCTCTGGCGGACCTGTTGCAGGAACGCCATCAGCAGCGGATGAGGTCTTTCACGACGCGATTGCAGCTCGGGATTGCCCTGCACGCCGACAAAGAATGGATGATTTTCAAGCTCTATCGACTCGGCCGACAGGCCCGATTCATCGGTGCCGCTGACCTGCAATCCTTCACACGACAGCTTATCGAGCAGCTGCGGGCTGAGACGCCAGCGCTGGTTATAGCGCATCTGCACCTCTCTGCCCATTGCTTTCGCCAGCTTGCTGCCGGAATGGAACATGACCTTATAATTGCCCTGACGTACCGGCTCATTGACCAGCGGCAGCCTGGATTGTAGCGTTCCCAGCGTCGAAGGTCCGGGCAGGGCGATCGTCTCATCTCCCAGTAGCTTCTGGCCCAGCGCGGCGACCATCATGTGCATGCCGCCATTAATGCCGATGACCGGCATCTGGTTATCAATCGCCCATTTTGTCACCGCCAGCTGGCTGGCTGTACTGGTATGAATGCTTTCTGGCCCCTGAACGCCGAGGCCCGGCAACACTATGCCGTCGATATCAAAAAGCGTACTCTCGAGCTGGCTCCCTACCAGATTGGCGGGAATGTAGGTCACTTGGATGTTCATTGCCAGTGCATCGGCGGCATCCCCCAGTGCAGCGAGGGTGGCAGGATAAGT
>CAWUIY010000088.1:0-15467 GCA_963922555.1 uncultured Serratia sp. | reverse complement strand
CCGAGCACCATTCCACGTCCTGCCAAAGTCAGTCGCTCCTGCGCCAGCAGACAAAGACTGGCATTATCGCCAGACTCAACCACCAGCAAAGTGGCCTGTTCGCCGGATTCAGTGACATTTACGCAAGCCAGCTGGCCATTGTCAGGCTGGAAAGGACGATGTTGCTGAGTGAAATGCCAGCTCTTCGGCATTAGCGGTTTCAAAAAACGAAAAGCGACCAGGGCGTTGAGTACTAATTCAGCGCGCTGTTCGGCGGCTAATTTAATTTTCTTGCACTGCTCTTCAAAATCAAAATATAGCGCCGCGTCGTCAACGCAAAAACCTGATTCTGCAAAGGCATCAGGGGTCAGCATTTTGGCAGGAAAACGCGAACGGAAAATCATGCCATTGGCAAGGTCCAGCATTAGTCGGTCATGTTCAGCGTCAAAATACCAACGCCAATTATCATCTGGTTTGATTTTCATTTCGGTATCCTATTTCCCTCACCCGCACGATTGGCACTGCGCCACTAAATCAAAGTGACCGGCCACAGAATCTATTGCCCAACGGTAACACTATTTGCGGGAGCCTCAATATAGGACAAATCGTAGGTTAGTAACCCGCAAAGAAAGATAATAGCTAACTAGTACACTAAACACTCAATGAACAAAATATAAACGACACCGGAGCAGAAATAAAGCCCCGGCTGGTTTTGTTTACAAAATAATTGTGAGCAATAACTATATATTCATCAGAATATTTTTAATCAGCTGTGGGCCATGATAGATAAACCCGGAATAAATTTGAATTAATGAAGCGCCCGCCGCCATTTTTTCACGCGCGGATGTTAAAGAATCAATACCGCCGACGCCAATAATTGGCATTTTGCCTTTCAATTCTTCAGACAGCATGCGGATAATTTGTGTGCTCTGTAGCTGCACCGGGCGACCGCTGAGGCCCCCTGCTTCATTACCGTAATTAAGGCCAGCGACTAAATTACGCTCAAGCGTGGTATTGGTCGCAATGACGCCATCCATATTATGTCGGACCAAACTGTCGGCTATTTGGATCAACTCTTCACGAGAAAGATCCGGCGCGATCTTCACAGCAACCGGCACATATTTTTGATGGCGCTGTTGTAACTCAAGCTGCTTATTCTTGATAGAACTCAGGAGATCGTCAAGGGCTTCGCCGTATTGCAAAGTACGCAAACCCGGTGTGTTTGGTGACGAAATATTAATGGCGATATATCCGGCGTAAGGATAAACCTTTTCCATACAGATTAAATAATCGTCAGCGCCGTTCTCAACCGGGGTATCTTTATTCTTACCAATATTAATGCCGAGCACGCCACCGAAGTGTGATTTTTTAACGTTATTGACTAAATTATCAACACCGTGGTTATTGAAACCCATGCGATTAATTATGCCTTCGGCTTCAACAACGCGGAACATGCGCGGCTTGGGATTGCCATCTTGTGCGCGTGGCGTGACGGTACCGACTTCAACGAAGCCAAATCCCATGGCGCCAAATGCATCGATGCACTCACCGTTTTTATCCAGCCCGGCTGCCAGGCCTAACGGGTTCTTGAAGTTAATCCCCATGCAGGTAACGGGTTTGGAAGGGACTGATTGGCGGATCAGAAACTCGAACGGAGAACCTGAAAGACGGCTGAGTTGGCGAAAAGTTAATTCATGCGCGCGCTCTGGATCGAGCTGAAACAGTGCTTTCTTTACTAAGGGATAATACATGGATTCTCCTGAGGTCCCGGTGGCTTATGGCTGGTGGCCAGTCGGGGCCGTATTATCGGCTAAGCCACCGATAATTGGAATTGATTCCCGCGAAAAATCACCTTCACAGGCAAACGATGGCGTTTTTCTTTTCTTCTGAAAAACATTCACGCCACAGTAACGCCGCAAATACGGACGATATTTAACCTCTTATCCATTTTTAATCTATTTAATCCCAAAATTTAGATTTCCAGTCATAAGCTAAGGCCTGTTAATTTAATTCAAATTCTACACAAATTTGTCAGTTATATAACTTACAGTTATAAGGGAACGCAATGAAAGTCATATCACTCGCAGGTAGCCCGCGTCAGCCGTCACGTTCTTCAGCGTTGCTCGCCCTTAGCCAACAGTGGTTAAAAGAGCGTGGCGTGGAAGTTGTTTCTTACAGCCTGCAAGACTTCGTTGCGGAAGATTTGCTGTTTGCCAACTTCAATAGCCCACAGCTCAAAGAATTGACCGCGCAGCTGGAGACCGCAGATGGTTTGCTGATTGCCACCCCTGTTTATAAAGCCTCATTTTCGGGGGCATTAAAAACGCTGCTCGATCTGCTGCCGGAACGTGCGCTGGAACATAAAGTCGTCTTGCCGCTGGCAACTGCGGGTTCAACCGGCCATATGCTGGCAATCGATTACGCACTAAAACCGGTTCTGAACGCCCTTAAAGCGCAAGAGGTGTTACAGGGGGTATTTGCCGACGACAAACTGGTGAGTCAATACCAGACCTTCCCGGCAGAGCTAGAAGAGGGTTTGCAATCGCGCCTCGACGACTCGCTGGAAACCTTCCTTGCGGCTTTAGGCCACCGACATTCACTGGCCATTGCTCGCGCTAAACGCCAACACGCTCACGCTTAATTTGGATAAGTATTAATGAATATTTTTGGCTCTCGTATTTTTGCCGCTTTGGCGCTCACTCTAGGTTTGAGCAGTGTAATGTCGGTACAGGCACAGGAAAAAGATCCTGCCGAATTTCATATCGCGCTGCAGAAAGGGTCTATTGGGCTTATCCTGGCACAAAGTCATCATCTGTTCGAAAAACGCTTCCCACATACCAAAATAACCTGGGATCAGTTTGCCGCAGGCCCGCAGATCCTTGAGGCGTTAAACGTTGGCAGCATAGATTTCGGCGGTACCGGCGATCTGCCGCCGCTGTTTGCTCAGGCCGCCGGTGCTGATCTGTTGTATGTTGGCTATCAACCGCCACAGCCTAAAGCCGAAGTGATTCTGGTTCCTGAAAACAGCCCAATTAAAACTGTCGCAGACCTTAAAGGGCATACTCTTGCGTTCCAGAAAGGTTCCAGCTCCAATAATTTCGTGCTTCGCGCGTTGCAAAATGCTGGCCTGAAATACAGCGACATCAAGCCGCAATATCTGGCGCCTTCCGACGCGATGGCCGCTTTCCAACAGCACGACGTTGACGCCTGGGCAATCTGGGACCCGTACTATTCTGCGGCTCTGAATCACGGCGGCGTGCGCGTCCTGCTTGATGGCAGCACGTTAAACCAGACCGGTTCTTTCTACCTTGCGCCACGTAAATTTACCGAGGCCCACCCGCAGTTTATTTCTGAAGTCTTGCAGGTTCTGAGTCAGGCTAATGCCTTGATCAAAAGCGAGCCTCAGCAAAGCATTCAGCTGCTGGCGAAATCTACCGGCCTGCCGGAAACAGTCATCGCCACCTATTTCTCACATTTACCTGCTGATGAAACTATTCGTCCGGTCGATGCCGACACGCAAAAACGTCAGCAGTCAACAGCCGATTTGTTCTACGCCAATCATCTGTTGCCTAAACCTATAGAAATCAAAGATCGCATCTGGCATGCGCCTGCGATTGCTCAATAACTTTTTTATTATCAATCGGCTCTCCGCTGAGAGCCGTTAATTACACAATTGAAAGCTCACCGGTTACGGTGAAATGAAAAAGGAATATCACATGAGTCTGAACGTATTTTGGTTTTTACCTACTCACGGTGACGGTCACTATCTCGGCACCAGCGAAGGCGCTCGCGCCGTGGATCACGGCTATCTAACGCAGATTGCCCAGGCCGTTGACCGTTTGGGTTTTGGCGGCGTGTTGATCCCGACGGGCCGCTCATGTGAAGACTCCTGGCTCGTTGCCGCATCGCTTATTCCCGCGACGCAAAAACTGAAATTCCTGGTGGCACTGCGTCCAGGCATCATCTCCCCGACTCTGGCTGCTCGTCAGGCCGCCACGCTGGACCGCCTGTCAAACGGCCGCGCATTGTTTAACCTGGTCACCGGCGGCGACGAAGAAGAATTGGCTGCAGAGGGTCTGTTCCTTAACCATACGGAACGCTACGAGGCCTCTGCCGAGTTCACTCATATTTGGCGCAGAGTGCTGGAGGGTGAAACGGTGACCTTTGAGGGCAAACATATCAGCGTAAAAAACGCGAGCCTGCTCCACCCACCGGTTCAGTATCCGCGTCCACCGCTGTACTTCGGCGGTTCGTCTGAACCCGCCAAAGAACTGGCCGGTGAGCAAGTTGAACTGTATCTGACCTGGGGCGAGCCTCTGGCAGCCGTTAAAGAAAAAATAGAAGAAGTCCGCGCAAAAGCCGCTAAACATGGCCGCACGGTACGCTTCGGAATTCGTCTGCATGTGATTGTGCGCGAAACCACGGAAGAAGCCTGGAAAGCGGCCGATCGCCTGATTGCTAACCTGGATGATGAGACCATCGCCAAGGCGCAGGCCAAATTCGCTAAAACTGACTCTGTCGGCCAGCATCGCATGGCGGCCTTGCACGGTGGCAAGCGCGACAATCTGGAAATCGCACCAAACCTGTGGGCCGGCGTTGGTCTTGCTCGCGGCGGTGCGGGGACTGCGCTGGTCGGTGACGGCCCAACGGTTGCCGCAAGAATGCAGGAATACGCCGACCTGGGTATCGATACCTTCGTGCTGTCTGGTTATCCACATCTGGAAGAAGCCTACCGCGTTGGCGAGCTACTGTTCCCGCATCTGGATCTGGCGACTCAGGATGAGGCCGAAAGCCCGAACCGTCGCGCTATAAAGGCACACGGTGAGCTGGTTGCCCACGATTTTGCTCCGCAGCGCGTGTCAGAAAGTTAAGGAAGTCGTATGAGCAACAAGACTGAACGTTGGATAGATCGCATCACGCCGTGGATTGTTCCGGTGGTGTTAATCGCTGCCTGGCAGATCTCTGTACAGGCGGGCTGGCTCTCAACCCGTATTTTGCCTTCGCCGAGTGCGGTTGTTGAAGCCTTCTGGACGCTGGCAAAATCCGGCGACCTGTGGGCAAATCTGAAGATCAGCACCTACAGAGCGCTGAGCGGTTTAGTGATTGGCGGCAGCCTGGGTCTGTTGCTCGGCTTTATTACCGGCCTTTCACGCTGGGGCGAACGCCTGCTGGACAGCTCCTTGCAGATGCTGCGTAACATCCCGCATCTGGCGCTGATCCCGCTGGTGATCCTGTGGTTTGGTATCGATGAGTCGGCCAAGGTTTTTCTGGTCGCATTGGGCACGCTGTTCCCCATCTACCTGAACACCTATCATGGGATCCGCAACATTGACCGAGGGCTGCTGGAAATGGCGCGCAGCTATGGTTTGTCAGGATTCCCGCTGTTTTTCCAGGTGGTTTTACCCGGCGCGCTGCCTTCTATTATGGTGGGCCTGCGTTTTGCCCTCGGCTTTATGTGGCTGACGCTTATCGTCGCTGAAACCATATCTGCCAATTCGGGAATTGGTTATCTGGCGATGAACGCCCGCGAATTCCTGCAAACTGACGTAGTGGTGGTATCCATTATCCTGTACGCCATTCTCGGCAAGCTGGCTGATATCGTGGCGCGTTCGCTTGAACATGTCTGGCTGCGCTGGCATCCGGCCTACCAGAATAAACGAGGAGAAGCAGCATGAGTGAACCGACTCGTATCCCGCAGGGCACGCCTGTTACCCTGTCGAACATTGTTAAAAAGTACGGCAATCGTTCGGTGCTGAGAGATGTCAACTTGCGCATTTCTCCCGGACAGTTTGTTGCGGTAGTTGGCCGCAGCGGTTGCGGTAAAAGTACCCTGCTTCGCCTGCTAGCCGGCCTGGAAAAAACCACCCAAGGTGAGCTGCTGAGCGGCAATGCAGAACTGAGCAAGGTGCAGGAAGATACGCGCCTGATGTTTCAGGACGACCGCCTGCTGCCATGGAAGAAAGTGATCGATAATGTTGGTCTAGGGCTGAAGGGCAACTGGCGTCCGGCAGCTCAGGCCGCATTGGAAGAAGTGGGACTTGCCGATCGCGCCAACGAATGGCCCGCAGCCTTGTCTGGTGGACAAAAACAGCGCGTTGCCCTGGCACGAGCGCTGGTTCATCGCCCTCGCCTGCTGCTGCTCGACGAACCTCTGGGGGCGCTGGATGCGCTGACTCGCATCGAAATGCAAAGCCTGATCGAACGCCTGTGGCAACAGCACGGTTTCACCGTTTTGCTGGTCACCCATGACGTCAGTGAGGCGGTAACCGTTGCCGACCGGGTGATTCTGATTGAGCAAGGCGAGATTGGTCTCGATTTGCAGGTGGATTTGCCGCGCCCGCGGCGTCGTGGTTCGGTGAGGCTGGCAGAGCTGGAAGAACAAGTGCTGGATCGCGTATTGCGACCCCAGCTGGCCAGCACTGAGGCCAAGGTGGCACAACGCTAATCCCGTCATGCAACCATAAAAAAAGGGCGACATCACTGTCGCCCTTGTTGCTATTTAAAGCCTGCTGAACTTATTAGTTAGGCATCCAGCGCCTTGCTGATTTTCTCGTACAAATCGCCGGACAGATTTTCCAGTCCTTTAAGCGTTTGCAATGCCTGACGCATCAGGCCCTGACGATGCGCATCATAACGTTTCAGACGAATCAACGGCTCAATCATGCGTGCCGCAACCTGCGGATTACGGGTATTGAGGTCGGTCAGCATTTCCGTCAGGAAGGCATAACCGCTGCCGTCAGCCGCGTGGAACGCCGCCGGATTGCCCTGGGCAAACGCACCAATCAGCGAGCGAATACGGTTCGGGTTGCCCATGCTGAATGAACGATGCTTCAACAAACTGCGCACCTGCGCCAACACGTCGGCAGCCGGGCTGGTGGCCTGTAGGATGAACCACTTGTCCATCACCAGACCATCCTGATGCCAGCGATCATCGTACGCTGCCAGTAAACGATCGCGGCACGGCAGATTCGCCGCCACCGCCGCAGACATCGCCGCCAGTGAATCCGTCATATTGTCGGCCTGCTCGAACTGCGCACTGACCAGGCGATCGGCCTGAACCGGATCGGCAAATGCCAGATAGCGCAGACAAACGTTACGCAATGAACGTTTACCGATGTCATCATGCACGACGCGGTATGAAGGCAGACTGTTGGCGTGATACACCGCCAGGAACTCGTCGGCCATCTCGACCGCCAGACAGCGGGTTATTGACTCGTGCACCGCGCTAATCGCTTCTGGATCAATCGTCTCGAACAGCTCGGCGATTTCGTTTTCAGACGGCAACGTCAGGATCTGCGCCGCCAGCGCCGAGTCGACGTTTTCATCCAGCAACACCGCGCGGAACGCATCGGCCACGTGCAGCGGCAGCGATAGCGGCTGTTTCTGCTGATGGCGTGCCACGTTCAGCTTGATATAAATCGCCAACAGGCTTTGCGCGGAATCCCAACGCGAGAAGTCATTGGTCGCGTGCTTCATCAGGAAGGTGAGCTGATGGTCGCCATATTTATAGTCCAGCTTCACCGGCGCAGAGAATTCGCGCAGCAGAGAAGGAATAGGCTGATATTCGACATCTTCAAATACGAAGGTTTGCTCGGCTTCGGTCACGTTGAGCACGTTACTGACTTTCTGGCCGTGCTGTTTGAGTGGGATCACTCCGCCCTGCGGATCGTAAAGCTCGATATCCAGCGGAATATGCAGTGGCAACTTTTCGGTCTGATCCAGCGTAGCTGGCGTCTTCTGACTCACGCTCAGCGTGTAAGTCTGCTTCTCTACGTCGTAATCATCACGCACGGTAAGGATCGGCGTACCGGACTGGCTGTACCAGCGGCGGAACAGTGACAAGTCAACATTTGAAGCGTCTTCCATCGCCTGCACGAAATCGTCACAGGTCGCCGCGCTGCCGTCATGACGTTCGAAATACAGCGCGATACCCGCCTGGAACTGCTCCTCGCCCAGAAGCGTGTGCAGCATGCGGATAACTTCAGAACCTTTCTCATAAACGGTCAAAGTATAGAAGTTATTCATTTCAATAACTTTTTCCGGTCGTATTGGGTGCGCCATCGGGCTGGCATCTTCCGAGAACTGTGCGCCACGCATGATGCGGACATTATCAATACGATTAACAGAACGCGAACCCAGATCGGAACTGAACTCCTGATCGCGGAATACCGTCAGCCCCTCTTTCAAGCTCAGCTGGAACCAGTCACGACAGGTGACGCGGTTGCCCGTCCAGTTATGGAAATATTCGTGGCCGATTACCGCTTCGATGCCGAGATAGTCTTTATCGGTCGCGGTTTCAGCCTTGGCCAGCACGTATTTGGAGTTAAATACGTTAAGGCCTTTGTTTTCCATCGCGCCCATGTTGAAGAAATCAACCGCTACGATCATAAAGATGTCGAGATCGTACTCGAGATTAAAGCGAGTTTCATCCCACTTCATGGACTGTTTAAGCGACTCCATGGCCCAGTCGGCGCGGTCGAGATTGCCGCGATCGACAAAGATTTCCAGCGCAATATCACGGCCCGAACGCGTGATAAACTTGTCGCGCAATACGTCGAAATCACCGGCAACGACAGCAAACAGGTAACAAGGTTTTGGGAACGGATCCTGCCATTTTATCCAGTGGCGGCCGTTTTCGAGATCGCCACCGTCAACGCGGTTACCGTTGGAGAGTAAATAAGGATACAGCGCTTTATCGGCAACAATACGGGTGCTGAAACGCGCCAGAACGTCTGGGCGGTCCAGATAATACGTAATATGGCGGAAACCTTCTGCCTCACATTGAGTACAGAGCGCCTCGCCCGACAAATAGAGACCTTCCAGGGCGGTATTTTTCGCCGGATGGATCTCATTGACTATCGACAGCTCGAAAGCCTCCGGCAGGCCGTTAATCACCAGCGAATTTTCACGCAGCTGGTAGTTCGGCCAATCCTGACCATTGACGCGCAGGCTAATCAGCGTCAGATCTTCACCGTTAAGGACCAGCGCGGCACCTTCTGCGCCAAGGCGTTTGATCTGGCTAACGGCGGTAACGGTGGTGGTCTGCGCATCAAGATCGAAATCAAGATCGATATCCGTGATGGTGTAATCGGGCGCACGGTAATCGTGACGATATTTTACCTGCGGCTGTGATGTTGCGTCGGTCTGTTGTTCTGTTTGCAGCTGGTCAGTCATAAAAGAACCTTTTGGCGTTTTCAGGAGGATACGCGTGACGCGGGTTAAATAAACTTTATCACAGAAGGTGGAAATTCCCAGACGGCAAGCGGGTGGATAGCCACGACCGGTGAGCTTTTAGACGAAACAGTCAACCCGGCATCTAAAGGATGAAAATAATTCTGGCTATATCTTCACTTTTTTTTAACTTTTTAGTGCTATTTACGTTAACACCGAGATTAAATAATTTCGCCTGTCGTTAAGTCCAACTTGACACCTTTCAGCTTCGCCAGGCCAGCTTTAATTGTGATCAACTCCATGTATTTAATGAAAATTAACTGAAAAACATTAATATTTAACGGGTTATTAAAGTGTTAAGAATTGTCGGAAAGCCGTGTTTAGTATCCTTAACAACGCACATTTAGCCCTCGACCTCACGGCGGGAATTGTGCTGAGATGAGGGTTCATTGACTTGATAATGCGGTATACTTCCCGAACTTTGCCGCTATTATTCAGGCCACTAACTAACTTTTATTACTCTATGTCATTGAAGCTGCAGCAAGGCAGCAAGTGAGCCGAATCCCGATGAGCTGACACAGGTCAGTGATTCGGGTGAGCGAGCGCAGCTAACGCCGCTGCAGTTTCTAGGACGAAGAGTAAGGCCTGTCGCTTCTGACGAGGATGTTGCGCGTATGACCTCATTCGCCTCCCCGATTTTGACTTCGTTGCTAGACACCGATGCCTATAAGCTCCACATGCAGCAGGCGGTCTACCATCGATATGCTACCAGTCATGTTGTAGCCGAGTTCCGTTGCCGCGGTGATGAATTACTGGGCGAATATGCGGACGAAATCCGCCACCAGGTTGAGCTGATGAGCGAGCTGGCACTGACCGATGAAGAGTTTAGCTATCTCTCCGGCCTGCCATTTTTCAAACAGGATTACCTGCAATGGCTGCGCTCGTTCCGTTACAATCCGGCGCACGTAGAGGTGTCCGATCGACAGGGTCATCTGCATATTCGCATCGCCGGGCCGTGGCGCGAAGTGATTATGTGGGAAGTGCCGCTGTTGGCGGTGATAAGCGAGGTCGTGCACAAGCATCGCTCGCCGGATGTCACCCCTGAGATGGCCGTTGCGCAACTGCGCAAGAACCTGCAGAAGTTTAAACAGGAATCGGCAGATATCGATATTTCTGCTTTTAAGCTGATGGATTTCGGTACCCGTCGCCGCTTCTCGGGCGCAGTTCAGCGGGCAATCGTCAGCACCCTGAAAGCAGAATTTCCGTATCTGGTCGGTACCAGTAACTACGATTTAGCGCATAAGTTGCAGCTGAATCCGGTGGGAACTCAGGCCCATGAGTGGTTCCAGGCACATCAACAGCTCAGCCCGGTGCTGGCCAATAGCCAACGCGCGGCATTACAGGCGTGGCTTGACGAATATCCCGATCAGCTCGGCATTGCACTTACCGACTGCATAACAATGGATGCTTTCCTGCGCGATTTCGGGACCAAATTCGCCAGTGCTTATCAGGGCCTGCGCCATGATTCCGGCGATCCGTTTGAGTGGGGCGAAAAGGCAGTTGCTCATTTTGAGAAGCTGGGAATCGATCCGATGACTAAAACACTGGTCTTCTCCGATAACCTGGATCTGGTTAAAGCGCTGGATTTGTATCGCCGCTTCCATAAGCGGGTTAATCTGGTGTTTGGTATTGGCACGCGCCTCACCTGCAATATTCCGCTGGTCAAGCCGCTCAATATTGTGATCAAGCTGGTGCAGTGCAACGGCAAGCCGGTAGCTAAACTCTCCGACAGTCCGGGTAAGACCATCTGTCAGGACAAAGCCTTTGTAAAAGCACTGCGCAAGGCTTTCGATTTGCCGCTGGTAAAAAAAGCGTCCTAATTCTTGTCGCTGCTCCTCTATCCCGGCCTTCCCACGCAGAAAATGTGAGGCAAGGTCGGGATCAAAAAATACTGTCCTCTTCAGACTCACGACCTAATTCCTTCCTATATATAGAAAGAAACTCAAAACTAGCGATTTTTTCACCACTTTTATCCCTCCTCTGTTTTATCTTGTTCACACTTAGAGCTGCAATGACACAAATGTTGCGGTCAAGGGGCGATTTCTGCTTGTGTCCTGAAAAACCCTAAGTAACATAGCAAAACCCCTTTTATAAGGGGGTGTAGCTTTTAGCAGGTTTTTAAATCGAATTTAAAACCATCGGTATCATCAGAATTATTTAAGAGAGAAATCTATGAGCGTTGTGCCTGTAGTCGACGTACTGCAAGGCCGTGCTGCGGTTGACAGTGAAGTCACCGTACGCGGTTGGGTGCGTACCCGGAGAGATTCAAAAGCTGGCATCTCCTTCCTCGCCGTATATGACGGCTCCTGCTTTAATCCGTTACAGGCCGTCGTAAATAATTCTTTGCCTAATTATCAGGATGAAGTATTGCGCCTGACCACCGGCTGCTCTATTGAAGTCACCGGTACCGTTGTGGCTTCTCCTGGCGAAGGCCAGAGCTTCGAGCTGCAGGCAACCTCTATCAAGGTTGTGGGCTGGGTTGACGATCCAGACACCTACCCGATGGCGGCAAAACGCCACAGCATCGAATACTTGCGTGAAGTTGCTCACCTGCGCCCGCGTACTAACCTGATTGGTGCCGTTGCGCGCGTTCGTAACACCCTGTCGCAGGCCATTCACCGTTTCTATCATGAAAACGGTTATTTCTGGGTTTCCACTCCGCTGATCACCGCGTCCGATACCGAAGGTGCTGGCGAGATGTTCCGCGTTTCGACGCTGGATCTGCAAAACCTGCCGCGCACTGATAAAGGCGAAGTCGACTTCAACGAAGATTTCTTCGGCAAAGAAGCGTTCCTGACCGTTTCCGGCCAGCTGAACGGCGAAACTTATGCCTGCGCATTGTCCAAGATCTACACCTTTGGCCCAACCTTCCGCGCTGAAAACTCCAACACCAGCCGTCATCTGGCCGAATTCTGGATGGTAGAGCCGGAAGTGGCTTTTGCCACGCTGGACGACATCGCATCACTGGCTGAAAACATGCTTAAGTATGTTTTCAAGGCCGTTCTGGACGAAAGAGCCGACGATCTGGCCTTCTTCGCCGAACGCGTAGACAAAGATGCTATTTCACGCCTCGAACGATTTGTAACTTCCGATTTCGCGCAGGTCGACTATACCGATGCCGTGCAAATCTTGATCGATTCGGGCAAGAAGTTCGAAAATGACGTTTCGTGGGGCGTCGATCTCTCTTCCGAGCACGAGCGTTACCTCGCAGAGCAGCATTTTAAAGCACCGGTTGTGGTTAAAAACTACCCTAAAGATATCAAAGCCTTCTACATGCGTATGAACGATGACGGCAAAACCGTTGCCGCGATGGACGTATTAGCACCAGGAATTGGCGAGATAATCGGCGGTTCTCAGCGTGAAGAACGTTTAGATGTTCTGGACTCACGACTGGAAGAAATGGGTCTGAACAAGGAAGATTACTGGTGGTACCGTGATCTGCGTCGTTACGGCACCGTTCCTCATTCTGGTTTTGGACTTGGTTTCGAACGACTGGTTGCTTACGTTACAGGTGTACAAAACGTGCGCGACGTGATTCCTTTCCCACGTACTCCTCGTAGTGCAACCTTCTAATTAATTAAAAGTTATTAATTAAACAAGTTTTGAAACAAAATTAAGGCCAGCAATGCTGGCCTTAGCTATTTTTAAACCAAGATCCTTGTCACAAAGTTCCGTAAATTTAATATTTTGTAACACATTTTTTCTTAATGAAACATATTTAGGTGTTTAGTAGCATTTTCGCTGTAGATTAAGCGCACCCTCAATGGAACACTGCGTTCAGACACAGGAGACACCAAACTTTCAACAATAGTTCTGTAAATTATTGTAGGCAGTGGCAAGGTGTCCAAATAACTCCAATGAGGGTAATAATAAATGATGAAGCGCAACATTCTTGCAGTGGTAATTCCAGCCTTGTTAGCTGCTGGCGCAGCTAATGCAGCCGAAATCTATAATAAAGACGGCAACAAACTGGATCTGTACGGTAAAGTCGACGGTTTGCATTACTTCTCAGGCGATGACGGTAGCGATGGCGACCAGTCATACGTGCGTTTCGGCTTCAAAGGCGAAACCAAAATCAATGACAACATCACCGGTTACGGCCAGTGGGAATACAACATTCAGGCTAACAATTCTGAAGGTTCTGCAGATGCACAAGACGGCAACAAAACCCGTCTGGGCTTCGCTGGTTTGAAATTCAACCAATACGGTTCATTCGACTACGGTCGTAACTACGGTCTGATGTACGATTCTATCGGCTGGACCGATATGATGCCTGAATACGGCGGTGACTCTGGTTACTCAGACGGCTATCTGTCTGGTCGTTCTACTGGCGTAGCAACTTACCGTAACAATAACTTCTTTGGCTTGGTAGACGGTTGGGACTTCGCCGTTCAGTACCAGGGCAAAAATGACCGTACCGGCGACAACGTTCTGCGCGGCAACGGTGACGGCTATGCGCTGTCTACTTCCTACACCTCTTCAATCGGTCTGGGCATCGTTGGTTCCTGGGCAGAGTCTAACCGTACCACTGCTCAGAAAGAGCTGATCTATGGTAACGGCGAAAACAAAGCACGCAGCTGGGGTACCGCGGTTAAGTATGATGCCAACAACATCTATGTTGCTGCACTTTATACCGAGACCCACAACGCGACTCGCTTCACTGACTCAGACGGCAACGACGGCTTTGCAAACAAAGCGGTAACCACTGAAGTTATTGCTCAGTACCAGTTCGACTTCGGTCTGCGCCCTTCTATTGCCTACGTACAGTCTAAAGGTAAAAACATCGAGAACATCGGCGATGCTGACCTGTACAAATACTATGAAGTTGGCGCAACTTACTACTTCAACAAAAACATGTCTACCTATGTTGACTACAAAATCAACCGTCTGAAAAACGACAACCCACTGGGCTTGGCAACAGACAACGTAGTCGCGTTAGGTCTGGTATACCAGTTCTAATCAAGCTTGATTTCGCGCCAAGCGTGCAATTCAGATATATAAATCAGGCAGGGCTTCGGCTCTGCCTTTTTATTGCTTGAAGTATTAAATACCTTTCATTAAGAGAGTTTTTATCGGATTGTGCGATTCCTTTGCCTGCATATTATTATTATGAAAATTAATAACCATTATCAGAAAAATTAATGCTGACAGCGCGCTCACAACTCTGCTTTCTTTTTACTGCAAACGGTTGGCAAAGGCCGGGGCAAACGGTAACCTGAACGCCTATTTCTGTTAATAACAGGCCATGGAAGTATCCAAATGTTTGAAAAAATCACTGCCGCACCCGCTGATCCTATCCTGGGTCTGACCGATCTTTTCCGCGCTGACGCTCGTCAGGACAAAATCAACCTCGGAATTGGTGTATATAAAGACGAAACAGGTAAGACGCCGGTTCTCGCCAGTGTAAAAAAAGCCGAGCAATTCCTGCTGGAAAACGAAACCACTAAAACTTATCTGAGCATCGATGGTTTGCCGGACTTTGCACATTGCACCCAAGAGCTGTTGTTTGGTGCTGACAGTGCGATCATTCGCGACCAGCGCGCTCGTACCGCTCAAACCCCAGGCGGCACCGGCGCCCTGCGAATCGCGGCTGATTTCGTGGCGACTCAAACCAGCGCGAAACGCGTTTGGGTGAGCAACCCAAGCTGGCCAAACCACGTCGGCGTGTTCTCTTCCGCAGGCCTGGAAGTTGCAGAATACAATTATTACGACGCCGAAAAACATGCCTTAGACTTCGATGGCATGCTGAAAAGCCTGAGTGAAGCCAAAGCGGGCGATATCGTCCTGTTCCACGGCTGTTGCCATAACCCGACCGGCATCGATCCAACCGTGGCTCAATGGCAACAGTTGGCCGATCTTTCTGTGGCTAACGGCTGGTTACCGCTGTTTGACTTCGCCTACCAGGGCTTCGCCAAAGGACTGGAAGAAGACGCGCAGGGTCTGCGTATCTTTGCTGCCAAACATGCAGAATTGCTGGTTGCCAGCTCTTACTCGAAAAACTTTGGCCTGTACAACGAGCGCGTAGGTGCCTTTACGCTGGTGACTTCCGATGCAGAAACTGCCGACCGCGCCTTCAGCCAGGTAAAATCCGTTATTCGCACTAACTACTCTAACCCGCCGGCACATGGTGCAGCTGTAGTCGCAACGATTCTGGGCAACCCGGCACTGCGCGCTCTGTGGGAACAAGAGCTGAGCGATATGCGTCAACGCAATCACCGCATGCGCCAACTGATTGTAAGCACCCTTAAGGAGAAAGG
>CAWUIY010000087.1:0-15513 GCA_963922555.1 uncultured Serratia sp. | reverse complement strand
TTCGTGCAGGCGTTTCCGAACGAGGCAAAACCCAGCGCGCGCCGAGTAAATCCTCTGGCTGGATAGCTTTGCCGGTCAACGGATGCCCTCGACGCGCCACAATAACCATCTTTTCGGTAAATAGCGTCTCGCTGACCATGTCTGCGGCGTAATCGCTGGTTCGCAACGCCCCGACAATAAAATCAACTTCTCCCGATCTCAGCTCTGAAGCCAGCGTCACAAAGGCACTCTCGTTGGTGATAATTTTGATGCCAGCATATTGGGTGGTGACATCCAGAATGGCCTGCGGCAAGAGTCGCGCACGGCTCAAAGGTAATGCGCCGATCTGCACCGTGCCGACCAGCACCCCCTGTCGTGCGGCGATATCAGCAGGAATATGGCGCAATTCGTTCAGCGCACGGCGAATATTTGGCACAATTTCCTGTCCCGCCAGGCTTGGGATCATCCCCTGCGGCGTTCGCTCGAGCAAGGCGGTATCCGCACCGTTCTCCAGCACCTTGAGCGCCGCAGAAACCGCTGGCTGGCTCAGGCCCAAAAGCGTAGCGACGGTTTGCATATGTCGGGTTTTGCATAATGAGACAAAGATCTGCAAGCGCCGCACGTTGAACAGATAAAGAGGCTCCGTGGGCGCTCGGCTCTGCGCGGTTTTCCCCTGTAATTTGGTTAGCAGTTCGGCGGTTTCATGCAGATCAGCGATAGCACGGCGCGCTCGCGGCAGAATACATTTGCCATAATCAGTCAGTAACATCCCGTTGGCGTGGCGCTCAAAAAGCGGCACGGATAAATGTTCTTCCAGATCACGAATGGAACGGGTAATGGCCGACTGGGTACGAAACAACTCATCGGCGGCGCGCGACACACTGCCCTGGTCGACAACCTGACAAAATGCTCTAATTTGCATCAGGTTACATAACTCGCTCTCGTGCCTCATCCCCTTCTCCTGCTTATGTTTTTTTTGTGACCTTGCACAGCAATATAAATAAAACGCATACCTGCTGCAATCAAATGAATTACCTGTGTCACACGCCGACTGCCAGCATAGAAACACTACCTCGCGATGCGTCAGGTACCCGCAAACAATAAATTGATAAGGAATACGCAAATGAGCAATGCCAACAATAATGCAGCAAATCCTGCAAAAAGCGCGCTGGTTGTTAGCGCCCACTCAGCTGACTTTGTATGGCGCGCGGGTGGTGCTATCGCTCAGCACACCCAGTTAGGTTACAAAGTGCATATTGTTTGCCTGTCATTTGGCGAGCGCGGTGAATCGGCCAAACTGTGGCGCAAAGGCGAGATGACTGAAGCCAAAGTTAAAGCCTCACGTCGCGAAGAAGCGATGGCCGCCGCAGAAATTCTGGGAGCTAGCGTCGAGTTCTTTGATATGGGCGACTACCCACTGCGCGCCACCAAAGACGATCTTTTCCGTCTGGCCGACGTTTATCGCCGCATTCAGCCTCACTTCGTGCTGACCCATTCCCTGAAAGACCCTTACAACTACGATCATCCGATGGCCACTAATCTGGCGCAGGAAGCCCGTATTATTGCGCAGGCAGAAGGCTATAAGCCGGGCGAGCCGATCGTCGCTGCTCCGCCAGTTTATTGCTTCGAGCCACATCAGCCAGAGCAGTGTGACTGGAAGCCAGACGTGTTACTGGATATCACCGACGTCTGGGACAAAAAATACGCCGCAATCCAGTGCATGGCGGGCCAGGAACACCTGTGGGAATACTACACTCGCGTTGCTCAACAGCGCGGCGTGCAGGCGAAACGTAACGTTGGTATCACCACCAGCAAAAATATCGTTTACGGTGAAGGCTACCAGAGCATCTTCCCACGCGTGACAGGAGAGCTGGCATGAGCAGCAATGAAGGACTGATCCTCGGTAAAAAAGGCGTGGTGGTGCGTAATATTCCACGCGCCGAGCAACAACACGTGGCTGCACTGGCCGCGTTTGGCGTCGCGACAGTTCATGAAGCTCAGGGCCGCAAAGGTTTGCTTTCCCCGGCTATTCGTCCGATTCAGAAAGACGTGGCGATCTCCGGCAGCGCCGTTACCGTGCTGGTTGCACCGGGTGATAACTGGATGTTCCACGTGGCAGTCGAGCAGTGCAAACCAGGCGATATTCTGGTCGTTGCTCCAACTTCCCCTTGCGGCGACGGTTATTTTGGCGATCTGCTGGCAACGTCGTTGAAAGCACAGGGCGTTATTGGCCTGGTCGCTGACGTTGGCGTGCGCGATACCCGCACTCTGCGCGAAATGGGCTTTGCTGTTTGGTCACACGCGGTTTATGCCCAAGGCACCGTAAAAGAAACGCTGGGTTCGGTAAACATTCCCGTGATGTGCGCCGGTCAGATTGTCTATCCAGGTGATGCGATTGTTGCCGACGATGACGGCGTGGTCGTGGTCCGCCGTGAAGAGGTCGCTCAGGTCGCAGAAGCCAGCCGTCAACGCGAAGCGCTGGAAGAAAGCAAACGCGCGCGCATGGCCGACGGCGAACTGGGTCTCGACATCTACAACATGCGTCCGACCCTCGAGAAAAAAGGCCTGGTTTACTACACAGACGCTGAAGAGCTGGAAAACTCACTTAAGCGTTGAGGAGACAGTATGCTGCAAACCCGTATTCCTTGCGTGCTGATGCGCGGTGGAACCTCAAAGGGCGCGTTCTTTCTGGCCGATGATTTGCCAGCAGATAACGCGTTGCGTGACCGCGTGCTGCTGGCCGTTATGGGCTCCCCCGATCCACGACAGATTGACGGCGTGGGCGGTGCCGATCCGCTGACCAGTAAAGTGGCTATCATCCGTCCTTCTGCTCGCGAGGATGCCGACGTTGATTATCTGTTTGCTCAGGTCAACGTAGACAAGGCCGTCGTGGATTACGGGCAAAACTGCGGCAATATTCTGGCCGCCGTCGGCCCGTTCGCCATCGAACAAGGTCTGATTACTGCCACCCAAGACCTGACTCCGGTCAGGATCTTTATGGAAAATACCGGGCAAATCGCGATTGCCCACGTGCCTACACCGCAGGGTGTGGTCGAGTACGAGGGCGGTCTGCGTATCGACGGCGTACCGGGAACCGCGGCCGAAATCATGATTGAATTTGCCGATATCGCCGGGTCCAGTTGCGGCTCGCTGCTGCCAACCGGTCAGGTAATCGACAAGTTTGACGGTATTGAAGTGACCTGTATCGATAACGGGATGCCTGTCGTGCTGCTGCGCGCTGCCGACTTGGGCCGCAGCGGTTACGAAACTCGCCAGCAGCTTGATGATGACAGCGAACTGAAAGCCAGACTCGAGTCGATTCGCCTGCAGGCGGGTCCAAAAATGAACCTGGGTGACGTTTCTCAACGCACGGTGCCAAAAATGACCTTGGTGGCCGAAGCGCGTGATGGCGGTTCCATCTCCAGCCGAACCTTTATTCCGCACCGTTGCCACGCGTCGATTGGGGTTCTGGGTGCAGTTAGCGTGGCCAGCGCCTGCCTGTTGCCAGGTTCCGTCACTGAAGGGCTGGCCAACACACCCGGCGGCGAACGTCCACGTATCAGCGTTGAACATCCAAGCGGTGAATTTAGCGTTGAACTGCACGTTAATCCGGCGGCTACCGGGGCTGAAAGACTGGCTGGCTGTGGCCTGCTGCGCACGGCGCGGCTGCTGTTTGAAGGCCGCGTAGCGATCCCGGGTAGCCTGTGGGACGGAAAAAAATCAGGAAAAAATCATGAATAATCATGAGAACGGACTCAACGTCAGGCAAATTACGCTGATTGGGCTGGGCGAGGTTGGCACTATTTTGGCGACCGATCTGCGTCATCAGGATCCGCAGCTTAAAATCGTGGCATTCGATCTACTGCACGCACAGTCGCAGATGCAGCAAAAAGCCCATGATTTGTCGATTCAACTGGTCTCGGGGCTTGATCAGGCGATTGAAGGTAGCCAGCTGATTTTCTCGGCGGTTACCGCCTCACAGGCGCTGAGCGTCGCTGAGAATAGCGCTAAATTTATCGCTAAAGGGCAATTTTTCCTCGATCTAAACTCGGTTTCTCCTGACACTAAACGACGAGGGCATGAGTTTATCTCCCGCGCTGCCGCCGAGTATATCGACGTGGCGGTCATGGCTCCTTATCCTCCTGCACGCCTGCAAACCCCGCTACTATTGGGGGGCCAACGCGCGCCGACTGTTAGCCACTGGCTTAACGATCACGGCTTTAATAGCAAGGTGCACAGCGCAAAAGTGGGCGAAGCCTCGGCGATTAAAATGTGTCGCAGCGTCATGATTAAAGGGCTGGAGGCGCTGACCACTGAATGCCTGAGCGCGGCGCGACAATACGGAGTCGAGAAAGAGGTGCTGGCCTCACTGCACGCCAGTTTCCCCTCGCTAGGCTGGGACGATAAACTGCCGCATTATCTTATTAGCCGCGTTGCCGAGCATGGCAGACGTCGTGCCGAAGAAATGCGCGAAGTGGTGAAAACGCTGGAAGACGTCGGCGTCGTGCCCCATCAAAGCAAGGCCACGGTAGAGACCCAACAAAGCTTTGTTGATGCCATCGCCGCACACAGCCTGACCTACCAGGATTTGGTCCCGTTCAACTGGGAAAAAACCATCGATCAGCTCTATAAGCACTGATTTTATGGCTCCCTCTTTTACGGGGGAGCCTCTCTTCGGAAAACCTCTCGTATAAATGCCCTGCCAATTCGTTATCTCTCTGCTCCTCTGACGCGCATCAGGCAACGCGATGACATCTGACCGCTGCGCCCGAAAGATTGACGCGTAAATCTTGTGGCAACTGGCAGCCGTTACCTGCGTAAGGACAACGCTCGCGGAAATAACAGCCCTGCGGCAAATTGCGATTGCTGGGCAATTCTCCTTTGCGGTCCTCCTGCCCCTCCTCCAGCGAACGGCCGGCCTGCGGCACGGAGTCGAGCAGCAGTTTGGTATAAGGGTGCTGCGGACGGGTCAGAACTTTCTCTGCCGGACCCAGCTCGACGATTTGGCCAAGATACATCACCGCCACGCGATCGCTCATATGGCGCACCACCGACACGTTGTGGGAAATCAGTACGAAGGTCAGATTACGCTGGCGTTGCAGCTCCACCAGCAGATTGAGGATCTGCGCCTGTACCGAGATATCCAGTGCCGAAGTGGGCTCATCCAGCACAATAATATCCGGTTCTGAAGACAGCGCACGGGCGATGGAAATACGCTGACGTTGACCGCCTGAAAACTCGTGCGGCAGGCGATCGAGATACTCTTTACGGATCCCCACCTGTTCCGCCAGCTCGGCAGCCAATTTGCGCCGCTCGCTGGCCGGGTTATGCTTCTGCACGTAGACCGGCTCGGTAATAATTCGCCATACCGGCAAACGCGGATCCAAAGAAGATTGCGGATCCTGAAACACCATCTGCATACCGGACCCAAACCAGGATCCGTCGGACCGCGCGCGCAATAGCTGTCCACTACTGGGCTTTTGCAGCCCCATCAACAGCTGCGCCAGGGTACTTTTCCCACAGCCCGACTCGCCGACAATCCCCAGCGTTTCGCCGCGCATGATATTCAAGTCCAGCCCGTTCAGCGCATGTACATAGCCTTTTGGCTTGCCAAGCCAGTTAAATTTCGCCGCGAACCGCACGCGGATATCCTGCAATTCAATCAATGCATCTTGATTCATCAGAGTGGCTCCTGACGGGTAATCGATCCGGTGCGTTGCGGATGCCAACAGGCAACCTGCTGCTGTGTTTGACTATCCAAACCGGCGAGCTGTGGCGACTGGGCACACTGGGCATCAGCGTGACTGCAACGTCCGCGAAAGGCACAGCCACCGGGCAGTTTGGCAAGGTTAGGCACCGTGCCAGGAATCGCTTTTAACAGACTGCGCGGCTCGCCGTTTTCTGGCGCGGCCTGCAATAGCCCGATGGAATAAGGATGCGCGGGGCTTTCAATAACCTCGGCGGTATTACCGCTCTCGATGACGTGTCCGGCGTACATCACGTACACCCGGTCGCAAAGTTGGGAGACCACCGCCATATCATGGGTAATAAACAGCACCGCCGTCCCGCTGGATTTCGCTTTGCGCTGCAACAGCCGCAACACCTGTCTCTGCACAGTGACGTCGAGCGCGGTAGTCGGTTCATCGGCAATAATCAGTTCCGGCTCGCAGGAAAATGCCATTGCAATCAAGACGCGCTGGCGCATACCGCCTGAAAGTTCAAACGGATAACGCCCCATCACCTGTTCGGCATCACCAATTTGCATCTCCTGCAACAGGCCAATGGCTTTCTTGAAGGCGGCCTGACGACTGATTTTTTGATGCAGGCAGATCACCTCGCACATCTGACGGCCAATTTTTCGCGTCGGATTGAGGGCGTTCATCGGCTCCTGAAAAATCATTGCCACACGCGCCCCGCGCAGTTGGCGCATCTGTTTATCGCTGGCGTTGACCACGTCGGTTCCCAGCAGCTTCAGTTCACCTGATTTAATGGTAAAACTGTCCTGCGGCAACAAACGCATTGACATCATTGCGGTGACCGATTTACCCGAGCCGGACTCGCCGACCACTCCGACTATCTCCCCGGCATTCACCTGCAATGAAACATTGTTCAACGCGCTGACTTCACCGCCGTAGACGGGAAAGACAAGTCGCAGGCTGCTGATCTCCAGCACCGGCTGGTCTTTGGCGGGTGCAAAAATTTCTGTCATTATTAACGTCCTCGGCTTTTCGGGTCGAGCAGGTCACGCAGACCATCGCCGAACAGGTTAAATCCGGTGGCGGTTATCAAAATCGCCATACCTGGAAAGGCGGAATACCACCATTGGTCGAGAATATAGTTGCGGCCATTGGAGACCATCGCGCCCCATTCCGCCGTCGGCTGCTGCGCACCAAGGCCGATAAAGCCCAGCGTGGCGGCCATCAGAATAGAGGTGCCAATATCGAGCGAAGCCTGCACAACCAGCGGCGGCAACACATTACGCAGCACGTGCCAGGTGATCAGATGCCAGCGCGACGCGCCGAAAGTTCGGGTCGCCTGCATGTAAGCCTGATGGCGCAACATCAAGGTTTGCCCACGCGCCAGACGCACATAAAACGGAATGCGTACGATGGCAATTGCCAGCATGGCGTTGAACAGGCTCGGACCCAGCGCGGCGGCTAAAGCCATCGTCAGCACCAGCGAAGGCACCGAGAGCATGATATCCATGCAACGCATGATTAGCGCATCCACCAGCCCGCCCATCACGCCCGAAAAACATCCCAGCAGTGAGCCAATACTGCCCGCGAGGATCACCACCGCCAATCCGGCGGCAACAGACTGCTGACTGCCGATCAGCACGCGGCTAAACAGGTCACGCCCGACTTCATCGGTGCCAAACCAGTGTGCGGCAGAAGGAGCCTGCAGCCGCGCCGTCAGATCGATGGCGTTGGGATCGTGCGGCACCAGCCACGGTGAAAATACCATCAAAAATATCACGATGAGCATGATCGCCAGACCCAGCACAGTCAACGGGCTGCGGCTCAACTGGTGAGCCGTTTTACGCCATGAGGCGAAACGAGGCTTAACGTCCGGCGGCACAATATCGGCTCGACTACTGTCGACACCCGGTTCAATCAACGACATCACTTACCCCACTCTGCCAATACGCGGATCGATCCACACGTAGAGTAAATCCACCAACAGGTTCACCAGCACGTAGGCGAAGGACACCACTACCGCGAAGCCCATCACCGCCGGGAAATCCAGCGCCTGAATCGAACTGACTACGTAAGCCCCCATGCCCGGCCAGGCAAAAACGGTTTCGGTTAACACCGCGCCATACAGCAAATCCCCCAGCGCTAAACCCAGCACGGTGACGGACGGGATCAGCGCGTTGGGCAACGCATGGCATAAAATCACGCGCCAGTGCGACAGTCCGTTAGCCCGCGCAGTACGAATGTAGTCTTCGCCCATCTGCTCGAGCATGGCAGAGCGAATCTGTCGCGCCACAATGCCCATATGTACGAAGGCCAGCGTCAGCGCAGGCATCAGCAAGTGTTGCAGGCTGTTCCACAGCGCATCGCGATTTCCGGTCAAAATTGAATCGATAACATAAAAGCCGGTGATGTGCGTCGGCGGATCCATCCAGTCATCGAGCCGCCCGCCGCCTGGCAGCATATTCAGGTGGCCGTAAAAAAGAATAATCACGCCGAGTCCAAGCCAGAAGGCCGGAGTCGAAATGCCGATCACCGACATCATGCGCACCAGATGATCCGGCAACTTATTGCGATACACCGCCGACAGCACGCCCAGTGGCACCCCCAGGATAATGGCCAACAGCAGCGCGCTCAGGGCCAATTCCAGCGTGGCGGGAAAAAAGGTCCGCAGATCGTCCAGCACCGGCCTGCCGGTGCGAATCGAGGTACCAAGATTGCCGTGCAGCAAATCAACCACATATCGATAAAACTGCACGTATAGAGGCTGATCCAGCCCTAACTGTTGACGCATGTGCAGCACCATCTCATTGCTGGCCCGATCGCCAGCCAACAGCCGCGCCGGGTCACCGGGGATCAGGTGCGAGATGATAAAAGTAATGACGCACACCCCGGCCATTACCAAAACCAGCCCCCAGCAGCGCTGACGAATAATGGTCCAAAAAGTCATAACGTTCCCCTGAACAATGCACCGGGATCCTCGCCACGGTGCCATGGCAAACTAACATAATATCAACGGTTTACCCGACCTTACTGCTTACTCATCTGCGCGACGTTAAACACCTGTTCAAGCATCGGATTGAATACAAAGCCTTTCACATCTTTGTTCATCGCCACCTGATAGTTTTTCTGGAACAGATAAACGTAGGCCGCCTGGTCGATTACAATTTTTTGCGCCTGCTGGTAATAGTCGGTGCGCTGTTTCTGATCGGTCACCGATACCGCTTTTTTCAGCAAATCATCGACCTGTGGATTGGAGTAAAACGAGCGGTTGCCCGGCAGGCCCTTCTTGTCCGACTCAAACCAGTAGTTCATGAACATGTACGGGTCGGCAAAATCCGGGCTCCAGTTGCCAATAGAGATGTCGTAATCACCCTGCCCGATGCGGTCGCGCATGGTGGCGTTCGCCAGCTTCTCAAGCTTCACTTTCACCCCCATGGTCGCCAGACTTGCCTGCACTGAGAGCGCGATCGGTTCCCAGTTCGGATCACTGTCGGAATAGAGCAAATCTAGCGTGCCCGGCTGTGGTTTGACCTTAGCTAAATCTGCCTTGGCTTTAGACATATCGGTGCTGTACTGCATGGCGGTAGGGTCATAGCCCCACATCCCGTCTGGGATCGGCCCGCGCATCTGTTTGGCGTTGCCGCCGAGAATGCCCTTCACCATGCCCTGATAATCTACGGCATAGGAAACCGCGCGGCGCAGATCGACATTGCTCAGCGCACCCTTGGCATTGTTAAGGTACAAATAAGTTACGCGCAGTGACGGATACTCGTTAACCGCGACTTTATTTTCCTGCTTCAACGCCGCAAGTTGGTCGATAGGCAACGAATCGGCAATATCCAGATCGCCGTGAGACAACTGCAAACGACGGCTCGAGCTTTCACCGATAATCTTCACCGTGACGCGTTTGAATGCCGGTTTCGGCCCGTTGTAATAAGGGTTCGGCACCAGTACCAGTTGCTGGCCTTTTTCCCAACGTTCAAGCTTGTACGGACCTGAACCGGCAGTGTGGGTGGACATCCAGGCTTTACCCCCGTCGGCAGGATTGCCTCTGGCGATCGCCGGATTCACGATCCCCGCGCCGTCATTAGCCAGGGTATAAAGGAAAGGAGCAAACGGCGTTTTTAGAGTGAAACGCACGGTCAGCGGGTCTACGACCGAGACCTGCATGTCTTTCGGAAAGGCTTCGGAGGGGCCTTGCGCGATTTTCATCAGACGATCAAACGACCATTTTACCGCGTCGGCGTTTACCGCTGAACCATCATCAAATTTTGCATCCGGTTTCAGTTTGAAGGTCCACACCAGTTGATCTGCTGATGACGTCCAGCTAGCCGCCAAGTCGCCTTCAACCTGCGTGGAGCCTTTGCCGCCTTCGGTTTTATAACCCACCAGGCGCTGATAAGCCGGATAAGTCACGGTCCAGTCGTTGTTATCGATGGTGACTGCCGGGTCCAGCGTCTGTGGATCTGCCGCCTTGCCAATCACCAGCATATCTTTGGGCACGGCGGCCTGCGCCTGCAAACTAAAACCAGAAAGGGCGAATAATATTGCGCCAGTTAAGGTGGTTTTTTGGATAAATGCTTTATTAAATAATGACTTTGCTGTGGTCGAACGCATCTGCAAACTCCTGGTATCTAAAGATAGCAACGATGAAAATGCCAAGTTTCAGGCAAGGTGTTTTGATGGATAACAGTCAAAAATGTCTTCCAGCAACGGATAGGAAATAGAGTCCGGCAATTCGAAATGCCACCACTCGGTCGGCATACCAATAAACCCGCCTGCCGCCATCACCGCGTTAAGGAGCAGGCGATTACGCTGGATCCCGGCCGGAAGATGCGGATAAAAAGGATGCGATCGCTCGGTCATCTCATCAAAACCCGCGCCCATATCCAGCTCGCGTCCCTGTTCGTCAACAAGCGTCAGGTCGATAGCCACGCCACGGCTATGGTGCGATCCAATGCTGATATCGGCGACATAGTCTGGATTCGGCAGGACCGCCCAAAACACCTTTTGCGCCTGCTTGGGCCGATAGGCATCGAAAATCTTGAGATTAAAACCGGCAAGTTGTGCCACCTCAAAACAGCGAACCAGGGCTTTGGCCGCGTCAGGATGGAGCAGGCAACGGTTCTCGCAATAGACGACATGACCCGTGAGGTTGTCGTCGGTGGCGTATTTCATGTCGATGATCGCGTCAGGTAAAAGCTCGGCCACGTCCACCAGCGTAATATCTTGTTGTTTCATAATGATTTTTCACTACCCCTGTTAAATGTCATGTTGTCGCTGGAAGTCCGTCAATGCTCAGGACTCAAATTGCCCAAACTCTTTTTGCAGTAGTCGATTGGTCGCCAGCCGCTGCTCAACCTGATCGCCGCGTAGCTCAAGCACCGCCGAACATAGCAGGTTGAACAGGCAGCTTAGCGGCGCCATTGAATCCCAAAACTGGCCGGTATCGGTCTTGATTTGCAGCAGATCCTCCGGATAATCGTGGGCCCACGGGCAATAAATATCTGTAATCAAACCAACCCGCAGCCCGCGATCGCAGGCGGCTTTGCAATACTTCTGAGCGATCACCGAATAGGCGCGGGTATCGCTGACGATGATGTACGGCGAGGCAAACTCCGAGTTCAGAGACTCCACGTAGGTGCCGGACTGCCCGTCGGCGAAATAAACCTGGGGCCGCAGGTATTCCAGATTGCTGTAAAACGTGTTGGCGATGCCGCGCACCGATTGAATTCCGAGAATAAACACCGCGTCGGCCTCCGCCAGTCCGCGGCTGATCTGTGCAAAGCTGTCACTCTGTGCCAGCTGATAAACATGCTGGATCGCCTCAAGTTCGAGCGTCAGGCCCTGCTGAAATTTTTCCTGCTGTGGCTGTTTACTGCGCTGGCGATAGGCCCCCAGACGATCGGTAACCACCCAAGGCTGGTATAGCGTTCCGCTGCTTTGCTGACGTAACGTTTGCTTGAAATCGTCCAGATTGCGATACCCCAGACTGCGCAGGTAACGACCCACCGAGATACCGCTGGTTGCGGCGCTGCGTGCAATGCTGTCAGCGGTTTCAAAAGGGATCTGCGCCAGATTAGCCAGCAAGTATCCGGCAATGCGTTTTCCCGTCGGCGTTTGCCCGGCAAAGGAGTGTTGAATTTGTGCAATCACGTCGAGATTTTCTGTCATAAGCCCCTGTTGCTTTGTTATCAGCCTAACCCGCCTTGTTAGTTGGATAACAAAGCAACAGCTGTGCCAATTCCAATCACACATTAAGCTTGGGGTGAAAATTCGCGTTAGATCAGGGAAAAATCAGTAAATACTCAGGAATTAATCAGGTTTGAAGCAGGGGAAAAGGAAGGTTTTTTAAATTCTGATGAAGATAACTGAGCAGAAGGATGCACGTTTAATAAGCATCTTTTCACAAAACGGGTGCAAGTCCTCTGACTCGATCAGAGGATATTGCATTACAGGTAAGGTCTACACAGTGCCAGGCTCTAGCGCATTCTCGTTCAACAAGGTTAAAGCCTGCTCGGCAAGCTGGCTAAAGTATTCTGCCGCCGGGGCAAGCAGTGCTTCATCAGGGTTAAAGCCTTCATGATGCAGGCCAAACTCGCTGGCACTGCCAATGCTGACAAAAGCGCCCGGCACCTTTTGCAGATAAATAGCAAAATCTTCACCCCCGAGATGCAAGTCCGCGGTACGAACCTTGTAACCCGCGCCTTTCGCCACCTCGGAAGCTACCCGCGCCCAGTTGTCATCATTGATTAACACTGGCGGTCCGGCAGTCCAGCTCACCTCGGCGCGGCCACCGCTGGCTTCAACCAGACTCTTGACCAGATGATTGACCCGCTGTTGCACCTGCTCGCGCACGTTTACATCGTGGGTGCGCAGCGTTCCACCAAACATGACTTTTTCGGGCAACACGTTCCAGGTTTTACCCGCATCGATACGGGTCACCGAAAGCACCAGACTGTCGAGTGTGTTAAAGCTGCGGCTGGTAAGAGCTTGTAATGCCTGAATCACCTGGCTTGCCAGCACGATGGTGTCATTACCCTGTTCCGGGTGTGCCGCATGCGCGCCTTTGCCATGAATATTGATAATAAAACGATCGGCATTGGCATAAAATGCGCCGCCTCGGGTGGCAAATGTGCCCACCGGCAAGCCAGGTTCGTTATGCATGCCGAAAATCGCCTGCACGCCTTCCAGCGCACCGGCTTTAATGAACTGTTTCGCGCCGGTACAGTTCTCCTCACCCGGCTGAAAGAACAGCCGCACCCTGCCCGGCAGCGAGTCTTCCCGCGCCTTGAGCTTCAGGGCTGCGCCGAGGATCACCGAGGTATGTACGTCATGACCGCAGGCGTGCATCACTCCCGCATTTTGCGAGGCGTAAGGCAGTTGAGTTTGTTCGTGAATAGGCAGTGCATCGATGTCGGCGCGCAGGGCAATCAGCGATTCGCCGTAACCGATTTCGGCAACCACGCCGGTTTGAATGGGGTAATCCAGAATACGGATCCCGGCCGCCGCCAGCCATTCAGCAATTCGCGCGGTGGTGGCCTGTTCCTGATTAGATAGCTCAGGCCAGGTATGCAGGGTCCTGCGCCAATTAATCAGCTGCGCAGCAAAATTGTCGCTCATGGGTTTCCTCCCGATCTGGCAATAGAACGAAGCAAGGCTCTCCATTCCTTGATTAGCGATAGTGACCAAAAAGCCGCCCGGAGTAAAACAACAATTCTGCGCAAGAGAATGATAAATATGGCAATAGGCATAGCTGTTTTATCGCAAAGCTTATCGCAAATCGTTGGTTCACGCGCCGCCGACATCTTTGGAAAATGGCGTATTAGCCTTAATAGACGAGGATGTCATGACGGAAACTTTAATCGACCAGCTGGTAACCTGGCGGCGCGAGCTGCACCAGAACCCCGAACTCTCAAATCACGAATTTGCGACCACCGAACGCATCACCGCATGGCTGAAACAGGCTGATATCCGCATTCTTCCTTTCAAACTGCAAACCGGTGTGATCGCTGAGATCGGTCAGGGCGAACCTTTAATCGCCCTGCGCGCCGACATCGACGCGCTGCCGATTGAAGAAGCCACCCTCCAGCCCTTCGCCTCCAAAAATAGCGGCGTGATGCACGCCTGTGGTCATGACCTGCATACTTCGGTGATGCTTGGCGTGGCCTACCGATTAAAAGCCATTGAAAAATCCCTTAAAGGCCGCGTGCGCATTCTGTTCCAACCTGCAGAAGAGACATTTAATGGCGCTCAACAACTCATCGACGCGGGGGCGCTGGCGGGGGTTAAGGCAATTTTTGGCATGCATAATGCGCCGGATTTACCGCTGGGCACCCTGAAGACTCGCGGCGGAGCGTTTTACGCCAACGTTGACCGTTTTTCTATTCAGATTAACGGCAAGGGCGCGCACGCCGCGCGTCCGCACGAGGGCATCGACTCGGTGGTGATCGGCAGTCAAATCGTCACCACGCTGCAAACGCTGGCGAGCCGCATTTACAGCTCACAGGAGTCAGTGGTAGTCAGCGTGACGCGCTTTACCGCAGGCAATACCTGGAACGTGTTGCCGCAAACGGTGGAGCTTGAAGGCACAGTGCGTACCCACAATGATCAGATCCGTAAGGAAATTCCCAGCCGCATTCGCTCGCTGATTGAGGGCATTGCCGGTGCATTTGGCGCCAGAGCAACCCTCAACTGGCAGCCGGGTCCGCCCGCGTTAATTAATACACCTGAGTGGGCAGAATTCGCGCTTTCGGTGGCGCAAGAAAGCGGTTATAACGCTGATGTTGCCACGCCACAGATGGGCGGTGAAGACTTTGCTTTTTATTTGCATCACGTGCCGGGTGCCTTTGTCAGCATCGGCAGCGCCAGCAAGTTTGGTCTGCATCATCCCTCTTTTGATCCGAGCGAAGAGATAATCGAGCCAGCGGTGAACTATTTTACCGAGCTGGCCCAGCGCGCATTACTAAAAATCTGATCTCCGGCAGGATGCTGTAACCTTTGTTAACCTAAAACCGCGGGCAAATTGCCCGCCTTGACTGGAGCTTCGCACCGGTCTTTGCCAAGATGTTTTAGTTAACAATTATCACTTAAGGGAATTGATTATGACTGCGAATACGCCGCTGCATGCCGACCCACTGGTTTGGGGCCACGGAAAAAACCTCTTCGAAGTATTTTTGGAACCCACCTGCCCGTTCTCGGTGCGCGCTTTTAATAAGTTTGACGCGCTGCTGGAAGAGGTTGGCGAAGATAACGTTACGCTGAAAATTTATCTGCAATCGCAACCCTGGCACATGTATTCCGGTGTGATCCTACGCTATATCCTGGCCGCCTCTACCCTGCCAGAGGGTAAAAAAGCCGCCAAAGCCGTGCTTAAAGCAGTAGCCGATCATCGTGAAGAGTTTGAGTTTACCGACCACTGCTCAGGCCCCAACATGGACGCCACGCCAAACGACATTCTTAATCGTCTGGAACAATATAGCGGCGTTAACGCTCGTGAGGCCTTTGCCCGGCCAGACTTGCAGAACGTGATTAAGTGGCACAGCAAATATTCGCGCCAGAACGGTATCCACGTTTCCCCTACCTTTATGGTTAACGGGCTGGTACAGGCCGATATTGGCAGCGGCGACGAAATTTCTTCCTGGGCAAAGCGCATTCAGGGATAACCCTCATTGAGAGATTTTTAGCCAACTTCTCTTTAAAACTGGGGCATTTGCCGATTTCTTCAACACTCAGACAGCAATATGAAGAAAGAGCTTTGACAAGCTGCGCTGCCCCCGTTAGTATTCGCCCCGTTCCAACGATTCCTCTGTAGTTCAGTCGGTAGAACGGCGGACTG
>CAWUIY010000086.1:0-15522 GCA_963922555.1 uncultured Serratia sp. | reverse complement strand
GTCTGATTGACGTGTGATGCCAGCTCAATGCTCTCTTTAACCAGTTTAATGTTAAGGGGGTCGTGATAAGGCTCCTCGCTCGACAAGTTAACCGCCACCACCGCCTTACCGCCTTCAGGCCAGGGCTGGTCTTTCACCATCCACACCGGGCAAGGGCACTTGCGCAGCAGATTCCAGTCGGTAGGAGTGAAGATAACCGACTCGAGGCGATCGTGCTGGTGAGCCATTTTCAGTAACAGGTCATGCTGGCCGACCAGCACTTCATTAATGATGGCTTCGAAAGGCTTGTTATTCCAGACCACTTTAATATCGATGGGAATGCCTGCTTCGACATAATAGTGGCACTGTTCGGCTATCCATGCGGTACGTTCGCTGATCACGCCCTGACGCATTGCGCTGCGCTCTTCAGGGGAAAGCATGGTGGTCATTTCATAGGAAAAATCATAGATGGACAGGAAGGCTTTAATCTTCCCACCGTTGCGTTGAACCAGATACACCGCACGGCGCAGGGCCGGTTGGTCGTCCTGGTTAGGGTCAATAGCGACCAGAAGGTTCTGATACTTGGCCAAGGTAGCCTCCTAAACATCTGTGATTGAAAGCGCACGGGGCGCCAATTCTCAGGAAAACTCAAAACCCAATAAATTGATCCAAACGACAAGCAGGACAGTGACGCGGCGGTTATTGTGTAACGCCCGAAAGCGGGACGCCAAGAGCCGACGTACACTTATAGAGTAAACCAGGATTAGGAAACAGAACAGAGGATAAATTGAACCGGATCAATTAACTAAAGTTAATGATGATCCGGTATCAACGGCCACCGCGGAAGGCGGCCCTTAGAGATTTTAAGACGCGGCCAGAAGAGGGTGACCCGCAAGCACGGAAAGCGCGCTATAGTCTTCAATTGTAATGTATTTGCCCTTTACGCTGAGCATGCCAGATTTTTGGAAACGCCCCAGCAGGCGGCTGATGGTTTCAACCGTCAGCCCCAGGTAATTTCCGATGTCACCACGGGTCATGGTCAGACGAAACTCACGCTGGGAGAATCCGCGCTGGGCGAAGCGTCGTGCCAGATTATAGATAAAGGCCGACAGGCGTTCTTCAGCATTTTTCTTCGACAACAGCAGGATCATATCCTGATCGCCTTTAATCTCACCGCTCATCAGGCGCATCATTTGCTGACGCAGTTTTGGCATTTTACCGGAGAGGTCATCAACGGTTTCGAATGGGATTTCGCACACCATCGAGGTTTCCAGAGCCTGGGCAAAGCTTGGATGCTGTAGCCCGGCGATTGCATCAAAGCCGACCAGATCCCCCGCGAGGTGGAAGCCGGTAATCTGCTCATCGCCTTGCTCGGTGATGGTATAGCTTTTAATGGTCCCGGAACGAATAGCATAGAGAGACTTTAGCTCGTCTCCTGCTTTAAACATCGTCTGGCCTTTCTGAATCGGTTTTTTACGCTCGATAATGTTATCGAGTTGGTCAAGCTCATGCTCGTTTAAGGTAAAAGGGATACATAGTTGACTAATACTGCAATCCTGGCAGTGGATTGCACAACCACCAGATTGGATACGTCGAATAATACGTTTTTCCGGGATCATAGGTTTCGCTCTCGCAATATTGATATGAGTCAATTTTAACATCTTTTGCAATGAGTGATAAGTGCAATATTTGTTTTAGAGGAGCTATTTACTTAAAAACCACGATTTTTAAAGGGTTTTTTCTTAAATAATTATTGATCTGGTAGCCATTTATTACCTCATTCTGGTTAGCAATGGCAAGATAAAAATAAAAATTTATAGCTATCAATAGGCTAGGTGAAGTTGTGAAGGGTGCGTCGACTCAGTGTTTAACCTAAAATTTACGGAAATTTTTTGTGGTTAATATTCGATTTGTTGCTGCGTTGTTATTTTCATCCGTAATGAAACGGGCTGAGGAATAATTGTCAGTAATAAATTTAAGCTTGCCTTAAAAGTTATCTTAAGAGGTAGGTTAAGGAAAATTCACATTATTTAAGCGTATATCGCTATTATTATCAGCAACGAGCATAGTGGTTTTAATATTTCATTGATCTAGATCAATTTCCGGGCCAATTCACAGCCCGGGTTAAGAAAAATTATTCACACAAGTCAGGAAGTTTTTTTGTTTAAACTCTCATTCAAACGGGGTCAGTTGCTATACGTTGCCTTTATTATCTTCTTCCACGGCATCATGGATTCGCTCTAGCATGTCCGGGAATGCCGACTGCACTCGGCTCCAGCTTGGGATAAACGGTTTTTCGCTGGGTGTATCGATAAATGCTGAACCGGCTTCCATAATTGCGCCAGAGAACAGCTCTACTGCCGATTCCTCACTATGGCGATCAAACTTAAGACCATTCATTCGGGCGTCGTGTTCAAAACCGTCAATCATATCCAGCGCATTTCGATAGTAGGTGGCTTTAAGAATGCGGAAAGACTCCGAGGTAATCGGTACGCCCAGAATCGCCATCTTCCGATACAGCGCCTTGGTGATATCAATACTCATGCGCTGTAGCCCGTTGCTGGCATCATCCTCCGACATGGGCTGATGTTTATGGTCATAGTTATCGGCTATGTCGACCTGGCAGATACGCTTGGTCGCCGTGGTGCGATGCAACTCGGAAAGCACGCCAATTTCCAGACCCCAGTCACTCGGTATACGCAGGTCGTTAAGCACGTGAGTGCGCATTGCAAACTCGCCCGAGAGCGGGTAGCGGAAGCTGCGCAGGTATTCAAGAAACTCTGTAGTGCCATAAACAATTTGCAGCGATTTTAATAAGGGGAAGACCAGCAGGCGGCCAACGCGGCCATTGAATTTGCCGTCGGCGACTCGGGCGTAATAACCTTTACAGAAATCATAATGGAAATTCGGATTAGCTACCGGGTACATCAGGCGTGCCAGCATATCGCGGCTATAGGTGACGATGTCACAATCATGCAGGCCAACCACCGTGGTGCGCCGTGATGCCAGCGTATAACCTACGCAAAACCACACGTTGCGGCCTTTGCCTTGCTCCATCGGCGAAAGATTTTCCTTCTTTAATTCCTCATCCAGCGCTTTGAGGCGCGGGCCATCGTTCCATAAAATACGGTGCCTTTGTGGTAATCTCGAAAAAAATTCACGGGCGAAGAGAAACTGATCGCGATCGGCGCGATCGAGGCCGATGACAATTTCTTCCAGATAAGGCACCTTGGTTAACTCATCGACTATCTTCGATAGCGCAGGACCTTCAAGTTCTGAAAACAGTGAAGGCAAAATCAAACCCATTGAGCGGCGACCCGAAAAGACCTGTAAGTCATATTCCAATTCTTCTAATTTTCTTTTAGTCAGATTATGAAAATTAGTAATGATACCGTCCTGATAAAAGTCGCTCATAGGAACCTCTCTAAAAGTACCCGCGGATCTGCAGCTTTAGCTCCAGTTTGCAGGGCCTTATTGTTGTGGAGTAGATGACAGGCTGATTAACTGGTCCAGCCCCTGCTTCCAACCTTCAGGTCCGTGTTGGCTGGTACGGAAAATATTATTCTCTTTATTAAGCTGCATCGGGTGGTCGTGATGACCGAGAATAATGATCGAATAATCAGTAGCATTTAGCATGCCAATATCATTTGGGCCATCACCCAGGCCGATACTGACCACCGTTTTGCCGGTGCGGGTCTGATATTGTTCAGTAAGCCAACTAACGGCCTGGCTTTTGCCTGCCTCAACGCCCATCACATGCCAGAAGCGGCCGCCGCGAGTGAGCGAAAGTTTTTCCGCTTTAAGGTATTTTTCGAAACGGGCAAAATCCAAATCGTTGCCAAACCAGATAATGGGCTCTGAAGCCTCGCGTTGCATCGCCAACTTTGCCCCACCCGGTGGCAGGCCGGTCCAGTCGACAACCTGTTGCCCGCTAACATCACCAAAACCGCGAAACTCAAAGTCATAGCGCTGGCGAAGAGTTATTAAGATGTGGCGTATTTCTTCATATCCTGCCCCGATGATGTGCCCGTTAGAGGACGGCTCGCGTGCAGGCCAGTTGCCCGGTAAACCAATCAGTGCGCCATTTTCAGCAATAAAAGGATGCTGAGTAAGTTTCAAATTCTGCTGTAGCTCGGCAACTTCGGCGGCAGTTTTGCTGGTGGTTAAAATCACCGGAATCTGCGCAGCACTGAGCCTGTTTAGCCATTCCTGAGCAGGCTGCCAGCTGTAACTGTTATGGTCCAGCAGCGACCCGTCGAGGTCAGTAAATACAACCAGATTTTCATCAAGGTACGGCATCATTTCTCCTCACTTTGAATGGGAATAGAAAGACATGTTGTTGCTGATTTTCTGTCCCCGTCTTTAAGTATATACCCTAAATGACACCTATCATTTTAGTGGCTTAATGAAATCAACCAGATACAGAAAATTCAATGTGTTGGCTATCGGACTAGCGCTGTGAAATTTGGCTAACGACTGATGCTGGGCAAAATACAACAGCTGAGACTTATGATTATTATCAAAGAGTTAATAAAATTTTAAGCGTTTTATTCGCGCATGATTGAGCTTGAAGATTGCAGCCGGACCGTTTTTCTATACACTCAAACCAAGAGCAGATTGGCTGATCTCATTGAGCCATTGGCTCTCGTAAGTGTAAAAAATGTCCAGCTACGTCGGGAGGCAGCGATGAAAAATGATGATGAGAATGAGGATTTTCTTTTCTTTCAGGAAATGGCCGACGTACAGAAGTTTTCAGATAATAATCAGGTGGTTTATCTTAAAAACCACCACAAGGCAGCCAAAACAGTCGCGCAAGACCTGTTCGAACCCGAAAATATCTTTACCACCGGGTTTCTTGACATCATCGACTGTGCAGAGCCGCTTGAGTATAAGCATGATGGTGTGCAGCAGGGCGTGCTCGACAAGCTGAAGCAGGGCAAATATCCCCTTGAGGCTAGCCTCAATCTGTTACGCAAGCCGGTTGAAACCTGCCGTCAGGAGCTGTTTAGCTTTTTCCTGCAGGCTCAGGCGCAAAATTTACGCACTTTGCTGATCGTGCATGGGCGCGGCCGTCATGATGAAAGCCACCCCAATATAGTACGCAGCTATCTGGCAAAATGGCTCAAACAACTCGATGAAGTTCAGGCCTTTAGCGTAGCGCTGGGTAAAGACGGCGGGGCGGGTGCCTGCTACGTGGTATTGAAAAAATCTGCTGCCGCAAAACAGGAAAACTGGGAACGGCACGCCAAACGCAGTAAATAAATCTCGCTTAAACAGGCATTAAGTTAGTAAAAGTCTACCTGCATCGTTAACGCGAGGTTTAATAAGAGCTGTATACTCTCAGGCCCACGGTTTAGATTTCTCAAACGTTGTCATCAAGCATTGAGGCATCTTCACCTTGGGCCTCTAGATTTTTAGTTTAAAAGTCTGAGTATCACTTTTTTATGCGTTTGCTAAGCGAGTCTTCATGCTGTCCTATCGTCAACTCCTCTCAACTTCTCTGATTATCAGCAGCAGCGTACTGCTCAGTGCCTGCGGCCCGGCTAAAGAAAATCCCTCCGTAGTCGTTATCTCCGGTAAAACCATGGGGACCTATTACCGCGTAAGTATGGTGGGGCTGGATAAAAGCCGGGAGCCAGAGCTGCGTCAGCAAATTGAAGCCCAGTTGAAAGAAGACGATCATGAACTGTCGACTTATAAAGACGACTCGGTGCTTTCTCGCTTTAATCAGTATCAGGGAACCGATCCTCAGCCTATTAGTAACGGCATGGCCGATGCGATTATCACCGCGCTGCGCATCGGGCACAAAACTGATAACGAAATGGATATAACCGTGGGCCCGCTGGTCAATCTTTGGGGCTTTGGTCCGACCAAAGAGCCGGTTAAAATGCCGACTCAGCAGCAAATCGATGCAGCACGTTCGGAAATTGGTCTGCAACATATCAAGGTTATTCAGCAAGTTAATGGCGATTATCTGCAGAAAGACCAGCCAAATATGTACATCGATTTATCCACCGTAGGCGAAGGCTACGCTACCGATCACCTGGCGCGTTTGGTCGAGGGTAACGGTATTAGTGATTATTTGGTGTCAGTGGGTGGCGCAGTGGTTTCTCGTGGCTATAACCCTGAAGGCAAACCGTGGCAGGTGGCGATTCAAAAACCCACCGACAAAGAAGACGCGGTGGAAGCGATTGTCGATTTGCAGGGCATGGGGATCAGTACCTCCGGCAGCTATCGCAATTATTACGAACTGGATGGCAAACGCCTTTCTCATATTATTGATCCGGCAACCGGTCGTCCGATCACCCACAAGCTGGTGTCTGCCACGGTAATCGCCTCTACGGCGCTGGAAGCCGATGGTTGGGATACGGGGCTGATGGTGTTGGGGACTAAAAAGGCGCTGGCTTTGGCCGAGAAAGAGCATCTGGCGGTGTACCTGATCACCAAAGAGCCGACCGGCTTTAAAGTGACCATGACGCCTCAATTCAAGGCCTATTTGCGAAAAGCAGAAAAATAAAGTCTTTAGACACTGAGCTTAAATAGGGGCAGCAAGTCCAATTTCAGCGCCACCTGTTGCTAAGAACTTTCTCAAAACGGTTTCGCCGATCGCTGCTGGGCGGGGCCGTTTTGTTCTACAACGATTTTTTTACAATTTACTTTTTGGTCACTCAGGGCAACTTGGGCACTATTTGTCTCCAGGGAGAGCTTTATTTTTTATCAAAGCATCATCTCCTGCACTGTCTTCAGGAAAGCCGCTGGTTTATCTGTTTGTTGTTGAAGTCATAAATTCATCTTTAAAGTCTTATGGTTGTCATGTCATTTTTTTTCCGCAGTTTTCGTTCTGGATCACCCCGTCTCGCGCTCCTGATGTCCGTGCTGTTATTTTCCGTCATTTCGACAAGCGCCTTCGCTAAAACTTATCCTCGCATGCTGTCGCGGTCGATACTGGTGATCAACGCCGGAAATGGCCGGGTGTTGTATCAAAAGAACTCGACACGCGCTTATCCAATAGCCTCGCTAACCAAACTGATGACCGCCATGGTGGTGCTCGATAGCAAACAGTCGTTGAAGCAGAAGATCACCGTGACCTCTGCCGATCGTGACTTGCTAAAGAACACACATTCCAGGCTGACCATCGGCTCGGTGCTGTCGCGCAAAGACATGCTGCATATCGCACTGATGTCATCCGAGAACCGGGCGGCGGCTGCGCTTAGCCGTTATTATCCCGGAGGCCGCAAAGCGTTTGTGCGACAGATGAATCGTAAGGCACGGGCCTACGGCATGCGCAACACTCACTTTTACGACCCGACAGGGTTAACTCCGCGCAATACTGCTTCAGCCCACGATTTAGCGATTATGGCCAAACACGCCTATCGCTATGCGCTAATTCGCCAACTGTCGACCGATAAACGCTACGTGGTGCATCCGGGACATGGGCAATTGGTCTATCGCAGTTCTGACGGGCTTATCAACAATAAAACCTGGAATATCGTGCTGCAGAAAACCGGCTTCACCGATCAGGCCGGGCATTGCCTGATTGTCTATAGCAAGATTAAAGGGCAGGACGTGCTGATGGTGATTGCGGGTGGTCCGCGCGGCTATTCACATTATCACGATGCGTTGGGTCTAAAAGCCTGGCTGATGCACGGCAATCTGTAGACTGGCAGGCGCAGGCGTTAGCGAAAAACTGCGCTAACGCCTGGCAGGCACTATTTGGGCAGGCTCATTAATTCGAACAGTACGACAGTACGTGAGGTACATTTGTACTCTCGACCAAAGTCGAAGCTGTGCTCGTAGATATCATCCGGCTGGAAGGTGTCCAGAATATGTCGCCAACTCTGGCCGTGCGCTACTGAAGGCAGGGTGAAAACCACATCTTCGTGAGCAGCATTGAACAGCAGTAAAACTGTGCTGAGTGAGCCATAGCGCATCAAACCGGTTGGCTGCGCACGACCGTCCAGCAGCATGCCAATACACTTGGCGTGCGCATCGGCCCAGGCCTCGTCGTTCATCTCTTCGCCGTTGGGCTGGAACCAGCTGACATCTTTCACATCAAGTTTTTCGTGCAGCTCGCCGGTAAGGAATCGGCCACGGTGCAAAATAGGGAAGCGCTTTCGCAAGGCTATCAGCCGATAGGTAAAGAGGATCAGCGACTTGCCCTTGGCCCCAATTTCCCAGTTGACCCAGGCGATTGGCGTGTCCTGGCAGTAGCCGTTGTTGTTGCCGTTTTGCGAACGGGCAAACTCGTCGCCGGCCAACAGCATAGGCGTGCCCTGTGAGAAGAACAGGGTAGCAAGCATGTTGCGCATCTGTCGGAGACGAAGTTCATTGATGGCCGGGTCGTCGGTTTCACCCTCAACGCCATAGTTGGCCGAAATATTATTGTCGGTGCCGTCATTCCCTCCCTCGCCATTCTCTTCGTTGTGTTTTTCCTGATATGAAACCAGATCGTTGAGGGTAAAGCCGTCATGGGCGGTGATAAAGTTCACCGAGGCGTAAGGTTTGCGGCCGCGATGGTTAAAGATGTCGGCTGAGCCAGAAAGGCGGGTGGTGAACTGTGCCAGCTGGCCTTCGTCACCGCGCCAGAACTGCCTTACCGAGTCACGGAAACGGTCATTCCATTCCACCCAACCCGGCGGGAAACCGCCCACCTGATATCCCCCTGGACCACAGTCCCACGGCTCGGCGATGAGCTTACACTGGCTAAGAATCGGATCCTGACGGCAAGTGTCAAGGAAGCCACAACCCTCATCAAAGCCGTAGGCCTCACGCCCCAAAATGGTCGCGAGATCAAAGCGGAAGCCGTCAACCTGCATCTCGGTTGCCCAGTAGCGCAGTGAGTCGGTCACCATTTGCAGAACACGAGGATGGCTGAGGTTTAACGTATTGCCGGTGCCGGTATCATTAATGTAGTAGCGCTTATTTTCTGGCATTAGGCGATAATAGCTCGCGTTATCAATGCCTTTGAAGGATAAGGTTGGGCCTAACTCGTTGCCCTCCGCGGTGTGGTTATACACCACGTCGAGGATAACTTCGATTTCTGCCGCATGCAGCGCGGCAATCATCTGCTTAAACTCGCTGATGGTGTGCGTAGCCATATATTGCGGGTGTGGCGCAAAAAAACTCAGCGTGTTGTAGCCCCAATAGTTGTGCAGGCCATTGTCTTGCAAGTGGCGATCGTCGGTAAATGCGTGGATTGGCATTAGCTCAATCGAGGTAATCCCCAGAGAGGTAATGTAATCGACAATTTGCGGGGTGCTCAGCCCGGAGAACGTGCCGCGCAAATGTTCCGGCACGGCCGGGTGGCGCATGGTGTAGCCGCGAACGTGGGTCTCATAAATAATGGTTTGTTCCCACGGCACCGGATTTTTGCGCGAGCGTGACCAGGAAAAGGCTGGATCGATCACTCGACATTTCGGCAAAAACGGCGCGCTGTCGCGATCGTCAATATGCAAATCTTTCTTATCGCTTTCCATATCGTAGGCGAAAAGGGCATCGTCCCATTTCAAATCACCAACGATTTGTTTGGCGTATGGGTCGAGCAATAATTTGGCAGGATTGAATCGATGACCATCGTGCGGCTCATAAGGGCCATGTACGCGGTAACCGTAAAGCAGGCCGGGGCGGGCGTCTGGCAGGTAGCCGTGCCATACTTCATCGGTGTATTCGGGCAAATCTATACGGTCGTACTCCTCGCCGTCTTCATTGAAAAGACAAAGCTCAACCTTGGTGGCATTGGCAGAGAAAATCGCAAAGTTGACGCCTAATCCATCCCAGGTTGCACCCAATGGCACCGGCAAACCTTCACGAACGCGCGTCTTGTGGCCGCTATCAAAATTCTTTACCAGCTCTCCGTCGCTGTAGGGATAAATCAGACGAACCCCTTGCTCGTTAACTTCAACGTCTACTTGTGCCTGAGGTTTAATTTGGGTATCGAGTGCAGCCGTGGGTTTAACGGGTTTCTTTGGCGGGGCTTTGGCCATCGTTAGACAATCTCCAGGAAAGTAAGCAAACAATTGTGTGCAAAGCGCATAAGTGGAGTGTAGACGAGTTTTAAAATCGTACCTTGAAACAGATGATTTGGCCGAAATACTGTACAACTTGAAGTCGTTACCGGATAGTTAATAGCAGGCTAGTTATTTTGGGTTAAGCGCGTTAAAAGCACAGGCTGACGGCATTCAAGGCGAAATTTTCTGCCTGACGATCACTTTTAGAGGGATGAAATATGACTATTGCACTGCTTTGCCATTTCGATATGGATCCGGGTTTCCCAGCACATTATGAGTCCGAAGGGTATGAGATTTATTACGCGCGAAGTGCAGAGGAGCGTGAAAATCTTGATCCTGAAATTGCTGCGAAAATTCGCGCCGTTCTGACGGTGGGATCGATCGGCGTTTCTGCACAGCAGATGGCATCAATGCCGAAGCTCGAAATCATCTGCGCACAGGGCGTCGGCTTTGAACATATTGATACTGAGGCGGCTAAAGCCCGCAATATTCAGGTTACCCATGGTCCCGGTACTAATAACTCAGCCGTTGCTGACCACACTTTGGCGCTGATGCTGGCGATCACCCGCAATATCCCCGATTTTGACCACCGCGTGCGCACTGGGCTATGGGCGCGCTCCCGTGTCGTGACGCCGGGAATGTTCGGCAAAAAGTTGGGGATTATCGGACTGGGAAATATTGGTATGCAAATCGCCAAACGCTGCGCCGGAGGATTCGATATGCCGGTGGGCTATTTCAATCGCCGACCCATTATTGATAGCCCTTACCGGTACTTTGACAGCCGCCAGGCATTAGCGCGTTGGGCCGATTATCTGGTGATAGCCACACCCGGCGGCAAAGATACCCGCCAGCTGGTGGATGCCGAAGTGCTGCGTGAACTCGGTCCGGCTGGGTATCTGATTAACATTGCCCGTGGGAGCGTAGTTGACACCGCCGCTGTGATCGAGAGTCTTAACAATCGTAGTATCGCCGGTGCCGCGTTAGACGTGCTCGATACCGAACCCGAAGTACCGCAAGAGATGATTGGCATCACAGGTAACCTGGTGATGACCCCGCACGTTGCCGGTCGTTCACCCGAGGCAATGAATAATATGATGCAACTGGTGCTTGAAAACCTTAATGCGCACTTCAGCGGCAAGCCGGTAATAACGCCGGTTCCTGCCTGATATTGCTGACTTTAAGCATGAATACTCACGTTAAATCTCTCTAAATTGAATTTTGTTCTGTTTTAATTGGGAATAAAACCGTGCCCCTTATTAGTAAAAAGCATAACTAACGATTTTTTCGTATTTGTCCTCCTGCTGACTTGAACGTAACAATAGCTCACAAGTAAAACTAACAGGGGTGCACGGTGAATTTCCAACAGCTAAAAATTATTCGGGAATCAGCGCGATGCAATTACAACCTGACCGAAGTGTCAAATATGCTTTTCACTTCTCAGTCAGGGGTAAGCCGACATATTCGCGAGCTTGAAGACGAGCTGGGCGTTGAAATATTTATTCGTCGCGGCAAACGTTTGCTAGGCTTGACCGAGCCGGGTAAAGAGCTGCTTTCCGTCGCGGAACGTATTCTTAACGAAGCGCAAAATATCCGCCGTCTGGCAGACATTTTCTCCAAAGAAGATGCCGGTGTATTGACTATCGCCACGACGCATACGCAGGCGCGTTACAGTCTGCCACGCGTTATCAAGGCGTTTCGCGCGGTTTATCCTGCGGTTCGACTGGAGCTGCATCAGGGATCGCCGCAGGAAGTATTGGCGATGTTGCTGAGCGGGCAGGCGGATGTCGCGATTGCCAGTGAGAAACTGATAAGCGACCCTGCGGTTGCCTCTTTCCCTTACTACCGTTGGCACCACGCGATTCTGGTTCCGGATGGTCATCCGTTACTGGATCAGCAGCCGCTGACGTTAGAGCAACTGAGCGAGTACTCTTTGGTCACCTATCGTCAGGGGATCACGGGCCGTTCAAGAATCGACAACGCCTTCGAACAGCAAGGTTTGAATCCGGATATCGTCCTTAGCGCGCAAGATTCCGACGTCATCAAAACTTACGTCGAGCTGGGGCTGGGGGTCGGGATTTTGGCTGACAAGGCCTTTGATGCTGACCGCGATCGCGGCCTGCAACTGATAAATGCTGAACATCTTTTCGAATCCAATACGGTATGGCTTGGACTTAAGCGTTCACAGTTACAACGTAACTATGTCTGGCGATTTATCGAACTGTGTAATCAGAGTTTGTCGATTAATGAGATCAAGGAAAAGGTTTTCAAACAGCCACAGACGGAAACCGATGCGGTAATTGATTATCAGATTTAGCTTTTTGATGGCATAAATGTTTTTCTGCTGCGCAGGCTCTTTGGGTGCTGCGCACGGGCTTTTTAAGGTCATTAAGCATCGGCTTTTTAAGGTCAATAAGCACGGGCTTTTTAAGGGCAATAAGCACCGGCTTTTTAAGGCCAATAAACTCCGAGGAGTTTTTCCGGTTCACTAAATTCAATGGGCATTTGACCGGCAGCGCCGGAACCGGGCAAGAGGTCTCCAGGGCGAGCCCTCTTGCATCTCCGCGCCCTTTTGGTGTCGTCTGCATGCCCTTTACCAGCCGATGAGTTCGTTTCAGTGACCGCCGTGTGTGGCGTTGGTCGCGCCGCTCCGCGGTCCCTTCGTCCAGTCGAAAGCCAAAAACGTCTTTCTCCCTCCCTCAGCGCCGCCCCGAGGCCGCCAATCTCAACTATTAAACAAAAACCGGCAACCTGAACTTAGGTCCAAAAACGATCTCTTAGGCTTAAAGGGGTTAAAGGGTTCATTTATGAAGGGGTTGTTATTGAGTGCTGAGCCTGGCATTTAAAATCTGTAACCTGAACTTAGGTCCAATGCGATCTTTCAGGTCTAAAGGGCTTAAAGGGTTTAAAGGATTCATTGATGAAGGGGTTGTTATTGAGTGCTGAGCCTGGCATTTAAAACCGGCAATTTGTACTTAGGTCCAAAAACGATCCTTTAGGCTTAAAGGGTTTATTAATGAGAGGGGGAATGGGTTGCCAATGCAGGTTATAAAAATGGGCAGCCTGGGCTGCCCATAAGGTTGATACTTGATGCTTTTTAACGACGACCGCGTGGATGGGTTCTGGCGGTCCAGTCATAAGTTGCCGAGGTGCTTGGCGTAGCATTGGCTTTGGCACGGCGTTTCTCTGCACGCGCTTTGCTGGCAATTTTCTCTTTTTCAGCCATCAATGCATCAATATAATCGTCTTTGATTCTGTTGTTCTCGGAGTTTGTCAGCTCTCGTCCCTGGGCCTTTCTCGCCCTGTCTAGCTGAGTCTTCAACTCACGTTGCTCGCTTTCCGTCATGTCTTGCTGTGTCAGTCTTTTCATTGCTTTTGCGTCCCTCTGAGGAAAGTGACCTCCAGTGTAGCCGCTAAACGTTAAAAATCTCAGACATTACGCGTATTTTACTCAACAATTTGGTGGTTTTCCTTTGGCTTCACCTTAACGCTGGGAAATTGAATCAGCGGCAGGCGCGTTGACTGCCAAAATGCCAGCAGCGCCAGCAGGGCACAAACCGCCAGACCAATATCGATGGCATTAACGATGGCGCTGCGAGCCAGTGGGTAATAGGCTGCAAAATTGGCCGTGACAGGCTGCAACAATACCTGCGGATCGGCGAAATGCTGCGTTACCGCCTCGGGAATGCTTGCATCACCCGCGGGAAGCAGTTTTCCGCCGACGTGAACGCTATACCATTTAGTGACCGCCGCACCAGTAAGCGCGGTGCCTAGCAGGCCGCCAACCAGACGCAGTGACTGAGTCAGCGCGGTGGCAATGCCGAGATACTCGCGCGGGGCCAGCGTCTGAATAAATATGGTCACGTTAAGCAGAATAAAGCCGATACCAATCCCGGCCATCATCATCAACCCCATCAACACCCCATAATGAGCATTGCCTCCAATCAGTGCCAGAAGGGCACAGGCGGTTGCGGTGACCAGCAGACCCATCTGCGGCAGGCGCATCGGGTTGCGCAGATGGGTCACAATGCGTCCGTTGATAATGGCACTAATTGTAATGCTTACGCCCATAGGCGTAATCAGCCATGCCGCCTGTTTTGGCGAATAGGCATAACCGCCCTGAAACAACAGTGGCATAAAATACAGCAGGGTGAAAAGCACTGCGCCGATCAACACTGAAATGGTAAACAGTTGCCTCACCGGAGTGATGGCAAACAGCTGCGGCGGCAAGATTGGCGAATGCGCGCGGCGCTGTTGGAACACAAGAATGCTGGCGCTTAGCCCGCAGGCCAGCATCAGTCCAAGCAAGGTAAAGGCCGAACCATTGCTTGGCAGGAACTCGGCTAAAAGCTGCATGCTGCCCAACAGGCACATAATCAGCAGTGCGCCGAGCCAGTCGAGGCGAATGGCGGCTCTCTTCACCGGTCTGATATAAGGCAGATAAATCCATGACACCACCAGTGCCAGCAGTCCCAACGGCAGGTTAAGGTAGAATACCGAACGCCAGCCGTACTGCTCGGTCAGGATCCCGCCCAGCGTCGGGCCCAGGGCGTTAACGATGCTGAACGCGGTGCTAAACAATATTTGCCAGCGCAGGCGCTGTCGGGTATCGGGGAACAGTTCGGGAATGCACGCGAACGCCGTGCCGACCAGCATTCCGCCGCCAATACCCTGAACTGCGCGCCAGAGGATCAGCATCTGCATGCTGCTGGCAAACGAGCAAAGCGCCGAGGAGAGGGTAAATAAAACGGTGGCGGCGATGACAAAATATTTTCGGCCATAGTAATCACCGAGACGACCAAAAATAGGTACGGTGATAATCGAGGTCAACAGATAACTCGTGGCGACCCAGGAATAGAGATCGAAATTACCTAAATCAGCAACGATATACGGCATGGCGTTGCCGATAACCGTTTGATCTAGCGCTGAAAGCATTAAGACGAGTGCCAGTCCAAGGACAGCGAGTAACGAGCGGCGAAAAGTTAACGTTGAGGCAACAACTGAATCGGTCATAACGTGCTCTGCGGCAGAATATTAAGAGGTACAGCCTTAACCCGGTCATCCCTGGCCTTAGCCTGACAGGATAATAGGGGCGTCAGCGCGTAGACGCAAAGAGGAGTTTCACATCACCTAATCAGTTTTACTTATAGGTAATGAAAGCCTGTCAATGTCAGCAAAATTATCCTTATATTCGCTAATAGTTTCCGACCGGTCCGAAATCAATGTAGAATCTGATTCCGTTAATTTTATTGGTAATTAATTATTAAAACCTGGTTTGTGACTTATCAGTATGAAGACTCATATGCCCAAGAAGTAAAAGGTCATCGTTTTTTTACTGCAGATCACGCCGAAGCACTGGAAGTTAAGCTAGATGCCTTTGAGCAAACCCTCCAAAAGTCAAATCATGCCCTTAGAGGTTCTTTTTTATTAACGCTGGTTAACCAAATTTAACTGACAAAGCCCTCAATAAAGGTCGCCTAGCCACCTTTATTGAGGGCAAGACTCGTCAGGTGAACAATGAAATATTGGCTTAAGACAC
>CAWUIY010000085.1:0-15741 GCA_963922555.1 uncultured Serratia sp. | reverse complement strand
ACCAGAAAGGCGAACGATTCACTGGCTAGCCTGTTGAAAATCAAGCCGGTTTACATTGATTCAATGCTGCTGGAAATGGGGAAACGCCAAAGCGCGATGTTTATCCGCTCGATCAGCGGAGGCTACGCGGAAGAGATCCGCAAGGCGGCCTATATTGTCTTTATTTATCACACCTTTATTAAAGATGCTTCTGACGAGAATATTTTGCACTGGCGCAATGTGCTGGTTCGCGCGCACTTGAATCCGGTGCTGACCAGCGAACATGCCGAGCTGGCGCTCTTTTACTTCGCCGAACTGGATATCGAGCCTTTCGAGCTGGCCCAGTTCCGTCGCAGCTATAACGACACGTTTAACCACCTGCATTTGGTGTGATTGGGATGGGAGTAACTGGCTCCCCCATCCTAATCTTCCATTATCTGAACACGTTATCCAGATAATTGGTCAGCAACTGGCGTGAACTGAAACCGTGGCAAATGCCATAATACGCGGCAGTTTCGCTTTCCAAATCCAACGGGAATTGGGTGTAAACCTGGCTGCTGCGAAAAGACGCCGTCGGCTCTGCGAAACGCTCACTGCGTTCTTTCATGGCAGGATGGATCACCAACGCCGTGCGACCAAAGCGCGCTTCACGATTCACATAGACATAATGCTCACCGCGACGATAGCCATAGGCTTTATCGTCAACAAAATCGCGCTCAAATCCGGATGTTTCTAACACTTTTGCCACTTCATCGGGCCGTAAATACATAGTTTTTCCTCGCTCTCAAAACCGCAAGGCGACCTTACCGCAATAAATCTGCCAAACAATGCATTTAGGTCTTAATCTGGGGAATTTAGGATTTATCTAAGCTTTTCCCGGCATGATTTTTCAATCTGCCGGGAATGTCGTTTTGAAGAGTTAAGAAATTACTGGTTTTCTTGCAGCTGCTTTTCGTTACGCATCATTTTCAGGGTGATCATCATTGCCAGAAGCACCATGAAAGAGGCAGCCAGGTAAATAGATGGCGTACCGAAATGAGAAATGACCAGGCCCGCGATAGGACCGGTAAGTCCCAGCCCCAGATCCAGAAACGCGGAATAGGTCCCAAGCGCGGTACCCTGATTCTGCTGTGGTACCTGTTTTACTGCCTCCACGCCTAATGCCGGGAAGACCAACGAGAAACCGGAACCGGTCAGGAACGCGCCGATTTCAACACTGAGCGGGCTATGGCCCTGCCAGATCATCAGCAGGCCAATAATTTCTACCGCAAAAGAGACGATAGACACTTTCAGGCCACCAAAACGCGCAATATTGCTGCCGAAAATTAGTCGCATACCGACAAATCCGAGGCTAAACAGAGTCAGCGTGAAGGCCGCGCCTGCCCAGCCTTTATCAGCATAATACAGTGTGATAAAGGTAGCGATTACGCCGAAACCGATGGTGCCGAAGCCTAAGCCGAGTCCGTGCATCCAAATCTTGCCAACCACGGCGCGGAAAGCAATACGCTTGCCGGTCACTACGGTTATAGGCTCTTTCGAGCAGGCCAAAACAATAGCCAGCGCGGCGATAATTAGAATAGTGACGGCCACGCCCATCAAACCGAAATGCGCGTTGAGGAACACGCCCAGCGGTGCACCGACGGCCATTGCGCCATAGGTAGCAACCCCATTCCAGGAAATAACACGTCCAGTGTGGATTGGATTTGTCGCACCAATGCCCCACAGGATGGTCCCGGTCGCAGCAAAACTTTCACCCACGCCGAGGAATACGCGGCCAACGCAGAGAAAGATCAGGCTTAAAAGAGGTGCGGAGGTGCTGAAGTACGCCAAAACATACATCAATCCGCTAATACCGCAGCAAGATAAGCCGAAGATAACCACTTTTTTAGGGCCGATGTTATCGGCAAAGCGCCCGGCATGGGGGCGGCTGGCCAGCGTAGCAAAATACTGTACGCTGATAATTAACCCGGCAAGCACGGAGTTATAACCGAGTTTGCCGTGGACGAATCCTGGTAAAACAGCCAGAGGTAAACCAATGCTTAAATAGCAAACGAAAGTAAAAATAACTATCGACAGTATGCGTTTATTCAACTGTAAATTAGTTTGAAACTTAGTGGGTGACATGGACTAGCCTGGATATAGATCACAGTTTTGAGGAGCTCACAGCATAAACAGGTTTTCCCACGCTGCAAATGAAAATACGGTTTAAAAATGTCATCAATTGTCACACTGGCGCTGTTTTTGCAGACAAATCCGAGCTAAACATCAGCAACCCGCGCCAGAGCTGGAGAAAATCGCACTACTACTTCGGCAAAAGGGATGATTTTCCACTCCACTTTGTGTACAAATTGCGCGATCACACGTGATATCGGTCAGAGGGCAAGATATTGGACTATGCTTTTATCAGGACGTCATTGAGCGGCTAAACATCGATTCGCTTACTGAAAAAGAGTCCATAAATGTTCAAACAAGGAGATCTTAATGTTTAATAAAAAGACAGATAAAATCGAACGTGATGCCGATGAGGACATTTCATTGCTGGCCGACACCCTGGACGAAGTGCTGAAATCCGGCAATTCAAAATCTAAAGAAGAAATTGAAAAGATCCGCGGCAAGGCAGAAGGTATTTTGCGTGATGCTCGTGCCCGTTTTAGCGGCAACACCAATTTGACGCAGCACGCACGTGATGCAGCTAACCAGGCAACAGATTACGTGAAAGAAAACCCATGGCACGGCGTTGGCGTGGGTGCCGCAGTCGGTCTGGTAGTGGGTATCTTGCTAGGTCGTAAATAGGCCTTAATGGCGGATAACTTGCCAAATCATGTGCCGTATATCCGCAAAATTGACCGAAAATAGTCATTTTAGAACAGCGCAAATTCATGATAAACGCCTCAGAGTGGTTGAACCCGCACTGAGGCGTTTTTTTATGCGGAATTTATTTTTCGTGCCAGTTTTTTAATTTTGCTTACTTTTTTGCTTAAAATTAAAGCAACTTCACTTTTCCAAAAAAACTTAAAATTATCGAAAAAAAGCTAAGCCAGATTCTACGCGGCCTGACGGACTTTTTCGGCCAAATGATAAACAACCATCACAAATACCTATATCTAGGCGGGTTGATAATTATCACCACTACATCTAGTATTCTATCCATCGACAGCGAATAACCCTGCGATACTCATCTTACGGCTTATCTCCTGCATAACACGCAGAACATAAGCCGTAAACCATTCAGTCATCTTACCCAAAAGGTAAATGCGAATCATGAGCATAATCATTTACAGCAAGCCAGACTGCGTGCAATGCAACGCCACTTACCGTGCTATGGACAAACATGGCATCGACTATCAGGTTGTCGATTTGACGCAGGACGCGCAGGCATTGGGTCAGGTCCGTGCGCTGGGTTATCAGCAAGTCCCCGTCATCGTCGCCGGTGATGACCATTGGTCAGGCTTCCGCCCTGACAAAATCACCGCACTGCGTCAGCTGCAAGAAACACACTGAGTCAGGCTATGAGCTGTCTGGTGTATTTCTCGAGCAAGTCGGAAAACACCCATCGCTTTGTCGGCAAACTTGGTTTGCCGGCCGTCAGAATTCCGATAGCCGCACAAAGCGAAAAATTGCGCATTGATTGCCCCTACATACTGCTGGTTCCCAGCTATGGCGGAGGAACGGCCGTCGGGGCAGTCCCAAGACAGGTGATCCACTTCCTCAACGATGAACACAATCGTTCACTGATCCGCGGCGTCATTGCCGCAGGCAACACTAATTTCGGCGCAGCGTACTGCATTGCCGGTGAAATCGTCTCGCAGAAGTGCAAGGTTCCATACCTTTATCGCTTTGAACTGCTGGGCACATCGGAAGACGTTGCAAAGGTTAAACAAGGAGTAACTGAATTTTGGCAGCGACAGAACTAGCAATCACCGATCCGGGTGTCGGCACACCGGACTATCACGCGCTCAACGCGATGTTAAATCTGTTCGATGCCGAAGGGAAAATTCAGTTTGATAAAGACAAGCTGGCCGCGCGACAGTACTTCTTGCAGCATGTCAATCAGAACACCGTTTTCTTCCACAATCTGGCTGAAAAACTGCGTTATCTGGTGGAAGAAGGCTATTACGACGCCGCCGTGCTCGACCAGTACGATTTTGAATCGACTAAAAACTTATTCAAACAGGCTTATGCCAAAAAATTCCGCTTCCAGACTTTTCTGGGCGCATTCAAGTATTACACCAGCTATACGCTGAAGACCTTTGATGGCAAACGTTATCTCGAGCGCTACGAAGACCGCGTATGTCTGGTCGCCATGACGTTGGCTCAGGGTGATATCAAGCTCGCCAGCCATTTGGTCGACGAAATCATCAGCGGACGCTTCCAGCCTGCGACGCCAACCTTCCTTAACTGTGGTAAAAAACAGCGCGGCGAACTGGTTTCGTGCTTCCTGTTGCGTATCGAAGACAACATGGAGTCGATTGGTCGCTCGGTGAACTCGGCGTTGCAGCTTTCAAAACGCGGCGGCGGCGTGGCCTTTATGCTGACCAATATTCGCGAAGTTGGCGCGCCAATCAAACGCATTGAAAACCAGTCTTCGGGCGTGATCCCGATTATGAAGATGCTGGAAGATGCCTTCTCCTATGCCAATCAGCTGGGCGCTCGTCAGGGCGCAGGTGCGGTTTACCTTAACGCGCATCACCCGGACATTTTGCGTTTCCTGGACACCAAACGCGAAAATGCTGACGAGAAAATCCGCATCAAGACCCTGTCGCTCGGCGTGGTCATTCCAGATATCACCTTCGAATTGGCCAAAAATAACGAAGACATGTATCTGTTTTCGCCATACCACGTCGAGAAAGTGTACGGCGTGCCAATGTCAGAGATCAGCATCAGCGAGAAGTATCGCGAAATGGTCAACGACAAGCGCATCCACAAAACCAAGATCAACGCTCGTGAGTTCTTCCAGGTGCTGGCCGAGATTCAGTTTGAATCGGGCTATCCCTACATGATGTTCGAAGATACGGTCAATCGCGCCAACCCGATCAAGGGCCGTATCAATATGAGTAACCTGTGTTCGGAAATTCTGCAGGTCAACTCGGCAACGGTTTATGGCGAAGACCTGTCGTATCAAAAAGTGGGGAAAGATATTTCCTGCAACCTCGGCTCGCTCAATATCGCCGCCGCGATGGATTCTCCGGATTTAGGCCTGTCGGTCGAAATGGCGATCCGCGCACTGACTGCCGTTTCGGACATGAGCAACATCCGCTCGGTGCCATCCGTAGAGCAAGGTAACAATGATTCTCACGCCATTGGCCTGGGTCAGATGAACCTGCACGGCTATCTGGCACGTGAACGCATCTATTATGGTTCTGAAGAAGGTCTGGATTTCACCAATATCTATTTCTATAACGTGGTTTATCACGCAGTGCGTGCATCAAACCTGTTGGCTATCGAACGCAACCAGACCTTTAAAGGCTTTGAAGATTCGACCTATGCCAGCGGTGCGTATTTCGATAAATATTTGCAGGATATCTGGCATCCGAAAACCGAGCGTGTGCGCGAACTGTTTGCCGAAGCCGGTATTGCTATCCCTGGCGTAGCTGAATGGACCGCGCTGAAAGAGTCGGTGATGGCGCACGGGCTGTACAACCAGAATCTACAGGCGGTTCCGCCGACCGGCTCTATCTCGTACATCAATAACTCGACCTCAAGTATTCACCCGATCGTCTCGCGGGTAGAAATCCGCAAAGAGGGCAAAATTGGCCGCGTTTACTATCCGGCGGCGTTTATGACCAACGACAATCTTGATTACTATCAGGACGCCTACGAGATTGGCCCAGAGAAGATAATCGATACCTACGCCGAGGCCACGCAGCACGTGGATCAGGGACTGTCATTGACCTTGTTCTTCCGTGATACCGCGACAACTCGCGATATCAACAAAGCGCAGATCTATGCCTGGCGCAAAGGCATCAAGACTATCTATTACATCCGCCTGCGCCAGATGGCGCTGGAAGGCACTGAAGTTCAGGGCTGTGTTTCGTGCACGCTGTAACTCAAGAGAAAATTTAAGGAAATCGCATGAGCTCGGTTAAACAACTGCTGCCAGCACAGCCAATCAGCAAAGCCATTAACTGGAACAAAATCCAGGACGATAAAGATTTAGAGGTGTGGAACCGTCTGACCTCGAACTTCTGGCTGCCGGAAAAGGTGCCGTTATCCAACGATATCCCTTCCTGGGCAACGTTGAATGCCAAAGAGAAGCAGCTGACGATCCGCGTATTTACCGGCCTGACGCTTCTGGATACGGTGCAGAATATTATCGGCGCGCCAACGCTGATGAAGGACGCGGTCACACCGCACGAAGAGGCGGTTTACTCAAATATCTGCTTTATGGAAGCAGTGCACGCGCGCTCTTACAGCTCGATCTTTTCGACGCTTTGCATGACCTCAGACGTAGACGATGCTTATCGCTGGAGTGAGGAAAACGTCGCATTACAGAACAAGGCAGCGATCATTCTTTCTTATTACAACGGCGAAGATCCGCTGATGAAGAAAGTCGCCAGCGTATTTTTGGAATCGTTCTTGTTCTACTCTGGTTTCTATTTGCCAATGTACTGGTCGAGCCGCGCCAAGCTGACCAACACGGCCGATCTGATCCGTTTGATCATTCGCGACGAAGCGGTACACGGTTACTACATTGGCTATAAATTCCAGCAGGCATTGAAACTGGAAAGCGCAGAACGCCAGCGTCAAATCAAGGATCAGGCGTTTGATCTCATGCAGGACCTGTACGATAACGAAATTCGTTACACCGAGGAGCTGTATGACGGCGTGGGCTGGAGCGAAGATGTTAAAAAGTTCCTGCATTACAACGCCAACAAGGCGCTCATGAACCTCGGCTATGAAGCCCTGTTCCCGGCCAGCATGGCAGAGGTAAATCCGGCCATCTTGTCGGCATTGTCGCCAAACGCCGATGAAAATCACGACTTCTTCTCAGGCTCTGGCTCTTCTTATGTGATTGGTAAAGCCGTCAATACTGAAGACGAAGACTGGGATTTCTAAGCCGCTTGCAGCATAAAAAAACCGCCGTCCTGTTTGCGCAGCACGGCGGTTTTTTATGGCCTTGATAATGGGATCAGGAGAAGAATTTCGCCAGTACCAGCAGCCCGACTGCAACATTAATCGCCCCGCCAATACGCGTTGCGATTTGCGCAAACGGCATCAGTGTCATGCGGTTGCCCGAGGTCAGGATTGCCACATCACCGGTGCCGCCCTGTCCGCTCTGACAACAAGAAACGATCGCAACGTCGATAGGATGCATACCAATTTTCTTACCGACGATAAAGCCGGTGCCCACCAGCGCGCAAACGGTCGAGACGATCACCACCAGATTCTGGATAGTGAAAGCATCCATCAGTTCCTGCCATGGAGTGATCGCCACGCCGACGGCAAACAGAATGGGGTAGGTCACCGCCGTGCGGAAGAACTTGTAAACCGCCATTGAACCGTGCTGAATAGTCGGTGATACGCCGTGTACCAGCTTGACAGCAACCGCCGCAAACAACATGCCGACCGGCGCAGGCAAGCCAATCAGGCGCTGGCCAAGCATCCCCACCATATACAGCAGAATCGCAAGCAGCGCGCCACAGGCCAGCGCATTGATCCCCGGCGTGCCTTCAAACTCGTCGTTGCCGTTGGCAATCGCGCCTTTTTTAGCAGGCATCAAGGAACCTTCGCCGGTCAGATGTGGATAACGCTTGCCCAGCTGGTTAAGAATGCCCGCCAGCACAATTGCGGTTAAGCCTCCGAGCATCACGATTGGCAGGATCTTGCCCAACGCCACGCCTTGCTCCATGTGCAGGATCGCCGCGTAGCCCATTGACAGCGGAATTGCTCCTTCGCCCACGCCACCGGCCATAATCGGCAGGATCAGGAAGAAGAAGATCTGGAACGGCGGCAGGCCCATCGCCATCCCCACGCCCATTCCCACCAGCATGCCGACAATTTCGCCGCACAGCATCGGCACAAAAATACGCAGGAAGCCCTGGATCAGCGCCTGACGATTCATGCTCATGATGCTGCCGACGATAATGCAGCAGATATAAAGGTAGAGAATGTTGGTAGATTTGTAGAATTTGGTGGTCGACTCGACGACGACGTCTGGCAGCAGGCCGTAGTGCACCATCGCTGAAGGAATAAAGGTGGCGCAGATTGCCGCCGCACCGAGTTTGCCAAGTACCGGCAGCCTTTTGCCAAACTCGCCGCAGGCAAAACCGAAGAACGCCAGCGTCGCCACCATCACCACGATGTCGCTGGGCAGTTTGCCATTAAGGCAATCGAGCAGGATCAGGACCCCGGCAAGAATAAAGAACGGCAGCGGGATAATGCCAACCTTGTAGTTATCCAGCACGTGCCACCACTTATCGCGCATCGCGGTTTTAGCGGCAGTTTGACGGGCAGCGGCGAGCTCCTTTGCCGCAGGATCTTTCTCTTTTACGACAATGTAGGAATCATCGGTTGTGCTCATGGCCTCGTCCTCTATTTTTTGTTGTAGGTCTTGATAGAGAATGAGGATAGGGATCGCCCTCCTGTCGAGCTGTGACAGCATTCAAATTAAATCCGTAGTGTTAAAGGTTGTAATGGTTTTTATGGAGTTAATGTTAATAATCGTATAGTTTTTAGCGTTTTTTAGTAAAAATAGGAAATAACCATGGAAAACATCAGGTCAGGCAGATGAAGCAAAAACTCAGTTTCCAGATAAAACTATTCCTCTGTTTGGTGGCGTTTTCCTGCCTGCTTTTAGCCCTGCTCGGCGTGTTCGTTTACCACATTGTCGACAGGCAGCTGCACCATGATTTGGGCAACCGCGCCAGAGTGCAGGCCAGCGAAATCGCCCTGATCCCAGACCTGCCGCCGCTGGTTGCCGCCCACGACACCACCGCGATTGCCAGGCTAATGACTCCGTTAAGCCAGCACAGCGATGCCAGCTATATTGTGATCGGCGACAGTCACGAAATTCACCTTTATCACTCAAGCCAGCCGCAAAGCGTCAATCATCCGATGGTCGGCGGCGACAATGCCGAAGTACTTTCTGGAAAGACCATTATTTCGGTGCGTCAGGGCGGCATAGGCGTTTCACTTCGCAGCAAAGCCCCGATACTCGACGCCAGTGGCAAGGTGATCGGCATTGTTTCCGTTGGCTATCTCACCTCATATATCAACGACATCACGCTGAACCAGCTGGCGCAGGCGCTGTTCTTCGGCTTACTGCTGTTGATCGCCCTATTCGGCTTCTCGTGGCTGTTCAGTAAAAATCTCAAAAAGCAGATGTTCTGGCTTGAACCGCGGGAGATCGCGCTGTTGGTTCGCCAGCAAAAAGCGCTGATGGAGGCGATCTATGAAGGGGTGATCGCCATCGACGATCGACTGAAGATTTTGACCATTAATCGCGCGGCACGTGAGCTGCTCGGACTAACTCAGCCGGAACAGCAGCTTATCGGCCAGCCGATTAATAAAGTTATCTCGACGCAGGATAATTTTTTCAATTTGGGAAATGCACAGCGCGAGCGCCACGATGAAATTGCCCTGTTTAACCAGCGACAGGTGATCGTCAACCGCGTGCCGATCGAGCTACCTGCGCCAGCGCTGCACGGCTGGGTATACAGTTTTCGCGATAAAAACGATATCAATACCCTGAGCAGCCAGCTGAGCCAGGTAACACGCTATGCCGATAACCTGCGCATCATGCGCCACGAGCAGCTCAACTGGACCGCAACGCTTGCCGGACTACTACAAATGCGACGCTATGACGAGGCGCTGGAATACGTTCAGTCGCAATCGGCGGGGGCGCAGGCGGTGCTGGATTTCGTTTCGCAGCGTTTTCGCTCTCCCGCGCTTTGCGGCTTGCTGCTCGGAAAATACGTCAGCGCGCATGAGAAAGGTATCGAGCTAAGCTTTGATCCCGCCTGCCAGCTCAAAACATTTCCGCAGTCGATGGGTGAAAACGAACTGATGTCGATCGTTGGGAATTTGCTGGATAACGCGGTAGAGGCGACGCTGAAAGTTGATGCGCCGCACGCGCCGGTAGAACTGTATTTGACCCAGACCGGTGACCAGCTGATTATTGAAGTCGCCGATCAGGGCGCGGGGATCGATGCCGAAATCCGCCCACGGTTGTTTGAGCAGGGTGTCAGCAGCAAGCCTGTCAGCCATTCTGAGCGCACCGGCAGCGAACATGGCATTGGCCTTTATGTGGTGGCGAGTTATGTCCGTCAGGCGCAGGGGATGATTGAAATCTCGGAAAACCAGCCAAGGGGCACGGTGTTTTCTGTGTTTATCCCCTATCAGTCTGCGCCCTTGTCCCTGAACACCCCGGAGTCTGTAAATGAATAATCCTGTCGCGATGGACGTGCTGATTGTCGAAGATGAAAGCCATCTCGCGCTGTTGCACCGCGAATTTATCGAACAAAATTTTAACCTGCGCGTGGTGGGCATTGCGCCAACCCTGGCGCAGGCAAAAAAGCTGCTGGAACTGTATCAGCCAAGACTCGTTTTGCTGGATAACTTTTTGCCGGACGGTCAGGGCATCGATCTGATCAATTCTTCGTTGCTCAAACGACTCGACTGCTCGGTCATTTTCATTACCGCCGCCAGCGATATGAGTACCTGTAGCCAGGCGATGCGCGCCGGGGCTTTTGACTACATTATCAAGCCGGTTTCGTTTCATCGTCTGCAAAGCTCGCTGACGCGTTTTCTACAGCTGACGCAAACGCTGCGCAATGTCAAAACCATTGACCAGCAAAGCCTTGATAAACTGTTCAACCTGCCGGGCAGCGAACAGCCGGAAGCCCCGTTAGCCAAGGGCATAGAGCCGAATACCCTGGAACTGGTGAAGCAGGTTTTTGTCAGCGAACCCGAACGCAACTGGTCGGTGGATCAGGTTGTTGAGCAAGTCGGGATCAGCAAAACAACCGGCCGCCGTTACCTGGAATATTGCGTCGAAACGGCGTTCATTATGGTGGAGATGCAGTACGGCAATATTGGTCATCCACGACGCCTGTATCGCAAGGCTAATCCACTGAAAAACGCCGCCGAATAGCGGCGTATTTTTACTCTCATCGCGCCTTGCCAATTTTCTATTTCTCGTCTAGCGCCTCTTCATACCGCCTGCTTTTTCCGCAAATTATTGTGATTATTTTGGTTATCAATTCCTAAAAATCCTCCTCATTTTAAAATATGGTGATTGCGAATTTTTACATTACGAAAAAACAGATGATTAACATCAAAATTAAACCAATAAAAACAATATATTAAGATTAAATCAATATTATAAAAACCTCGTTAAAAATATTCAAAATTATTCGAATTAAACGAAAAATATGACAAATAATAATTATCTCAACGAGAGGCGAAATATCCCTTAAGCCACAAGGGCTCAGCGTAAAATTTAGGATAATAATCAGACCCATCCTAATTTCAGCCTCGGGGGCGTGAGACTTGTCTCAGATTCTGAGTGTGTTAGGGTATAAGCCGCTTGATATTCCGTCGACAGGAAAAAACCTATAGCCTCCATTCAAATAACAGTATTTAAAATACGACCAAGGAAACTAAAAATTGCATGGCAATTAAAATAGAAGTTAAGAACTTATATAAAGTATTTGGTGAGCACCCTGAGCGAGCCTTTAAGCTGATTGATTCCGGCAAGGGTAAAGAAGAGATTTTCGAGAAAACGGGTCTGTCACTTGGTGTGAAGAACGCCAGTCTGGCCATTGAAGAAGGCGAGATTTTTGTCATCATGGGGCTTTCCGGTTCCGGAAAATCCACCATGGTACGCCTTCTCAATCGTCTGATAGAACCAACCCGTGGCGAAGTGCTGATTGATGGCGAAGACATTGCCAAAATCTCTGCCGCCAAGCTGCGCCAGGTGCGCAGAAGCAAAATCAGCATGGTGTTCCAGTCTTTTGCCCTGATGCCGCATCTCACCGTGTTGAACAACACTGCGTTTGGTATGGAACTGGCCGGTGTGCCAGCCGCTCAGCGCAAGGAACAGGCGCTTGACGCCCTGCGCCAGGTCGGACTCGAAAACTATGCCAACTCCTACCCCGACGAACTGTCCGGCGGTATGCGTCAGCGTGTGGGCCTCGCCCGCGCCATGGCCAACAATCCCGACATTCTGCTGATGGATGAGGCTTTCTCCGCGCTTGACCCGTTGATCCGCACAGAAATGCAGGATGAGCTGGTGAAACTGCAATCGCGCCACCAGCGCACCATCGTGTTTATTTCCCATGATTTGGACGAAGCCATGCGCATCGGCGATCGTATCGCCATTATGCAAGGCGGCGAAGTAGTGCAGGTCGGCACGCCAGAGGAGATCCTCAATAATCCGGCTAACGATTACGTGCGCACCTTCTTCCGTGGCGTAGATATCAGTCAGGTTTTCAGCGCCAAAGATATCGCCCGTCGTCGCCCGGTTACGTTAATCCGCAAGACCCCTGGTTTTGGTCCTCGTGCCGCCCTCAAGCTGCTCGAAGACGAAGATCGCGAATATGGTTATGTCCTCGAACGTGGTCAGAAATTTATCGGCGTGGTGTCTGCCGATTCACTGAAACGCGCGCTGAAAGAGAATCTGCCGCTGGAAAGCGCCCTGCTGGAATTACCGGCTCCGGTACCCGCAGATATGCCGCTCAGCGAACTGATCTCCCAGGTTGCCGCCGCGCCTTGCGCAGTGCCGGTAGTCTGCGAAGAAAATAACTATATCGGGATTATTTCCAAGGCCATGCTGTTGCAGGCGTTGGATAAAGAAGGGGCGACAGAATGAACCAGCAGTTAACCAATTCAGCACACGAAATTATCCAGCACGCACAGGCGGCACAGGCCGCCATCGATCCGGCAACGGATCCGTGGGCTGCGGACAACAGCGGCATGACCGCCAACGCCGCTGGGCAAAACAGCGACAGCTGGCTCAACATTGCACCGGAACAGCACCAGCATTTTAATATTATGGATCCGTTCCACAATACGCTGATCCCTCTTGACCGCTGGGTTACCGAAGGGATCGACTGGCTGGTCGCGCATTTCCGTCCACTGTTTCAGGGTATTCGCGTTCCAGTTGATTTCGTATTAAGCGGTTTTCAGCATGGCCTCGAATCTCTGCCTGCCCCGCTGGCAATCATCATTTTTGCCCTGTTAGCCTGGCAGATGGCCGGTTTCGGCATGGGGGCAACCACGCTGGTTTCGCTGGTAATTATTGGCGCCATCGGTGCCTGGTCACAGGCGATGGTCACCCTCGCGCTGGTGCTGACCTCGCTGTTCTTCTGCGTGTTGATAGGGCTTCCCTTGGGGATATGGCTGGCGCGTAGCAAAGGCGCGGCCAAGATTATTCGCCCGCTGCTCGACGCCATGCAAACCACGCCAGCGTTCGTTTATCTGGTGCCAATCGTCATGCTGTTTGGTATCGGTAACGTGCCGGGTGTTGTAGTCACCATCATCTTTGCGCTGCCGCCTATCGTGCGCCTGACTATTCTGGGTATCAACCAGGTGCCAGAAGACCTGATTGAAGCCGCCGAATCATTTGGTTCAAGCCCAAGTCAGATGCTGTTTAAAGTACAGTTGCCATTGGCAATGCCGACCATCATGGCCGGGATTAACCAGACTCTGATGCTCGCGTTGTCGATGGTGGTTATCGCCTCAATGATTGCCGTGGGTGGTTTGGGTCAGATGGTACTGCGCGGGATTGGTCGTCTGGATATGGGCCTGGCTTCTATCGGCGGCGTCGGCATCGTGATTTTGGCGATTATCCTTGACCGCCTGACCCAGGCCCTGGGCCGCGACCGCCGCAGTAAAGGCGTTCAGCACTGGTATGCACATGGCCCAATCGGCCTGCTGACCAAGCCTTTCATTAAAAAAGCCTGAGGAGCGCCGCATGAATAATTCACAGAAATTACGCAGTGGCGGCCTGCTGGCTCTGACATTAAGCACTCTGATCGGCGCGCAGGCGATGGCTGCCGATCTGCCGGGTAAAGGCGTAGTGGTCAAACCGGCGCAGAGTACGCTGGCAGAAGAGTCGTTTCAGACCGAGCTGGTGAATCGGGCGCTACAACAGCTGGGTTATGACGTACAGCCAACCGTGCAGGTCGACTACAACGTAGCCTACACCACAATTGCCAGCGGTGACTCAACGTACATGGCGGTGAACTGGGATCCGCTGCAAACGGATATGTATAACGCAGCGGGTGGCGACAAGAAATTTTATCGTGAAGGAACCTATATCAGCGGCGCAGCGCAGGGTTATCTGATCGACAAGAAAACCGCCGAAAAGTACCACATTCACGACCTGTCGCAGCTAAAAGATCCCAAGATCGCCAAGCTGTTTGATGCCAACGGCGACGGCAAGGCAGATATGGTCGGCTGTGAACCGGGCTGGGGCTGTGGCGAAGTCATTGACGCGCAGATCAAAGCCTACGGCCTGTCAAATACCGTGCAGCAGAATTCGGGAAACTACGCCGCTATCATGGCCGACACCCTGACACGTTATCGTGAAGGCAAGCCGGTGCTGTACTACACCTGGACGCCTTACTGGGTCAGCAACGTGCTGAAACCGGGTAAAGACGTGTTGTGGCTGACCGTGCCGTTTTCGGCCAATACCGGCTCGCAGAAAAACCTGGATACCACGTTGCCAGATGGCCGTAACTACGGTTTCCCGGTGAATAACGAGCACATCGTGGCGAACAAACAGTGGGCGGCGGCCAACCCGGCCGCAGCGAAACTGTTTGCCGAGATGAAGCTGCCGCTGACCGATGTTAACGCCCAAAACCTTAGCATGCATAACGGCAAGGCTTCTGCCGCCGATATTCAGGAGCAGGTTACTGGCTGGATCCAAGCCCACAAGGCAACCTACGACGGCTGGATTGCTGCAGCGATCTCAGCGGCTAAAAAATAGGTTACCCACCACACTCCCCCATTAGTTCTCAGGTTGTAGCATGGCGTAACGCCTTCTCTGCCTGGGAATTAATGGGGCAAAGGATAATAATAATGAAATCTTTATGTTGGGCGGCTACCGTCCTGACGACTCTGGGTGCAGTGTCCACCTCGGCTTTTGCCGCTGATTTGCCGGGCAAAGGCGTCAGCGTCATGCCCATTCAGAGCCCGATTAGCGAAGAAACCTTCCAGACTCTGCTCGTTGATAAAGCATTGGAAAAACTGGGCTACGACGTTCAGCCGATCCGTGAAGTAGATTACAACGTCGGTTACACCACCATAGCAGAAGGCGACGGCACTTTTATGGCCGCCAACTGGACGCCGCTGCATGACGGGATGTACAACGCGCTCGGCGGCGATAAAGTCTTTTATCGTCAGGGTACCTATGTCACCGGTGCCGCTCAGGGTTATTTAATCGATAAAAAAACCGCTGATAAATATCACATCACCAACGTCGATCAGTTTAAAGATCCCAAAATCGCCAAGCTGTTTGATACCAACGGGGATGGCAAGGCCGACTTGACGGGTTGTACGCCGGGCTGGGGCTGTGAGGCCGCGCTGAATCAGCAAATTCAGGCCTATGGTTTGAGCGCTACGGTGCAGCATAATCAGGGTAACTATTCGGCGATGATCGCTGACACGATCACCCGTTATAAAGAAGGTAAGCCGATCTTCTATTACACCTGGACGCCTTACTGGGTCAGCAACGTGCTGGTTCCGGGCAAAGACACGGTCTGGCTGCAAGTGCCATTCTCGGTGATCCCGGGAGAGAAAAACGCGGATACCCGGCTG
>CAWUIY010000084.1:0-16498 GCA_963922555.1 uncultured Serratia sp. | reverse complement strand
GCGAGCTGGTCCAGGCACATCTGGTACAGGAAACCGAGTATCAAGAGCCAGGCATGCGCGGTCGTCCGGCAATAGGTCTGGTGCTTGATACTCAAGCCTGGCATTACCTTGCAGCACGTATCAATTTAGGCACCTTGACCCTTAGCTTGCGTGATTTGAGCAGCAAACTGGTGGCTGAAGACGTGCTGCCGTTAGCCGCTGAAAGCGATATTCCTTTCCTTGAGCGCGTTATTGCCCATATCGATCAGTTCTTTATTACCCATCAGCGAAAATTAGAACGCTTAACGGCGATGGCTATTACCTTGCCGGGGATGATCGACACCTCGCGCGGCGTTATTCAAAAAATGCCGTTTTATCCAGTGGAAAGCGTCCCATTAGGCAATGCGTTAGCCGAACGCAGCGGTTTACCAGTTTATGTGCAGCATGATATTGCCGCATGGACCAAGGCTGAGTCGTTATATGGCGCATCACGTGGTTTTAGAAATGTTATTCAGGTGGTTATTGACGACAATGTCGGCGCAGGGGTGATCACCGGCGGACAAGTTTTGCACGGTAATAGCAGCAGCGTAGTCGAAATAGGCCATACTCAGGTCGATCCTTACGGTAAACGCTGTTATTGCGGTAATCATGGTTGTCTGGAAACGCTGGCCAGTATCGATAATATTTTGGAATTAGTCAGACAACGTTTAAGCGTGGCGAATAACTCCTTGCTCGTCGGACAGGCTATTTCTGTTGAAACGTTGTGCGATGCGGCTAATCGGGGCGACGCGCTGGCAAAAGACGTTATTGTTGGTGTTGGGCAAAGCGTAGGGCGTATTCTCGCTATTATGGTGAATCTGTTTAACCCGGAAAAAATTCTTATCGGCTCGCCGCTTAATCAGGCGCAAGCTATTCTCCATCCTGCCATTATGTCCTGTATTCAGCAGCAGTCACTGCCGGCCTACAGTGAGAATATTCAGTTGGAATCAACCTTATTTTCCAATCACGGCACCATGCCTGGTGCCGCGTTGATCAAAGATGCGCTCTACAACGGCTCCTTATTGGTTAAGCTGTTACAAGGCTGATTTGCGCATTCGGCTTATAGCCTGCGCAACTCCAAATAGGATAATCAGGCGATTGCCCTCACTGCAAAGTTAACTGAGCACATTGAGACTTTCACTTTGTTGCCACAAATTTTAATTATCCTGGAAGCAGTCCAGCGGCTCGGTAATTTTGTATCAATTCATCAAACAGTTCTAAATCGGACCGGCTCCTGGCTAATAGCTGAGCGCCAGCCACGGCGGCATAGATTGCTCGTGCGCGTTGTTCGCTATGCTCCTGGTCAATGATTCCAGCGGCAATCAGCACCTTGCTAAGCCATGCGACATGTACATCGGCATAGGCTTGAACCTCAACTTTTACCTCTTCAGGTAACTCATTATATTCCGCAGCCATATAACTGCCGAGACACAGGCGATTATCGTTTTCGAGCGAGCGGCGAAAGATGTCCGGGTATTGGCGCAGTCCGTTTAACGGATCTTCAGATTCGGTCCACATAGCCTGTAAATCTGCCGCTGAACCTTCCCAATAACGCCTGGCAACGGCAGCGCCTAAATCCGCCTTGCTGGGAAAATGGTGGTACATGCTTGCTGATTTAATGCCGACCAGCTCCGCAAGATCGCGAAAATTGAGTCCACCATAGCCACGAGCCTGAGCAACCCCGCGTGCAGCTTCAAGAATATTTTCACGAGAATTGGTCTTGTTTAGATTTTTCATCACTTCGTCCTTAGCACGAATAATCAGACTATTGTATCCGCAAAATAGCAGCCTACCAAGTGGACGGTAGAGTATTTGTTGACAGCGTTTAAATAAGCCTCTAACTTAAACCTACCAAGTGGTAGGTAGTTTTATGATTCAGCCCTTGCTTACTCACTTGCTCTCAACTTCACGGCTTTGACATCGTCAAACCGTTAAAAACACTTTAAGGAATGACTCACATGACTAATAAACTGCGCCTGTTTACCTCTCCATCAGCATTTCCTAATCCTCAACGTCTGCGCATCTTCCTGCATGAGAAGGGCATCGCGGACCAGTTTGAGGAGCGTATCTACGACATGACTCCCGGCGGAGAACAACGTCAATGGCCACATTTGAAAATGAACCCGTGGGGAGAGACACCGACTCTGCAATTAGAAGACGGCAGTTTTATTTCGGAAACAGCAGCGATTGTTCGCTATCTCGATCAGGCGTATCCCGGACGCAAAATCATGGGTGATACGCCTTTAGAGCAAGGGCTGGATAATATGTGGGACAACAGAGTCTGGGTGCATATTCTCTATCGGATTGTCACCGCGTTTCACGTTTTGCACCAAGGTTTAGGGCCAAAACTTGAACTTACGACCAATCACAGCTGGGGTGAACATTGCCGTAAAGAAGCGTTGGCGCATGCGGCCTTAGTGAATCAGCATTTGTCTGATGGTCGCGAATGGTTACTTGGTGGGGATGCGCCAACTTTCTCGGATATCACACTGGCCACTGCCATTGCCTTTTCTAAGTTCCCGGTTAACGCTTTGCCGCTGGATGAACGTTTTGAACACCTGGATGCCTTTTGGCGTCGCTGGCAGCTGCGCCCGGCTTTCAAAGCGGCTTATGCCGACCGAAATAGCGGGGTTGCGGAATTGGACAAGGCTTACGTTTAAGCTTCAAGCCGGTTATTGAGATCAAGATTGAAATAAAATTGCACAAATCGATGATCGTGATTAACGAGAGTTCGTCACTTAACAAAACATTGCGCTAACTCAAGTTGTACAAGATTTTAATCCCATAGACTTTATAAGTGTTAAGTCAGCCTTGACGATTGCGCCTAAGCATTATGTCAAGGTGGTAATAAATGGAGTTCTGCTGGAGTGAAGCGTAAATGTTGACGCACTTTTTTGTTACGGGTACGGATTCCCGGGTAGGCAAGACCATAGTTTCTCGCGCGTTATTACAGGCGATGGCCGCGCAGGGGAATATTGTGCTGGGGTATAAGCCGATAGCCACCGGCAGTCAGGATTTAGCGGATGGAGTTCGTAACAAGGACGCGGTGACGTTGCAAAACTCTTCTTCCGTGGCTTATCCGCTCGCAAAAATCACCCCTTTTGCCCTGATGGATGAAGATATTTTCACCAGCGATCTGCCGGATGATATTTTTGATCAGATGAATCAAGGCTTGCATTTTATGCGTCAGAGTGCGGATAGGGTAGTCGTTGAAGGCTGTGACGGCTGGCGAACGCTAATCACCCCTCGCCAATCCTTTTCAGAATGGGTAATGCAGAGCAAAATGCCCGTTATTTTAGTGGTGGGAATACAAGAGGGCTGCGTCAGTCAGGCATTAATGGCGGCTCAGTCAATTATTAGCGATGGCGTTCAGTTACTCGGTTGGGTGGCAAATCGTATTAACCCATGCCTTGCACATTATGCTGAGACTATTGATGCTATCAAATTAAATATTACCTCACCGTTATTAGGCGAAATACCTTATTTGCCCCGCGCTGAATCGCGTGAAATGGCGCATTTTTTGGATCTCACGCTACTTAAGGATGTTGCACAAGCTTGAAGCCAAAGGCCACAGAATAATCTCCGTGGCCCGCAGGCTTTATTTATTTAGGACTTACCCATTTACCCTGGCTCCACTCCTGAATTTCCTCTTCTGCGAACACGCCATTTTCACTCTGCATGCCCAATAAATTGCCTGGATACAGCTCGCAAATTGTTACGATAAGCAAGATGCGCTTATAAAGTGGCTGATATACTGAGCAACATAAAGCAAAGGAGAATGGATATCGCTACCAATACGTTACCCGACATACATGTCGACAGTCGTCATCGCCCTCTGGTCTTAGTTGCCTGCATGCTGTCGATGTTTATGGCCGCCGTTGAGGTGACCATCGTCGCGACCGCAATGCCCACGATCATTGCCGATTTAGGAGGCTTTAGTCTGCTAGGTTGGGTGTTTGCTATATATCTGCTGACGCAGGCGATCACGGTGCCTATTTATGGCCGACTGGCCGATTTATACGGCTGTCGTAAAATGTTTTTCATCGGCACACTCCTGTTTTTAACCGGCTCTGTGCTGTGTGGCTTTGCGCCCTCGCTGGTATGGATGATAGCTTTTCGCGCACTGCAGGGGCTGGGCGCAGGCGCGATCACCCCAGTAGCTACTACGTTGATTGCCAATATCTATGGACCTCACGAACGGGCCAAGGCGCAGGGTTATTTAGCCAGCGTGTGGGGTGTTTCGGCGATTATCGGACCACTACTTGGCGCATTTATCGTTCAGCATTTCCACTGGTCAATCGTGTTTTGGATTAACCTGCCGATTGGCGTTGTCGCGATGATCATTCTGGCGCGTTACTTACCTCCAGACGCAGCGAAAAAAAATCATGCTCTCGATCTTGCTGGAACGGCGTTGTTATCCTTCGCTGTCGCAGCGCTGTTACTGGCTTTATTACAGGCAGAAGAACTGGGTTATTATTCCCTGGTGCTGGTAGGGGCAGCGATAATTGCCGCTTTCCTGCTGATCAGACAAGAGCGCAGGGCGCCAGAACCTTTGTTTCCGCTGTCGCTATGGCAAAATAATGTGGTGATTGCCGCTAATATTGGCGGTCTGATACTGGGTGCAAGCATGATGGGCATCAGCGCTTTTTTGCCAACCTATATTCAGGGTGTTTTAGGTGGAACACCGCTGCAAGCCGGGGCCACGTTAGCCCTGATGTCGATTGGCTGGCCATTGGCAAGCACCTTAAGCGGAAACCTGATGCAGGCGACGTCCTATCGCTTCACGGTTCTGCTCGGCACGCTTTCGCTGATTGCGGGCAGCGTTATTCTGTTGTTGCTTTCACCGGGGAGTGGCCTGTGGTGGGCCAGAATTGCGGCGTTCATGATTGGCGTGGGAATGGGGCTTTGTAATACTACCTTTATCGTCTCGGTACAAAATTCTGTTGAAGTTTCGGTACGTGGAATTGCTACAGCGTCAACACTGTTTACTCGCATGCTCGGTTCAGCGTTAGGCACTGCGGTGCTTGGCGCTACGTTGAATCTCAATCTGCAAAGTCGATTGCCGGGGATGAGCGATCCGGTACAAACGTTAATGGATAAACCGCTAAGACAACATTTAACTGATGAGCATTTAAATCACCTCATTGAACAGGTTTCTGCATCTTTGCACTGGGTATTTGTTCTCGCAGCAATTATTTCTATCCTGGCAATGACAGCAGTATTTTTGATTCCTCGTGGTCAACGCCCCTAAAAAAACAACATTAAATCCCACGTAGTTTTAAATAAACTCATCGGAGATATTGCACTAACAAGCAATATCTCCTTTTTTAATCTTTTGCTCTTTAGTTTATAATTAATGCAATGAATGGTTAATACAAGTCTGATTTTAAATGCTTTGAGGAAGGGGTTGTTGAAGGTTTTTAGTCTTTCCAATAGTGTTGGTGGTGATTAATTTACCGCCAACACTATTGGATGATTATCATTTTTAATGAATATTTCTCAAGCTGAAACATCTGTACTTCATGGCCAATCCATCCAGAATAAAAGACACAAAATGACGTTAACCATTGGACTTTTTTTTGACGGCACTGGAAATAACGCCATTAACGTGACTAATATGCTAGAGGCATGTGAAAACTCAGATTTTGATATTAATTCCATTGAGTCTAAATCAATTTTTAAACGATGTGCAGAAACCCAAAAAAATTTAACCGGATACTCAGCCTCGAGTTATGGAGGTTATTACACCAATATTTATTGGTTAAAAAATCTGTATAAAACTGATTGCTGTAGAGCTAATGTTGAGGCGCAAAGCAGTATTTACATTGAAGGCATAGGCACTGAAGCTGGCGAGCCTGATTCCTTACAGGGCCTGGCATTGGGCACGTCTGATACCGGAGTCATTGCCAAAACAGACGTGGCTATATCAAAGCTTCCAACAGTTATACGCCAAACGATAGAGATGATAAAAAAGTCACTGCAGCAAAATGATTTCAGTATTGAATCAGTCCAGTTTGACCTCTTTGGTTTTAGCCGTGGTGCCGCTGCGGCGCGACATTTTGCCAACAGGGTTTTAAATCAAGACTCTGCTATTGTAGCCGCTATCAAGACGGCAACTGGAAATATCGACTATTGCGGAAAACCTGCGGGTAAAACTCGATTTATCGGCATTTTTGACACCGTCACCGCGATCGGTGAATTAGCTAACGCTTTTAATCCACACAGTACCAACCCCCTTGATGTTAATATTCAACTTCCACCCGGAATAGCAGAAAAAGTATTTCATATCACAGCGCAGCATGAGTGCCGCTTTAACTTTGCTCTTAATAGCGTGAGTCCCATCTGGCCAGAGTTTGAGTTACCTGGCAGTCATTCAGATATTGGCGGCGGCTACTTTCCACAGGAACAAGAGCATGTATTCCTTACACGACCTCTTTCGGAAAGGGTGGTCAATCAACAATCGGATGCCGATACCGGGGTCTATCGTAAAACATTAGCTCAGCTTGGTGCACTAGAGTCTGCGCTCGCGCTTAAACCAATATTACAAAATACTAAAGCCATCGTAGAAACCTGGTCCCGTGATTGCTTCCAACGTGATAGATACAGTAATGAGCAAAAATATAGCTTCGCGGCGCTCGCGTTAGGTGCGCGTACTGTTAAAAATGATTGGTCGAAAATTTCGTTAAGAGTCATGCTCAGTGCAGCAGAAAAAGCCGGGGTGCTATTTAGAACCATCGATGATTCAGATAAAACACTGCTCTTTAACCCTGAGTTAGAGCCATTATTAAGCAAGGCATTGATCATGGCTGAGTCGGTCATGCAGAATCAAAGCTATCATGGATTTGCACCCGAAGAGGTAAACCTGCTCGGTAAAGATTATTTGCACAGCTCTGCTAACTGGAATGCGGTAATTGCCGATGCACAAGGGACGCTACAAAGCAGCACTGCGGTAACAGAAATTATCGGCTTCACCGATCGACCTGAGGAAAACTGGCAACGAACTTGTTATGACATGGAGGGGAACAAACGATAAAGACGCGTTGGATAAACAGTGTCGGCGTTGGTTTGTCCATAACGGTGCAATAAAAAAGGCCTAAACCGTTTCCTGTTTAAGCCTTAAGTCACTATATATCGTGAAATTTACTGGGATGAGGAATCCTGACTCGTGCCGGTTTTAGGGCTTGCCGTGCTGTCATCACCGCCGCCAGAGATTTTGCTGTAAACAATTTTCTGCGTGTCGTTATCGCAATGACCCACCACCTGGCCACCGGACTGGTCCGCTTGATCATTAGCCACAATGTCTAATTTAAAACCAGACTCAGGCAAGCCGTTAGCCACGATTTTTTTGGTAATATCTGCTTTAACGCTATCGCAAGAGGCCATCGCGGCCAGCGGAGAAAGGGTCAATAGAGCCAGGCAAACCATCAGAGTCTTTTTCATATTTTCTTCCTTTAATGAATAGCTTGTATGCAAAGTTTAGCAGCTCGGTACAATCTTTCGAACTGCTCTAATGGATCTGTTTCTCTTAATCGACAACAAACTACAAAGCTACGGCTGAAAGATCTAAACGACTTTATGGAGCCAGCAACTGGCTACCGGTACGACGGTCCAGGCAGCGCTGGGTATTAGGTTCCCAATAGGCATTGAGATTGCGGCTCGCGTTACAACTTTCTCGCTGCGCTTCGATGCTAGAAATTCGTGCGTTATCTCTTTCCTGACGCTCGATTCTCTGTTCGCGCAGGGTGCGAGTGGCGTTCCATTGCTCCTTGCTTTGACGAGCCTGTTCGTTACCCAGAGAGCTGTTGCCGCTATCGCCAAACACGCAAGTTCCGCCAGCACAGTTGGTCTGGGCATGAGCAGTAACCTGCCAGGTGCCTGAAAGAACCAGCAGGGCGACTGGTAGCATCCGGCGTAGCAGTCGAGACTTCACTATTGTATTCATTTGATCATCCTTATAGGTTTACACATCGCGAGCGCGATCAGTAAAATTATAACACCCTGACCGCATACGTCACGCAGTGACAGGCTGATGGTTTAGATTTGATTCAATTAGATAGTAGGGCCAAAAGGAGTTTTTCAGCCTCAATGTTAAAAACAACACTGTTATTTTTTGTGACCGCGTTGGCCGAAATTATCGGCTGTTTTTTGCCTTATCTGTGGCTGCGCAAGGGGGGAAGTATTTTACTTTTAATCCCCGCCGCCATCAGTCTGGCGCTTTTTGTCTGGTTACTGACGCTGCATCCTGCGGCAAGTGGCCGCGTGTATGCCGCTTATGGCGGGGTGTATGTCCTGACTGCGCTGCTTTGGTTGCACTTTGTCGATGGGGCAAAACTGGCCACAACCGACTGGATCGGTGCTCTGGTGGCGCTGGCTGGAATGCTGATTATTATTTCTGGCTGGAAGTCTTATTAATCAGACGTTACCAAAAGAAAAGGGCACCGCATAAAACGGCGGCCCTTAAGTCTCTAAAGTTGATGACTCGTCAGAGAATTATTCGTCGCGGTTGACACGCAGACCGGCAAAGCTCTGGTTCACAGGCATCATTTCGATGGCGTTGATATTGACATGAGCGGGCAGGGTTGCAACCCAGAACACGGCTTCGGCGACGTCTTCGGCAGTTAATGGATCCGTTTTATCGTAAGTCTGGTTAACTTTTTGCTCGTCGCCTTTAAAGCGAACGTTGGAAAACTCGGTACCGCCACACAGGCCCGGTTCGATATTAGTAACCCGGACTTTTGAACCAAACAGGTCTGCTCGCAGATTAAGGCTAAACTGACGAACGAACGCCTTGGTCGCGCCATAAACGTTGCCGCCCTGATAAGGATAGCTGCCAGCGATAGAACCGATGTTGATCACATGGCCGGTGTTACGTTCAACCAGACCTGGCAGAAACGCCCGTGTCACATTCACCAGACCTTTGGTGTTGGTGTCGATCATGGTTTCCCAGTCGTCGAGAGAAGACTTATCAGCGGTCTCGATACCCAACGCCAGACCGGCGTTGTTGACCAGAACATCGACATTTTTCCACTCGGCAGGTAAAGAGGCAATAGCTTGCTCAATGGATGCGCGATCGGTGACATCCAACTGCGCCACATACAGAGCATCGCCTAACTCGGCTTTTAAATCATCAAGACGTTCTTTACGTCGACCAGTGGCAATAACCTGATGTCCAGCGCTGACAAATTTACGGGCAATCGCGCTGCCAAATCCGGCTGTAGCGCCGGTTACAAAAATGATCATCTCTGCGTTCCTTAAAATAATAAGCCCTGATAACAGGGCAAAGTTTACGACTCAACACAACTATTATTACTAATAACACATTGTTAACTAAGCGGATATAGCGATCTTGCCTAAGCTTGTCCGTTGGGTTTTAAATAGGGAGCAATCAGCAGCAGGTCTGCGGCAGACAGGCGATCGGCAGCGGTTTGTGCCTGATGCCAATAGGGATAAAGCAACGGTGGCTGGCTCACCTCGTCTAAACGCTGGATCTCTTCAGCAGTTAATTCCAGATGCGCTGCTTTGAGATTATCCACAAGTTGCTCTTCGCTTCTGGCTCCGACAATGACAGAACTGACAATCGGCCTGGAAAGCAGCCAGGCCAGTGAAATCTGCGCCGCAGAAACACCACGCGACTCGGCTATCTCAACCAACACGTCAACAATGTCATAGAGTTTGTTTTCATCACGCACTGGCGGTTCGCCCCATTCGGCAAGATGGCGAGTGCCTTCCGGCTGCGGCTGATTGCGACGATATTTCCCTGACAGCAAACCTCCTGCCAACGGACTCCAAACCAGTACGCCCAATCCCTGATCGTGACTTACCGGCAGCAGTTCATACTCGGCCTCACGCGCCTGCAGAGTGTAGTGAATTTGCTGGCTTACCGGCCGTACCCAGTGGTTTGCCTCACTCACCCCCAGCGTTTTCATCAAATGCCAGGCAGAAAAGTTTGATAAACCGACATAACGCACTTTACCGCTGCTGACCAAATCCTCCAGCGCGCGCAGCGTTTCTTCTAATGGCGTCAGGCCATCCCACTGATGTAACTGGTAAAGATCGATATGATCAGTATTCAGGCGTTTAAGGCTGGCTTCACAAGCCCGAAGAATATGATGACGGGAAGACCCCGCATTATTGACACCTTCACCCATTGGAAAGCGCGCCTTGGTGGCAATCAGCACCTCATTTCGCTGCTTGCCCAGCGCTTCGCCGAGGATCTCCTCTGATAAACCACCGGAATAAACATCGGCAGTGTCAAACAGGTTGATACCTGCATCGCGGCAAAGGGTAATCTGACGTCGGGCCGTCGCCACGTCGGTCTGTCCGGTTTTAGCAAATTTACCCTGACCACCAAAGGTCATGGTTCCCAGACTCAGCTTGGAAACTTTGAGTCCTGAACGGCCAAGTTGACGATATTCCATCTTGTGTCTCCTTACCTGTGATTTGCATGGGTTATTCAATAAAACGCTATAAAACTGATCTTAAGTTTAATGTTGTGCTGTCTTTTCCGTCGGCTTTGCCGCATCCCTGGAACTCAACGCAGTCTTCTTTTTCTTCTGACGGATCTCGTCACCGTCGGTGATATTCAGAGTCATGCTGTCGAGCATACCCAATAGAGCAATACAGCCAACGATAACAAACGCCAGCCGGAAGCTTCCCAGCGAGGTGCCATTGCTGCTTACCGGTTCGAAGTGCTCGGCAATACGTAACGCCAATGCGCCAATCGCAATGCCCAGACCCGAAGAAAGTTGCTGCGCCGTGTTAAACAGCGTATTCGCGCCACCCATCATCGGGTTGGGAACCTGCGAAAAAGCCAGGGTATTTATCGCAGTAAACTGCATCGATCGGGTCATACCACTGACAAACAGCAGAACAAACGTTAATGGGGTAGGCACTGCCGGGGTTAGAAAGGCACAGGCAAATATAGTTAACGCATTAAGAAACCCGTTCACCACCAGAATCGTTCTGAATGGGAAACGAAACAAAATGGCCGAGGTAAAAGGCTTCATCGCTAAATTACCGGCAAACACTGACAATACCAGTAACCCCGCGTTGAAGGCATTCATGCCGTAGCCGAGTTGGAACAAGAGCGGCAATAAAAATGGCAGCGAACCGATTGCGATGCGAAACAGCGAGCCACCGATCACCGTGACGCCGTAACTTTTAATTTTCATGGCCACCATCGGCAATAACGGGTGGGGCGTTTGTAATGAATGATTCACCGCCAACGCGCCAACCAACAGACTGACCACTACGCACAAAGAAGGAAGCCACAGCGTAGATCCGCCTTTATTGAACCAGTCTAGTCCAAACATTAGCCCGAGGCAGGCCGCGCCGATCAGCACAAATCCTAAAATATCGAAAGGAACATTCGTTGCTCCCTTTTCATTAGGTATTAGTTTTATACTCAATAACAGAGCGATAAGACCCAGTGGTACATTCAGAATAAAAATCCAGTGCCATGAGGCATAGGTGGTAATAAATCCACCGAGCGGAGGCCCAAGTATGGGCGCGACCAATGCCGGCCAGGTAATGGTGGCAATCGCTTTAATCAGATCGGCCTTGGCGGTATTACGCAGGACAATCAGCCGGCCTACGGGAACCATCAATGCACCAGCAAACCCTTGTAACATACGGGCTGCGGTAAAGGTTGGCAGGCTGGCACTCATGGCGCAAAGAATGGAAGCCAACGTAAACAATACGATTGCAGATGAGAAAATTGTCCGAGTACCAAATCGATTGGCTATCCAGCCACTGGCGGGAATAAACACCGTCAACGAGAGGATATAGGCTGAAACGCCAATATTAAGATCGATTGCGTGCACGCCAAATGCCTGAGCCATTTTGGGCAGCGCAGTGACAATCACCGTGGCATCGAGGTTTTCCATAAACATTGCGCCAGCCACCAGCAAGGGAAGCGCAGAACCAGATGGGAGAGAGAGTTTTTTCATTGGCATAGTGCCTGAATATAAAGCAAAGCCCTTGTGCTGAACATCATTAAGTCCCTGAATAAAAGCAATAAATTTTCTTAGCTTATGCCTTGTTTTGCTAAGTAAGTAGGTTTGCCGTTGCAGGCATAACGCTTAGCCAGCCCATCCGTTGATACAGCAATGAGCGAGTACAGCCTTTGAGCATAGCCCATTCAGGAACGTGATCAATCGTAAATTTGTGAGTAAATTTTGTAATGTAGTTGTATCTGAAAGGTTAAGTTCTGTAGCGAGCCATCCTGCATCAGGCAAAGGATTTTATTTTATTTTTGAGGATCATAGATTTGATCTTTTATTTTTTCACGAGGGAAAACATAACGTTAATTTGATAGTTGGTATTAAAATGAAATCAAAAATCGAGTCGTTGCAAGTTTTGCGCGCCTTTGCGGCAATCTTTGTCGTAATTAACCATCTATGGGGGGAATATAATACCTCGCTGACGCAAAGTTTCGGGCTTGATATTATTGGTAATTTTGGCGTGGACGCTTTCTTTATACTCAGCGGATTTATCATGTGTTTTAAAACGCGTGAGGATTCAAGGTTAGGTTTCAGTACCGGTATTGATTTTCTAAAGAAGCGTATTGAGAGGATCTACCCTATATTCTTGATTATGCTTTTCCCTTTTATACTGCTGTATCTAAAACAAACTCATCCGGCAAGATTATACGAAATTATTGGCAATATCTTTCTTTTACCGTCTTTCAACAGCAATCCCGCTTACCATATGCTTTTAGGCCCATCCTGGTCGCTGGTGTATGAAATGTTCTTTTATATTATTTATGCCGCGACGATGATGCTGGTCAATAATAAAAGGCAGCTGGTGATCGGCGCCGTGTGCTTTCTGCTGCTGATGGTTATTACAACTGACAGCTTCTCACTGCGCGGACCTGAGCTGGGATTATCCAACTTTAGCTATATGATAGGCGATCCGCTGATGATCAATTTTGCTATGGGTTGCCTTTACGCACAGTTGTATTTGAAATTACAGCATATAAAGATATCGATGTTGTTGGCAACAATACTGATAATGGCATTTTTTATATTAGGAATGTGGTTGAATGAAGACGGAGTTGCACGCTTTTTCTCGTTCGGGCTACCGGCAATGGCCATAGTAATAATATTTAGCCTTATGGAATCTTCCGAATCTTATTTGTATCAGTTGCTGGTCTATCTCGGTAATGCTTCCTATAGCATTTATATTACCCATTTCTTTATACAAGTCTGTGCGTTGATTTTATTTGCTCGCTATAAAATAAATCACGATGTTTTTGGCATTGTATTTTCATTGTTCTCAATAATTTTCGCCTGCGCATTCTACTCTTTGATTGAAAAAAGAATTATCCTGGCAATACAGAAAAGATCTTTAACCAGCAGAGGGCCAGGGGACGTTACAGAGTAGTTCTTAGTGTCACAATAGGTGCAGCAACTGGCTGAATAAAAACGATAAAAACGCCAGTTTTAGGCCTTGATTTTGCAATGCAGAGTTGGCAGGATAGGTTTGGTATACATAAATATAACTTATGGTTACCTGCCGGTATCTTTATAGATGAAATCTAAAATCGAATCCTTGCAAGTCCTGCGTGCCTTTGCTGCGCTTTCTGTGGTCATTAACCATTTGTGGGGAGAATGCGATACTCGATTTACTCAACGCTTTGAATTGAACATTATTGGTTCCTTTGGTGTCGATGCCTTTTTTATTCTAAGCGGATTTATCATGTGTTATAAAACGCCGGGTGATGAAAAGTTTGGCTTAAGTGCGGGAATAAAGTTTCTTAAAAGAAGATTTGAAAGAATTTATCCGGTTTTTCTTATTATTCTTGCACCCGTTTTGTTTATGTATCTCAAACACACTCATCCTGTCAGTTTTTATCAAGTCGTCGGTAATATATTTCTCCTGCCTTCTTTCACCTCCAGCACCCGCTACCATATGCTTGTCGGCCCATCATGGTCGCTCGTGTACGAAATGTTTTTTTATATTATTTATGCTGTGGCAATGGTGGTGGTGAAAAATAAAAAGCAGCTAGTCACTTATTCCGTGAGTTTTCTGGTAATGATGGTGCTAATGGTAAACGGTCTATCATTACGCGGGCCTGAGTTAGGGATGGCAAACTTCAGCTACATGATAGGGGATCCGCTGATGATTAATTTCGCCATGGGATGCCTTTATGCTCAGTTGTTCACCAGAGTGCAGCAGGTGAAAATTCCGCTGGGAATAGCTGCCCCACTGGCTTTAGGGTTTTTTATTCTGGGGATGTGCCTGGCTGATAAGGGGTATAGCCGCTTTATAGCCTTCGGCCTTCCTGCAATGGCGATTGTTATTATTTTCAGCTTGATGGCGTCTTCTGGTTCGGCATTTTATCGGCTGTTCGTCTATATGGGTGACGCTTCATACAGCATTTATATTACCCATTTTCTGACCCAGACCTGTGTCATGATGTTATTTGCACACTGGAGCAAAAACCGGGATCTCTATGGCATAATTTTTTCAACGCTTTCAGTGATTATCGCTTGCCTGTTCTATTCGCTGATCGAGAAAAAAATAATGCAGGCAATGCAAAAAGGGGCATTGCCTGTAGAGGCCCAGCGTCAATATTAGCGCATGCTTTCCGGCAATCGCTGGCCACTTTCGGTATCGAACAGGTGAATTGCTTCGCTGCGGACCTGTAAATGGATAGGCGCGTCTATTTGAGCGCCCACGCGTCCGGCACACTGTACGTGCAGCGCGAAGCCGCACCAGTTAATGTGCATCAGGCTGCTTTCGCCAGTGACTTCAAGCAGTCGGAGCGTGGCGGCAGGTTGATCACTGGGGTCTGTCAGCAAGATATCGTGCGGGCGCAGGCCTAAAATCACCGGTTTTCCTTCAGCATTTTTGGCATTGGCCTGCCATTTTTCCGGTAGCGGAAACCACAGCGCATCGCACTGCACGCCCGCTATGCCATCCTTGTTTGAAAACAAGCCATTGAACAGATTCATTGGCGGAGAGCCAATAAAACGGGCCACGAAAGTATTGACTGGCCGATCGTAAATCTCCAGCGGTGCACCCTGTTGCACGATAAATCCGTCTTTCATGACCACAATACAGTCGGCCAGCGTCATTGCCTCAATCTGATCGTGGGTGACATACACCGTTGTCGTGCGAAATTGCTGGTGGACCGATTTAATTTCGGCGCGTAACTCCATCCTCAGCTGTGCATCAAGATTGGACAGCGGCTCGTCAAACAGGAATACCTTCGGGCTGCGCACTAGCGCACGTCCCATCGCCACGCGCTGGCGCTGGCCGCCGGAGAGATCTTTTGGCAATCGTTTAAGGAGAGAGTCGATGCCCAGCACCTTGGCGGCTTGCAACACTTTGCTTTGCTGTTCTGCCTTGGGAACACGCTTAACCTGCATGTGAAAGGCCATATTTTCGGCCACCGTAAGATGCGGGTAAAGCGCATAGCTTTGAAATACCATGGCGATATCCCGATCGGCAGGGTCATGATTATTAATTTGCTTGCCGTCGAGAAGTATACTCCCTCCGGAGACTGATTCCAGACCGGCCAGCAGGCGTAAAAGCGTCGATTTTCCGCACCCGGATGGCCCCACCAACACGGTAAAACTGCCATCATGAATTGTCAGATCAAGAGGTTTGAGCACCTGCTGCTTGCCGTAATTTTTAGCGACTTTTACCAGTTCAACGCTCGCCATTTAGTCTGCCTCCTGATTATCAGATGCGGGGGTGGATGCGAAAAGGGTCTGCCAGGTCGGATATTGACGCGGCGAGCTGCTAATCGCGGAACTGGCCACGCGGATCCCCCAGCGCAGAGCAGTATGATTGTCCCGTCCGTAAATTAACGCCGATAAATATCCGGCGTTAAAACTATCCCCGGCCCCGATGGTATCGATCACCTCAATCGCCTCTGCCATGAGATGCTGGTGCGCATTTGCCGTCCAGCAGTGCGCGCCATGCGGCCCGCATTTCACCACACAGCGCGCGTCAGCGGCCATCAGCGCCAATAAATTAGCCGCCGCCTCAGCCAAATCGTCACAGTCGCCTAACCCCTGAGTTTCTACTTCGTTGAGTAGCAGGGCGTCACAAAATATCAGCCCGCGGGGAGTTTGCTGGCGCAGAGCGTGGCTCCAGCCCTGCGGCGGCCAGCCGCTGTCAACGGCAACCCGAAAGCCACGCTTTTTCAGGGTTTGCAACAGCGTCGGATAATCGGCGTACAGCGCGGTACACAAGAAGGTGCCACAGAGTAATACCCAGTCGCCGCGGGTTGCCGAGGTCGGCAGCTGTTTAAGCACGTCCTCAATAGTCAGGCAAACAATATGGCCCTGATTACTGAAGAACGTGCGCTCGTGGTCTGGATGAGTGACGCCAAAGGTTAGCGAGGTTTCGCAGGCATACTGCGGCCAGTGTTTGGCACTGGAGGGAAACAGACCGGCAAGCCAGGAGGTAAACTGATCGTTTCCCTGATTTGCCACTAGCCGATAGGGGGTTTGCAGCGCATCGAGCG
>CAWUIY010000083.1:0-16671 GCA_963922555.1 uncultured Serratia sp. | reverse complement strand
CTAAAGCCTCCCATGACAATTGCTTTGATATAATGAGACATTTTGCTGCATTTATGGTTATTTTTAGCCATCACTTTCCTTTAAGTGGCAGAGAGGAGCCAGAGTTTTTCGGATTAACGACATTAGGTTCAATTTCAGTATTTATTTTCTTCTCAATCTCGGGATATCTTATTACTCAAAGCTTTGAGCGAAGAAAGTCCAAAGTCGAATATGCCAGTAAGCGTTTTTTCCGGATCTACCCAGGCTTAGCGGTCTGCCTGATCTTTACTATTTATATTTGTGGTGGGCTATTTGGTCAACGGGGATTTGGGGAGTGGCTAACGTCGTTTGAGCCGGTCAAAACCTTTGTAAGGGTTATTGTCTTTACAGGCTATGGCGTTGTTGGCGTGACGTCGCACGGCATGAATGGTTTCACATCAAATTATATTTTGAAAGACACCATGAATGGCAGCCTATGGACGCTGTTCTATGAAATATTAGAATATATTATGATTGCTGTTGCATTATCCATTTTTCGCAATAAAAACCTGGCTGTTTTGCTACCGTTAATAGGGGCGATTACGCTGTTAATTGTTTGTAATGCCCTAACTATTTCCCATTTGAAACTGATCAGTCTTGGTTTTTTGACTATTCCTTTTTGCGTTGGCTCATTATTATTTCTTAATAAAGACAAATGGATGCACAGTAATTCCATTAAGATGATCATGTTTATTGCGCCCTGGATTATGTTCTACCTTTCAACTTTCTCGCTATTGTTTAGTGATGCACTTATTTCGATGGCGGTGAGTCTTTTGACTATTGTCATCGGGACAACCTTTAAAGATCATCTAATTAAAGGCCGTTTTGACTTTTCATATGGTATTTATATTTACGCATTTCCGGTTCAGCAAATTGTGATCAATGAACTGGGAATGGAGTTTTATGCCTCAATGTTATTATCCGTATCAATCACTTTTGTCCTCGCTGTAATATCGTGGTTTGTTATTGAAAAACCGGCGATTGAGTGGTCGCGACGTGCAATAAAACGGCCGGAAGGCGTGATACCAGCAGGCCGTAGTTTGGATTAATGCGTTACTGACGCCTCCAGTTTCTGGCGGGCGTCAGTCTGTTTTCGCAGCACAGCAACGTCTTTAGCAGACACTTCACTGGCCTGATTGCCCCACGAATTACGAACGTAGTTCAGGATATCAGCAATTTGTTGATCGTCCATTTTCCAGTCAAAAGACGGCATACCCGCGGCGGTCTGGCGAGATGCGGTGTGCGGAGCACGCGCCCCGTTGAGCATGGCAGTCATCATGTTCGTCGGATTATTCAGCATAGAATTATTGCCCGCAAAGGCTGGAACCATGCCGCTGATACCTTCTCCCTGTACGCCATGGCAGGCTGAGCAGTTTACTTCAAAGGTTAGCGCTGCCTTTTTCTTACGTGCATCATTAATGGCAAACGCCTGTGGTACGGGGGTTTCCGAAGCGGGCAGACTTTTCAGATAAGCGGCCACGGCGTGCAGATCGCTATTGGTGAAGTATTGCATTGAATGCTCTACCGCTTCGGCCATTGGACCGGCTGCCACGCTTTTTCCGTCTGAACCGGTTTTCAAATATTGCGCAATTTGTTCATTGCTCCAACTGCCGATCCCCGCGTGCGCGTTGGGTGTAATATCCGGTGCATACCAGTCTCCCAGATTGCCACCTTGCAGATATTGGCGGCTAATCTCGCCACCCAAAGCGTTTCTCGCCGTGTGACAAACGCTACAGTGCGCCGGGTCATCAACGATATATTTTCCGCGATTAATCAGGTCAACGTTGTCAGCATCTCGACTGTTGGCATTGGCCATTTTCAGGCTTGAGGGCTTGAACGGGCTATTATCGAAGAACAGCAGATTCCAGCCCGCCATCGCCAGACGAATGTTATACGGGAAATTCATACCGCCATTTTCGTCGATCTTGTTATTCACCGGCTTAATAGTCGAAACGTACGCCCACAGGTCGTGCATGTCCTGATCGCTTAGCTTGGCGTAGGCGGTGTACGGCATTGCCGGGTAGAGAAAGCCTTTTTCACCCCGGCCCAGGCGCACGGCATTGAAGAAGTCTCGTTCGGTCATGTTGCCGATGCCCGTCTCGCGATCCGGCGTGATGTTCGAGGTTTGCAGCTCGCCAAACGGGGTATTGATTTTGTATCCTCCGGCAAAGCTGGACTCATGGCAGGCCGCACAGTCGCTAAGGCGCATTGCGTACTCGCCGCGTTTAATCGCTGCCGCGTCACTGCTATGAAAGTCTGCCAGTTTGGTTGTATTGTCAGCTACTTGTGAACGCGAGCTGTCCATCACCACCCAAAGTCTGCCGAAAACACCGATCCCTGCCAGCACGGCCAGTGCCGCCAGGCTGTAGCCGATTTTCTTTTTTCTGCTCATGATTATGCCTTCACCAACGGAGCCGGATTTTTAATGTAGGTCTGGTGGATTGCCTGCGCGGCTCGAATCGCCAGCGCACCCACGGTGATGGTCGGGTTATAGCCGCCGTTGTTCGGGAAGGCCGAAGCGCCAACGACGAACACATTGTGCACGTCCCAGCTTTGCAGATAGGTATTGAGGGCCGAGGTTGTAGGATCGGCTCCCATCACTGCACCACCGATGGTATGAGAACTGTCCTGCGCGTAGGGGTTCCAACTCTTGTCAGTTTGATTTTCGAAGGTGATGTCTTTACCGCCCGTCTCCAGCATGATGTTTTTTGCCTGATCCATGACATAGCGCGACATGTTGGTATCGTTCTTGTTCCAGTCAAAGGTCATGCGCAGCAGCGGTTGCCCGTGACGATCTTTGTATACCGGATCCAGGTCGAGATAGGCCTCGCGCACTGGCATCGACGTTCCCTGACAGAAGATGGTGGCGGCAGACTGATAATCGCGTGCATATCCGGCTTTCCACTCACTGCCCCAGCGTTTAGTGCCAGGGCGTAAAGCATCCATATGCTGAATAGGACGACCATCCGTCGAGAAGCCCATGATCCCGGCACCGCCGATAAAGTCGAGGTTACTGTGGTCGAAGTTATCGCCATTAAAATCATCGATTTGCACCGCCAACGCGCCGCCACCAATAAACGGATTCATCCGTTCACCGTCGAAGAACCCGGTAACCGTGCCGCAGGTTTGATAGTTGTAGTTGCGGCCAATGGTGCCTTTGCCGGTTTCCGGGTTATAAGGTTCACCGATTTTCGATAAAAGCATCATGCGCACGTTGTCCATCTGATAAGCGGTGATGCACACTACGTCAGCCGGTTGGAAGCCTTCTTTGCCGTCGCGGGTGATGAAGCGCACGCCTCTGGCGGTCTTGCCGTCATCGTGTTTGATCACCTGCAATACTTCGGTTTCAGTCAAGACGGTGAAATTCGGACGGCGCATCAGGGCAGGAAGAATGCAGGCCTGGGGTGAAGACTTGCTAAAGTTGCCGCAGCCGTGGAAATCGCAGAAACCGCAATAGGTACAAGGGCCCATCGTGACGCCTAACGGGTTTACATAGGCCTGGGAAATATTTCCCGCTGGAATGGTAAACGGGTTATAGCCCATTTTCTCGGTGGTCTGGCGGTATTTGCGCATCCAGTGTGTATCTTTCAGCGGCGGGGTCGGATAGCCACGACTGCGCGGGCCTTCAAAGACATTTCCGCCATGGCGTTTGGTGCCCTGCAGATTGCCGGCATAACCTGAAGTGCCAGCAATGCGTTCGAAGCGATCGTAAAAAGGTTCCATTTCCTGATAGGTGACGCCCCAGTCTTGCAGCTGAAGTCCTTTGAGTTTGGCGGCACCGTAACGTTCGCGAGTCTGGGTTGCGACCTCAAAATCCCACGGCGTAAAGCGCCATGACATTCCGGCCCAGTGTGTGCCCGCACCGCCGACATTCCAGCCGAACTGGAAGGCAGACCAGTTGCGCACCGGCGCGGCATCTTGACTGGAATTATTACGGAAGGTGGTGGTTTCGACGCTCATCGGCTGCAAAATCTGCCTGCGGGTATGCCAACGTAGCTCGTCCGGGTCGACGGCCACCGGGAAATCGGTGGACGTATCGCGCCACGCGCCGCGTTCAATGGCGACAACGTTTAATCCTGCGCGAGTTAATTCCTCGGCCATTACCGAACCGGCCCAGCCTAATCCGACAATTACGACGTCGGTTTTATTTCTTATTTCTGACATTTACTCTGCTCCGACAATCAATCTTCTGGAATAAGGCTTACGGGAATTAAATTCAAATTTTCGCCACGGCGTTCAATATATTGACGGTAATCGTAACGTGCGCCCGGAAAACCAATCATCTTCCAGCCAGCCATGGTTTTATTGCCGCCATAAATAGGATCGGCTAAATAACTTTCACGCACGTTTTGCAGCATTAATTCAAAGAAAGCCTGACTGTTAACCTCGGCACCGAGATTAATTTTCCCAGCTTCCATTGCCGTGAGAAATGCATCAATTTGCTCAGCGCCAAGCGTATAAAACGAGGCGTGATGATTAACCTGAGCCCAGGTCTCAAGCGCCCTTAATCCGGTCAAATAGCGCTCGCGTGGCGGGGTCAGAAACTGTGGACTGCCCATGATTTTTTCTTCGTTTTCCGGGCGTAGCGGGCCTACCAGGTAGAGTGCCGAACCTGCGCCATATTCCCCTGCCAGCTGGTCGTCAATAAATACGATAGCGCCTTCCTCAGTAGCTGAAGGGCCGTGATCGTCGGCTGGGATCAGGCGGTCAAAGATTGCCGTCAGATTCTTTCTGTCTGTTTCATTGGTTAAAACCCGATAGCCACCTTGCCTGGCGGGAACCGGGACAACATCGGCATTAAGTTTGGTTTCGAGCGGAACGTTGTGCAGCTCTTTAGCGCCTAATTTCGGCGCAACGGTGAGCGTTGCCACAATCGAACTGATTGAAAAGAGGGCTTCTCTTCGATTCATAGTAAATTCCTTAAATAACTCGCGATTTAAAGCCAGTACAGCTTAATTTCGCCTATATTTATGGTCATGGATCCCCAAAAATAATTAAGCGAAAGTCCTGGGAATTGGCAGCAGAAAGCTAACCCTGTTAAAACACGGTAATAAAATTTAAACGTGATCCGCCATGGCAAATGATATAATCAAGAGCCTGATAGCCAGTATCGGTTTAATAAATTAAGGGTAGATATAATGAGGGGGAAAAATCAGGGGGTTCTACCGGTGTTTAAATTTTAAAATATGGTAACTAATAAACCCTGTTTTCCCGTCATTGATATTTTTATTTAAAAGCTGATCGGGGCATCGTCTTCTTATACTCGCTTTCCGGGGATCCAAACTGCAACTCTCCTTGCCGTGGCATCAGGATGGATCCCGCTGTTCTTGATCATTAAGAACGTAGTAGATGAGAACGTCGGACCCTGAGTTCCCCCGTGCGCCAGTCACCGGTTTCATCGGCTTCATTACTGATCAGCCGGTTCAGCGCTTCTTTAATCAATTTATCTGTTTGCTGGCTAAAGGTGGTTAACTGCCATGCCGAGGAATTCGCTTCATCAATATCATCAAAGCCGACTATCGCGATAGCGGCCTGCAATTCCTGATCTTGTAACCTCTCTAACGCACCCAATGCCAGAATATCGTTTTCACAGAAGATAGCCTCGACCCGTTCTTTTAAGGGGGTATTTTGCAAATATTCTTCCAACGCTTTAGCACTCAGCAGGCGGTCATAATGCCCGGCAACCAACAGCGCATCGAGCCGTTTTCCAGCCTGCTCCAGCTCGTCGCGAAAACCTTCCATACGCATTAGCTGGGCAGAGTCGGTGTCCGGTCCTTTCATATAGCCATAGCGCTGATAGCCCTGTGCTAACAGCAGCCTGGCGATTTCCCGGCCCGCGGCATAGCCATCAATATTAACGACCTCAATCTCCCGCCCGGGGTCACTGTTGCGACAAACCTGAACCAGTGGCAGGTGATGAAGACTGTGAGTGACGGCAAACAGCTCATCACTCAAGGCATTGCCGAAAAACAAAATACCGTCTACCTGCAGCTGATCGGCCATCGCTAAAACGGCCTGATGGTTTTCACCTGCCGTAATATTTAGCAGCAGCGCCATATAACCACGCGCCTGTAACTCACGTGTTGCGGCATCCAGCATTTTCATTGAATGCGGGTTTTTGAATTCATCTATCGCAACGCCAATGATATGGGTGCTCTTTTTAGTCAAACTACGCGCCAGCAGGTTAGGGCGATATCCCAGTTCGGCGGCGGCGGCCAGCACCTTCTTTTGTGCCTTTCCCGAAACCGAAGCACCAGGCGTAAAGGCGCGTGATACTGTCCATTTCGACACGCCAGCCAGTTTGGCTACATCACTGGCAGTGGCTTTCTGCTGTTTTGACGCATTGGATTCTTTGGTCATAAGCCCGCATTTCGCTATGAAAGTTATAGGGCCACATTGAACGTCAAATGTTGACGAAAAGAAACCGTTCACCATGATCTCGTGGATAAAACAGCGTTTTTTGTTCGCAATATTTAACCTTATAAATCCAATGTTGAGATTATGTTAATTCTTGCACCCGATTGCAAATTGTTTTTGCACTCGGGTGCAAAAAATAAAAAAAGGGTGTTTCGGAGAAAATTTAAACCATGCATCAAAGTGGGATGAGAATTTTATTAGCGCTTAACCCACGGCAGGTTAAGCGCCTGAGGATGCCGATTGAAGGGAGATTAACGTTTGGCTTTATCGTGACGCGGTCTGACACTGACGTCAGTAATCTGGGTATCTTCAGTGGCGTTCACCACCAGTCGCACCGCGCTGGCAACTGATTCTGGCGTGCTGTATTCCAGCGGATTAATGGCCTCAACGTTCCCGGCGCGTTCGCGGCTTTTTCTGTTCATCGGCGTATCGGTAGGGCCGGGGGAGACGGTAGAAACGCGAACGCCGTTGTCACTTTCTTCACCACGCAGAGCATGGGCGAGGGCATTGAGGGCAAATTTGCTGGCGGAGTAAACGGTATGCCCCGGCAATGCCAGCGTGCCAGATCCCGAGTTGATAAATACAATCTGACCGCGTTGTTCGCGCAGGGTAGGCAGTGCAAGACGGGTCAGCTCTGCCGGGGCAAAAACGTTAACCGAAAACTGCTTTTGCCAGATATCCGGCGTGGCTTTCTCAACGGTAGTTTGCTCGGAGATCGCTGCTGCATGAACCAGCACGTCAATTTTTGCCAGGGAGGCTACCAGCTTTTGCTGGGCAGCAAAATCAAGCAGATCAATTTCTACTGCCTCAACATTTTGCAGCAGTCGCAGCGCCACCAGGCTGTCTTTATTGCGACCCAATGCATAGACGTGGTGATCTTTTGCCAAGTCATGGACGATGGCCAATCCAATACCGCTAGTGCCTCCAGTGACCACAGCCACCGGTAAAGCCAATGTATGACTCATGGGTTATCTCCCTATTTTAATATCTTGCCAAACTATCAGCGGGCAGAACGAATGACGACGACAATAAAATTCTAAGCTTAGATAACTCATGCAAAACACCTTTTCTCATCTCTCTCTGCGTTATGCATTTTACTGAGATTCTAAGTATTTTTTCTTGGTAGTGCCCTCATTGGGCCTATGCAATGCTCAGCGCGGTATAAGCACAGATTGTCCGCTTTTAAGCCGGGCTGAACGTTGAAAACCTTGTTAGATATTTTAGGAGACGTGATGAAACCTCTAATTTTTCGCCGCGCTGGCGTAGCTTGCCGGCTGGCCGCCGCCGCCGTGCTTGTGGCTTCTGTTTCAGCCCATGCCGCAGAGCCTTTGCGGGTGGCGGCCGATCCGGTTCCGCATGCCGAAATTCTGGCTTATGTGAAGCAAATTGATCCGGGTCTGAATTTGAAAGTTATCGAAATTCCAGAAGGGGTGAACTCGAACGAGCTGCTGGAACATGGGGACGTCGACGCCAACTATTTCCAGCATCGACCTTATCTGGCAACGCAGGAAAAAGCGCTAGGGGTGACCTTTGCCGTGGTTGCCGAAGTGCATATTGAACCGCTGGGGATCTATTCCAGCAAGTATAAAAAATACAGCCAGGTGCCTGAAAACGCTAAAGTGGCCATTCCGAATAATGAAACTAATCTGAGCCGTGGCCTGTACCTGTTGCAGGATCAAGGGCTGATTACTTTGAAGCCGGATATTAAAGGTCTGGCGACGCCGCAATATATCGCCAGTAACCCGAAACACCTTAAAATTCTTGAAGTGGAATCACCGCAGATCCCGCGCGCGCTGCCGGACGTTGATTTAGCCATTATCAATGGTAACTATGCGCTGGAGGCGGGACTCGATCCGTCGAAAGATGCGTTAGGGCTGGAAAAGGCCAAGGGAAATCCTTATGCCAACATTGTGGTAACCACACAGAAGCTGGCTAGCGATCCGCGCATCTTACGTCTGGCCAAGGACCTGGAGTCTAAGCAGGTTGCCGCCTTTATTATTCAGAAATATCACGGTTCAGTGCTGCCGGTTAGCGCAGCCAAGGGGATTTGATCGGTAATGGGTCCCCGCGCAAGGCGGGAACCCATTGTCAGGCCGCAATCACGCTTGCCAGCAGCGACTGGGTGTAAGGATGCTGCGGAGAACCGATTATTTCCTCGGTGGTACCTGTTTCCACTATTTTCCCATCTTTCATCACCGCAATTCGGTGGCTCATATGCTCAACCACGCCAAGATCGTGTGAGATAAACAGCATCGCCAGTCCGAGTTTGCGTTGTAGTGCAGTAAGCAGGTCGAGAACCTGCGCCTGAGTGGTGACATCCAGCGCGGATACCGGCTCATCACACACCAGAATCTCCGGTTCAGACGCCAGCGCCTGGGCAATGGAAACGCGCTGCCGCTGGCCTCCTGATAGCGCCTGCGGGCGACGTTTTAACAATTCGGGATGCAGACCCACCAGCTTCACCAGCTCCAGCGTTCGCGCCCACAATGCAGAAGAACTCAGTTTTCCGCGCAGCTTAAGCGGCTGCTGGATAATCTGCTCCACAGTATATTGCGGATCAAACGACCCCAGCGGATCCTGAGTAATGGTCTGGATCCGGCTCCGCAGCGGGCGTCGTTCAGACTCGCGCAATTTACTCCAGGGCTTGCCCGCCAGCCAAACCTCACCGCGATGTGCGCTTTGCAGCGCCAGTACCACTTTGCCCAGCGTCGTTTTCCCGGAGCCGGATTCCCCAACCAGGCCGAGGGTCTCGCCCCAGGCCAGTTGCAGAGAAACGTCGTTAACCGCGTTGTGTGTCACGCCGTCAGGGCGGCTAAAATCTACCGAAACTTTGCGCACATCCAACGCGGCGACGTCTTTTTCCCGGCGCTGCTGATTGGCGTTTTCATTCGCGGTTAATGGCAGGTCAGGCAGAGGGGGTTCTCCGCTAAGCCAGCGACCGCGCGTTTTTGCACCGGGGATCGCTGCCAGCAGGCGTTGCGTATAAGGATGAGCAGGGGCCGCCAGCACCTCTGCCGCGGGGCCGCTTTCTACGCCTTCTCCATGCTGCATCACCACGACGCGATCGGCGACTTGCGCCACCACCGACAGGTCATGGGTAATCAACAAGACGCCGTGACCGGCGGCGGCCAGTTTCTTGAACACGGCTAAAATGCGTTGCTGCACGGTAACATCAAGCGCGGTGGTGGGTTCATCGGCAATCAATAGCCCAGGCCCGCCCGCCAGCGCCGAAGCAATTAGCGCGCGCTGGCGCAGGCCGCCCGATAGCTCGTGCGGATACTGATTCACCCGATTATGAGGATCGGGAATGCCAACCTGAAGCAGCAGCGATTCCACCTGGGCGGAAATCTGGCTGCGCGGAAAGAGCCGATGGATCTGTATCGGTTCGGCTATCTCACGGCCAATGGTGCGCAGCGGATCCAGAGAAACCAGGGCATCTTGCAACACAAAGCCTATCTCGCGGCCGCGGATTTTCTGCCATTCGGCAGCGCTCTGTTGCAGCAAGTTGATTGATTTTCCGTCGTGGCTGGTCAGCGACAACTGCTGCGCCTGAACGCGGGCGTTAGCACCGGCAAGGCCGACCAGCGTGCGGGCGGTGACGGATTTTCCCGATCCCGATTCACCCACCAGCGCGACGATTTCCCCGGGATTGACCTGAAAAGAGATGTTTTTGACGGCCTCAACGCTGCCGTCGGCCTGCAGAAAATCAACCTGGAGGTTTTTGACCACCAGCAGCGGGTCTGGGGCGGTTGTTTCATTAAGACGCATGCTTAGGCCCCTTTTGCCAGAATGGTTTGCAAGCGACGACCCAATAAGGTGATCGCAATGACGGATATCGCCACCACGGTGGCCGGAAGCAGGCTGATCCACGGCGCGACGTCGAGATAGTCACGGCCATCGGCCAGCAGCGCGCCCCATTCTGCGGTGGGCGGTACCACGCCAAGCCCGAGGAAGCTGAGTGATGAGGCGGTCAGCACGGATTGACCCACGCCAATGGTGGCAAGGATCAACAACGGGCGCAGCGTGTTAGGCAGAATATGGCGGAAGATAATGTTGAGCGGCGCTTCACCCAGCGCTACGGCGTGTTCGACATAGCCTGAAAGTTTGACCTGCAACACCTGCGAGCGCAGCAAGCGAGCATAGCTGGCAATGCCAGACAAACCGACGGCAATCAGGGTATTGGTTGGCCCGCGACCCAGTACCGCGATCACCAGCAGCGCCAGCAGCAGCTCAGGAAACGCCAGAAGAATGTCCAGCAGGCGCACCAGCACGCGGCGAATTGCCAGCGGAGCCAGTGCTGAAAGCAGGCCCAGCGCCATCCCGCCGAGGCAGGCAATTAACGTTGCCCCGACGCCAATGCTCAGCGACAGCGCCGAGCCATAAATCACCCGTGAAAAAACGTCGCGACCCAGTGAATCGGTTCCAAACCAGTGATGCAGCGTCGGCGCTGACAGGACTGCGTCCATATCCATGTCATCGGGTTTAAGCGACGTAAACCACTGCGGGGCAATCACGGTAATCAGTAGCAACAAGACAAAAGCAGCCGGGATCAGGGTCTTGGGTAACAACCAGGGATTGCCGCTGCGGGACTTGCGGGGCTGGTCAGCGGTCACCAGCAAGGGATTGCTGCTCATCGTTAAGGTGTCCTTTTACGCAAGCGCGGATCGACCACCAGATAGGCGGCGTCAACCAGAAGATTAATAATCACAAACAGTAAAGCCGATAGCATCACGATGCCTAATACCAACGGCATATCTCGGCTGGCAATGGCCTGTAAGGTGATTTTGCCGATACCGGCGCGGCCAAATACCGTTTCGGTCAGGATTGAACCGCTGAGTACGTTGGCAAGCAGGGTTCCGGTCAACGTTGAGGCGGCTAAAGAGGCATGGCGCAGCGCGTGACGCACACGCAGGCGGGTCTCACTGGCACCTCGGCTGCGCACGGTCAGTGCGAAAGGCTGCGAAAGCGCCTCTTCAAGTCCATCGCGTAATATCTGGCTAAGAATGGCCGCCAGCGGCAGGCTTAGCGTAATCACCGGCAGCACCAGCGAGCGCCAGCCGTCATTGCCCATCACCGGGAACCAGTGCATCTGGAAGCTGAAAACGCTCAGCAGAATGATGCCCAGCCAATAAACCGGGGTACTGAGCAGGCAAAGTTCGAAGCCTGCAAAAAAGGCTCGCAGATAGCGCCAGCGGCCCGCGGTCGCCAGAGCGTTGAGGATAGCCAGAGCCAGTGCCAGCACCAGCGCGCTGACGGCCAGCACCAGCGTTTGTTTCAGGGCATCGACAATGACTTCAACCACCGGCTGGCGGTATTGATAACTCTGGCCAAAATTGCCCACTAGCGCGTGACCAATATAGTGCAGGTATTGCAGCCAGATAGGCTGGTCCAAGCCGAATTCATGGGTCAACTGGGCGCGAAAGGCATCATCCACCACGTTGGCACCGCCACTCAGGATGGATACCGGATCACCCGGTATCAATTTGAGCGCAATAAACGTGAGGGTGGCCGCGCCCCATAGCACGGCCAGGATGGTAAACAAACGTTTTATTGCTGTGTAAACCATATTAATGACTCAGCCAGGCATCATAGAAATTAGGCTTGGCGTTGGTTGCCCAACTGACGCCGTGCAGCTTTTTGCTAATCCCCAACTGATAGGCGGGCACATACAGCGGCACGACGTAAGCCTGCTCGATAATCTGATGTTGAATCTCAGAGTATAGCTGCTTGCGCTGCGCATCTGGTGCCCCCTGAGCCTGAATCAATGGAGTATCCAACGTGCTGACGTGGCTGTAATCTGCGCCTTTCGGTGGGATATAGCTTGAGTGGAACACGGTGCGCAGAATGTCTGGCTCGGCGCGAACATAGTAGTTGGAAACCGCATCATACTGATTGTTATTGGTGCGATCGGTAAAGCCGCCCGAGTCAACCGGATCCAGCTTGAAGTCAATTCCGGCTTTTTTAACCTGGAACTGAATCGCCTGGAAAAGGGTGACGTCCGAGGTTTCCAGCGTGCTTGGGTCATAGACAAAATCGACGGTTAACGGTTTACCGTCTTTGAGGCGAATACCCTCGGCGTTTTTGCTGGTCCAGCCTGCCTCGTCCAACAGTTTATTGGCTTTAGCCAGGTCATAACCCAACAGCCCGGCGACGGACGGATCGTAATATTGTGTCTGCGGCCCCAGCACGTTGGTGGCCGGTTTCAGCGTGCCGAAGAAGGCCACTTTCACTGCCGATGCCGGGTCGGTTGCGCTCAGGAATGCCTGACGTACCTTCAGATCGCTAAACACGCCTTTCGAGGTGTTGAGATAAATCACCCGCACGATCCCAGGGTTCTCTTTGGTTTTAACCTCCAGCGACGGATTGTTTTTCACCGATTTGGCGTTGACCGGTGGAACGGCATCTATCGCCTGAATCTGGCCGCTGGTCAGCGCACCCAAACGCACAGAGGATTCTGGCAAATATTTGAAGTCAATTTCTGACAGATAGGCCGGGCCTGTGTGCGTGGCGTAGCCCGGACCCCAGTTATAGTCGGCACGACGAGTCAGCTTGCTGCCGCTGCCTTTAACGAACGACTGCAAAATAAACGGTCCGGAGCCCACAACAGTATTGTTGGTGTTCTGCGTTTTTTTCAAATAGGTTGGCGACTGGATACCGAGATAAGGCAGACTCAGCCCGGAAAGCAGCGGGGCGAAAGGGGTGTCATAGTGGATAGCCACGGTGTAATCATCTGGCGTAGTAATGGTTTTGATTGGACCGAGCAGCGATTTGGAATAGCTGGAAGTGGTCTTGGGATCAAGAATACGCTGCAGATTGTATTTCACCGCCGCGGCGTCGAGCTTCGTGCCGTCGCTGAAGGTCACGTCTTTGCGCAGGTGAAAAACGTAGTCGGTATGGTTGTCGTTGACCTCCCAGCTTGTGGCTAGCCAAGGGGTGAAGCGATTATCCTCTGCCTGACCGACCAGCGAGTCGACCACGTTACGGTCAATCAGCGCCGTGATGGATTGGCCGGTAATTGAAGGGTCAATGGTTGGCGTATCACTGCCCAGCCCGACATTTAACGTGCCTCCCTGAACCGGCGTTTCAGCGGCATTGGCCATCAAAGATTGTCCCGCAGCGATCACCAGTACCAGGGCCGAGACCGCTTTGGCTACGTGAGTCATTTTCCATTGCTGTTTATTTTTTTTCATCAAATACACCCTAAAATAGAACACCCTGTTTTTATGGGGTCGCGCAGAATGCCGACCCGAAAGACTGACTGATGACTAAATTTACTGCTCGAACGGTTCACCCAAGGTCAACATCAGGCGGTTGGCCCAGGCAAAGAAGGCGGTGGATTGCACCAGATCCAGCAGTTCGAGATCGCTGAGGCCCAGTTCGCGTAATGCCCCGATCTGCTGCTGACTGGCGGTTGCTGGCGTGGCAGACAGCGAGGCAGAAAAGTTAATTTCCGCCTGCCAGCGTGGTTCCTGGCCCAGGCTTAAAAGGTCGCCCGCGGGGGTATCGAGCAGGCGTTGTACGGCGTCGGGCTGCTTCGAAAGCTGTGCCGCCTTGCGCGCGTGGACTGAGGCGCAATAAATGCAGCCGTTGACTTTACTGGCGACGGCGGCGGCCAGTTCACGGTCTTTGCGCGGCAGTCCACCGGCGGTATAAAAGATGCCTTTATCCGTTAACGTGCGCTGTTCCAGCACTGGAAGATTGCGGCCCAGCAGGCGGAAATAATCAGAGTCGCTATGACCAAAGCGGGCCAGCGTTTCCTGCTGTGGCGGGGTGAAATCTTTCAGCGGCTTAGGGTCAATCCAGGGTTCCCAACCCAGCTCGTCCTGGGTAAAGGCAACAGGCGCTGCCTTGCCTGAATGGGTTTTAGGTGAACTATTCCAGAACGCGGCACCTACGGCGGTGTCGCCATTGTCTTCTACAGATTTACCGCTAATCAGGCGATAGCCGCGCAGTAAACGGCTCTGGAAAGAGACAAAAGCGACCAGCTGTGACAGTGTCACAATGGCGTCGGGCGACCAACCGGCCTTTATCAGCTCGGCCTGATGCTCGGCCGTGGTGTTTGCTGGCTTAAAGCTCAGACGCTCGGCGTGGGCCAGCGCAGACTGCTGTTTTTGTCGTGAGGTCGAGGCGTCGTCGCTCAGTGCATTAAGACGTTCGGCGTAGTGAGCACCCAGCTGAATGTCGTTGTGCCAGCGGGCGATTTGCTGCGCCAGAGCCAGGCGATCTGCCAGCGGAAATTCGGCCAGATTTTCATTACTGTTAAACAAGGCATCGTAACTGCCCTGCGTGTGCAGGGTAGCGGCATCACGCGTTTCTCGCGCCTGTGCCAATGTGGAACCCGGCTCGATTTCTGCCAGCGTCGCCAGTAAATCGGTGGCTTGCTCTTGTGCAACGGTCATAGGGTTTCCTTAGAAAGTTCAAAATGCAGAGGTTGAGGTTTAGCGATTTTTTTAGGCGTCTGGCGCACCCATCCCAGAGCGGGAGCCACTTTTTTGGCAATCAGCTCGATAGAACGCAGGATATAAGGGTGAGGCGGATCGATTGAGTGCACCTGAAACGCTAAATCGGTGACGCGGGCCAGCGCGGTATCGCGTTGCAGAGTTTCAATGACCTGTTCGGCGGTGCCAAGATGAACGTCAAAGGCCGCGATATGATCGTCAAGCGTGTTACCGCGAGTGCGCTGCTCGGCAAAGCCTGAGAAATAGAAATTATCGGCCTGACGCTGTAAGCCTTTTTTGGCCAGTCTTCTTGCCTCATCGCCATCATCGCTGACAAACGCGGTGCGTGAACCAAGAATGCGCGGTTCAACTCCGGTGGGCAGTGCCTCGAGATAGGCATCAATGATCCGGTTCTGGATCACATCCAACGGCAAATCGGCTTGCCCCTGCGGGCGTGGCTGGGTGCGGGACAGCATCAGACCGTCTCCCGCTGCACCGGCTCTGGCCCCGCCTTCGGGAGAAAATGTCGCCTGCCACAAACGGCGGTTAAGCTGCGGGGCAGGTGGATAAAGGTGATTGCCTTCCCCCTCCAGCGCTTTGCTGCTCCAGGCATCGCGCAGAATCTGCACGTTCTTGCCGAAGGCCTCGCCGCGCGTGTCAAGGGACAGGCCAAACGGTAAAAACGACGAGGCCGTGCCGCCTGAACCCAGACCGATTTCCAGCCGACCGCCGGAGAGAAGGTCCAGCACGGACGCGTCTTCAGCTACCCGTAGCGCATTTTCCATCGCCAGCGTAATCACGCCGGTGCCAAGCCGGATATGGCGGGTATTGGCTGCGACATAGGCTAAAAACACCAGTGGTGCAGGCAGTCCACCCTCATCGCGGTGAAAATGGTGTTGCGCCACCCACGCCGAATCAAAACCCTGCTGCTCGGCGTGGGCGATTTGCTCCGCCGCCAGTCGATAGCGTTCCTGTGGGCTGGTATCGTCTAACAGACGAGTAAAAAATCCGAGTCGTTTAGGACTGTTTTCAGAGGCCGCTTGGCTCATACATACTCCTTGTTTGCCGTCGTGGGCGGAACGTGCAAATGCGAAATACCGGGAATGGCGCTCAGTAGTTCCTGGGTATAAGAACTGGCTGTCTGAGAGAACAGAGACTCAATGTCGCCGTTATCCACCTGTTTCCCCTGATTCAGCACCGAGACGCTGTGTGAAATCTGACGCACGGTGGCTAAGTCATGGGAAATAAACAGGTAAGTCAGCCCAAGATCCTGCTGAAGTTGTACCAGCAGACGCAGGATCTGCGCCTGCACGGTGACGTCCAGCGCTGACGTGGCTTCATCAAGCACCAGCACCTGTGGCTCAAGGATCAGCGCGCGAGCAAGAGCCACGCGCTGGCGTTGCCCGCCGGAAAGCTCGTGCGGTTTACGCTGCAGTAGCTCCAAAGGCAGTGCGACTCGCTCGGCAATTTGGTGAACCCGCGACTGACGCTCTTCGCGACTCAGCTTATAAAAGTTTAGCAGCGGTTCTTCGATCACCTTAAATAGCGTCTGGGAAGGGTCCAGCGACGCGAAAGGATTCTGATAAACCAGCTGAATTTTTTTACGCGCCTGGCGCAATGGTTCCCCGGAGAGTTGGGCGATATCCACGCCGTCAATAAACAGTTGTCCGCTATCTGGCCGCTGGAATCCCAGCAGCAGGCGCGCCAGCGTGGTTTTACCAGAGCCGGATTCGCCGACCAGAGAGTGGGTGGTGCCGCGTGCCACCGCAAACGACACATCATCCAGCGCTTTAAACGT
>CAWUIY010000082.1:0-16713 GCA_963922555.1 uncultured Serratia sp. | reverse complement strand
ATAGCATTGTTTGATGGCAGAAATTTATCTTTTAGCTTGATGCCCTCAATCCTGCGATCATGGTTGTCGCCTGTCCCTTTCCTGATGCACAATGCTGCTTGTGATTAAAACGGCTCCATAGGCCGTAAATTTGCCACCAGGACAATGGTCATCAATACCATGTCAATCTTAAAACCGGTTTCAAGGATTTTCTGTGACCAAGTTAACTCAACAACAGTGCATCATTCTCACCGGTTTTACCGGCATCCTGCATGGCGAATTTGAATGGTTCCACACCGATCTCGAGTCCCGACTAGGGCGAGAGGTGCAAACCTCCGAATTGGGTTATCCCGAGTTTATGGAACAATGTAAGGCGCTGTATGAAGAAGATTTTACTGCGCTGATGCCGGACTAATTTTCAAATCTTTTATGGCCAGCCATTCAGGTTGGCCGCTGTTCTTCCTTAAAATGACCTTTTAATTCCTGATAATTATTTAATTCCTATTAACACCTTTCTAATATTAAAAATTTAACAACGATTAGGACGAGTACGGAAATGCTGCATTAACAGGAAATCTCGTTGTATTACATCCGGCTTTGCTATTTAATAGCACCAGTTTCATAATCGAAGGTTATCTTAAAACCCTTATTTAAATGATATCTAAGAGGGACGGCTCATCTTATGCCTTCGTTTATTTTTTTAGATCTGTTTAATTATAAATATCTTAACTTAACCATTCGGATAACAAAGTGAATACAAAATATTTAGTACCTACTATTTTACTTGATGAACCTTTTGCAAATTTCCCACTCGTCAACTGCAAAGGAAACCAGATGAATATCAACAATCAAAGTTTTGAGGTTACTGAAAAACATAAGAGATTAGTTATTTGCCTGCTAAAAGGCATCACTCAAAAAAACGATATCATTAATATTGTCTGGTATGAGCAGGCCGGAATGGTTAGCGATAATAACTATCATCAGCTTATTCATAAGTTTCGTAATTTGTTAGCTGAAAATAACCTGCCTAAAGCAATGTTGCGCACCATTCCGCGTCACGGTGCCATGCTCGATCTTTCATTACTGCCGCAAATAGAAGATAACGTGCCAAGCGCTACAACGCATCAGGTTAAAAAAACTTTTACCTTTGCAGCGTTAGGCGCCTGTTTTGCAACAGCTCTTTCTATGGTGACTAAATCAATTTACCGTTAAATTTTAAGATTAAGTCATTCTGTGCATGAAGACTGTATACTTAAGAGCTCGTGAGCCTGCGCTCACGTTACCCAAGAGATAGTCTGATGATCCAATGGACTTTTCCACTTAAATGGTTGCTGTTTTGTCTTTGTTATTTCTTGCTGGCTTTTCTATGTCTGGAAACAAGAGATAACGGCAGTCTTTCTTCGGCAATTTGGTTACCTGCTGGCCTGACGCTGGGCATACTGTGTTCAGCCCCTCTTTCACGCTGGCCACTATGGCTGGTGAGCGCCGGAATACTGCATGTTTTGGCCAGCATTCTGCATCATCGTCCGATCGACATCGCCCTGATATTTGCCCTTAATGATCTCATTATTTTGTGTTTAAGCGCTCACGTTTGGCAAATAATTCGCAAAACTGGTTTTGTAAACGGCAGGTTTAATAATACGGCCATATTTATTGCTATTGTATTAGTTGCCAGCACCTTTGGTGGCATCTCTGTATTTTATTCGCTGAGACTGCTTGGATATCCAACGGTATTTTCACATTTCATAAACTGGGGCATTTCGAATGCAACAGGATGCCTGGCATTCGCTCCTCTTTTTGCGATAAAGTCACTCAGCTCAATGTCGCACTCAAATATCAATTCTAAAAATAGCCTGTTCCTTATTGTCATTATCCCTGCACTTGCTTTATTGCTATTCCTTCCCTGGAGAGAAGATATACAGCCCCTCACCTTGCTGGAACCTCTAATCTATTTCTTATTTGGTCTGATTTTACTTTCATCGTTGTTTATCTCAACACCAAAACTTTCTATTTTATTTATCTCTCTCGCAATTATTATCAGCACTGCGACAATTTATAGTCATGGTATTTTTTCCAGCAATGATTATACCGGTAATAGTGGTATCACGGCTTCCCAACTTTACTTGCTGGCAATGTTTATTTTTTCGATGCTGATACGTGGCGCGGCAAATGATATTTATCTTTCAAAGGCGCAAAGCGATCAGTTAGTGTTGTTACGTAAGTCAGTTTCCCCCGAGCAAAAGTGTTATTCTTTCTGCATAGATATCACTAAGCAGAAGTGGATATGGACAGAATTACTGGATAATATCAAAAGCTTGCCTATTAATATCCTTTCTACTCCATCCCAAATATTAGGCAGAATGCATCCTGAAGATCGTAGCCTATTTCTTCCCTGGTTTAACGGTAAAAATAAAACTACTGCAACCCCGTTATCTCTGCCAGTCAGGCTTATCATGGACGGTACGGTTTTCAGTCAAACCTACATTGCCATGCTCAGTGACCACAACAGTACCGCCAACATCGTTTTGAATGGCGTAATAATCGTCCAGAGAGACATTTCAACTCACCCAATAGAGCAAATAAAATGAAAACAGTGCTGATTGCCGACGATCATCCAGTCTATTTGCTTGGGTTGAAAACATTGCTGGAAACGCAGTTTGCCCATGATTATCGGATTATTGGTACAGCAAGCAATGTTGACGAATTGCTTGTCGCGCTTAAAAACTCTCAGCCTGACCTGTTATTAACTGATTTTACTATGCCGGGCACTCAACACACTGATGGCCTTCATCTTATTCAGTTTCTGCGTCGCAGCTACCCTAATCTCCCGATTGTCGTAATAAGCGTTTTGTCTAATCAGGCGATCGCCAATGTCATGCTAAAGTCAGGGATTGTCGCGGTAATCAATAAGCAAAGCCTGAGTACCGAACTTAATCAGTGCCTAAAGTCTTTGGTGCAAGGGCAGAATTTGACACGTAGCACCAAGGCTCAGTTCGCAAAAACATTCGCAACTGCAGGATATACACAAGAATGGCAATTGAGCCCTAAAGAAACCGAAGTCATGCGACTGATGAAACAGGGGCAAACTGTAAACAAGATTGCACAAATGCTACACCGCTCCAAGCAAACGATTAGCGGACAAAAAAAGAGTGCGATGAATAAACTAGGGCTGACTACAGACGCGGATCTGTTCGAATATCTGCTGAAGATTAACCTGTGAAACGCTGGCTGGCATTGCTGTTCGTTGCGCTAATACCCGGCATACTGCACGCTGAGCAGAATTTGCGAGTGGCAGTCGACACTGTGAGTCCACGCTATAGCGAAATTAGCACCCAAATCCAGAATGATGATACTCAGTCCGCGATGATTTCATTATTAAATGAACAGCTTGCGCTAATAAAGCCTGCATCGTTAATTCTGACTCCTACAGCAGTGACTGATCATGCAAACAAAAAAAATTTACTAACAAATCAAGATATTGATGCCTTCTTTGTCGAGGGCATTTCCCCCGATAATTCGGCGCACCAGATTGATACTTCGCCGCTGTTTACTACCCATTGGCGAATGCTGTCTTTGGCCGATCGCAGCCCAAAATTGAAAAATGATCTTAACGATTTAAACGATAAACGCATTGTCGTTGTCAACGATGCCCCTATTCAGGCGCTAAAACAGCGTTACCCACAAATGACGCTCATCTTCAGCCCTTCGTTAGGTGAAGCCGTTATCCTGCTCAAAGCCGGGGCCGTCGAAGGGGTAATTTGCCGTCAAATTGCGGCCAACGTACTGAGCGAAAACATTTTTCCCGGTCAGCTGCGGGTTAATAATCAAGATACGTTGGTGACACAGACTCGCCTGCGTTTGCGTGATAACAATCCTTTGGCCCTGCTCACGCTTAATAAAGCAATTCGGCAATTGCCACAGACTGAGATGAGCACGCTTTTAAGCCGTAATTTTACCGTGCTAACGCTGATGAATATTGTGCCGCAGCTCAAGCAGGATCACCGCAACTTTGATACAGCGGCGGTAATAGTTGGTGTAATCTCTCTGTTTTTGATCAGCTTCTTGATAGGCCAAATTGTTCGCCGCCGTCAGAGTGAGCGCCTATTGAAAGATGGTGTCAAATTTTGGGAAACCCTGCTTAACAGCCTTTCCACGCCGGTACTGGTTTGTAATACCGCCGGGATCATCACCCATGTTAATCAGGCTTTATGTGACAGCCTGCACACCTGCCAACTCAAGGTCGTAGGGATCGCTGTCGAGAAATTTAATCAGCAATACTTTTCGTCCGTGGCTCTGGAAACCGCCGGATTGGTGCAGGCCAGCCACAATGCCAGGACACAATTTTTTGAAGCAGACTATGTTTTGCAGCAGCAGCCACGCAGCATTGCCGGTTGGATGACTCCCTACAGTAATACCGCCATGCAGCCACAGGGACTGGTTATTGGCTGGTATGATCTGACCGAGCGCATCCGGCTGGAGCAGCAACTCGCGCAAGCACTCGACAAAGCAGAGGCATTCAGCCTTGAAAAAAGTGAATTTCTGGCGCGGATGAGCCACGAAATTCGCTCGCCGATGAACGTTATTATGGGCGTTTTGGAAATTGAGAACCAGCAGACAGATTCGCCACGGTCGCCGATTGCACTGGCTTATCAGGCTTCACGTGGATTATTGCAGATTATTGGCGATATTCTCGATTTATCCAAAATCGAAGCCGGAGAGATGATCCTCAAACCCAACGCGGTTTCCCTGTACGATTTGCTCAAAACCAGCGCTGAAGCTTACCTAACCCTGGCTTCCAAAAAAGGTCTGCGGCTTGAAACAGAAATAACACCGTTAAAGGGGCAATATTTCCTGTTAGATGAGGGCAAGGTGATTCAGGTTCTGAATAATTTGCTCAGTAATGCAGTAAAATACACCCAGGCAGGCAGCATTAAGCTCAGCGCGCAAATTATTGACGGCGCGAATGAAAGTGATAGAGATAAAGACAACTTTCAGCAAATTATCCTCAGTGTTCGCGATACTGGCATCGGTATTGATCCTGTTCTGCTACCGGGAATTATCAAACCTTATCGTCAATTGTCTTCATCAACGCCAGACAGCAGCGGGCTAGGCCTGACCATTTGCCACCAGTTGGTGAGCCTGATGGGCGGCGAATTGCAAATAATCTCTCAGCAGGGTAAAGGCTCGACGTTTAGCGTAATCCTGCCATTGAAATCGGTGAGCATTGCCCCCCTTCCCACTCCTGTCGCCATTCAGCCTACAGCTCGATCGTCTTATCGCCTCTGGATTATTGACGATCTGCCAGCAAATCTAATTGTGATGGAAATGCAACTGTCCGCACTCGGCCATCGGGTTACCTCTTTTAATAACGCAGCATCCGCATTAGAACGTTTGCAAGAGTCAGATCCTCAGGTTGACCTCATTTTTACCGATTGCCAGATGCCCCTGCTTTCCGGCTATCAGTTCGCTAACCAGCTGCGCCGTCTTGAAGCAGATACTCATCGGCATCTGCCGGTGATTGGCTGCACCGCCAATGCGTTCTCGGATGAGGAAAGGAAATGCCTGGTTGCCGGAATGGATGGCCATCTCACTAAACCCCTCACCCAGCAAGATCTCGCGCAATGCCTGCAAGAAATGCTGCACAATCGCAAAATTGACCTCAGAGAAGTTGAGGCTCTTTCGGCAGGAAAAGCGGAAATTATTGCTCAACTAACGAGTGAATTGATTAAAAGCAGCGAGCAAGATTTAAGCTTGATTGAACAGGCAAGGGAGGAAAAAAATGACGCCGAACTAAAAAGTCGTATCCATCGACTGAAAGGCAATTTTGCCCTAACGCAGTTTGAAGCCGGGCAGAATCTCTGCCTTATTCTGGAAAGAAAGCTGGATCAGCAACTTCCTGACAAAGACATCGACTGTGACTTGTTACGCCTGGGTTACACCACCCAACAGTTCATCAGTTTGCTGGAGGATTTTTCACTCTGAGCTTGAGTACTGCCTCGCAGTAACAACATTTATCGCCATTCGCTCCCGCCGCTGTACAATTTTCGTCCTATCATGTTAATAGGTTGAAACCTGACGCCGTGAGAGAGAAAATAGATCGGTTTGAATTATTCATTTCACTAATTGTTGTCGGACCTATGAGCGCAAGTAAACCACGCCGTCCCCATGGACGTTGGACCTACTACATCCTTTATCAAGATATTCTGTGGCCTTGTCCAGTCCGTTGGGAATGGGAAAATGGTTACGGAGGCTGGCTGCCGTTTTATTACTCGCCGACGCTGGAATTTGTCGCTGGCGATCCTAATAAAGCGACCAAAGTTTCGACCGGCCGCCATAGCGCGACCAGCCGAACTCGTCAGCTCGCCTATCATTCAGAGGATGAATAATCTTCTCGCTAACTCGCCGTCTCCGAGTGGCGAGGCCCCGGTTTAAAGCCTCTTTCCTTCGCAATAAGGACGATTAAAAGCCCGGCGAATAACAGCAACAGCATTGCCCACGGAAAGGAGATGGCCCCGAGATCATCCAGTAATAGCCCGCCAGCTATTCCGCCTGCGGCAATCGCCAGATTCCAGGCCACCACCACCATGGATTGCGCCACGTCAGTGCTTTCTCCGGCCGCGTCGGCACAGGCGGTTTGCAGCAGCGTAGCAGCCCCGCCGAAGGTTAATCCCCAGATAAACATCCCGCTATAAAGCACTGAAGACGAGTGAGTGAACAATCCAAATGCGCCAGTGAACAGAGTGAATAACAACAGGCTTGCCAGCACGGCTCTGCGCAGCCAGCGGTCAACCAACCATCCGGTCAACGCAATCCCCAGCAATGCGCTTACGCCAAAGATCAGCAAGACTTGGTCAGCTTCTCCTGCCAATCCATAGGTCGCTAAAAATGGCACGATGTAGGTGTACAAAATATTGTGCGCCGTGACCCAGGCAAAAATCACCCATAAGATCGGCCGGATGCCAGGCAGCCGCCAGACGCGAAATAGCGAGAGCGATTTTTGACGCGCCTCTCCCGCAAAATCAGGCACCTTCAGCATAATCCAACCCATTAACAGCAGCGTCAGCCCCGACATAATGCCAAATACGTTGCGCCATCCAACCTGAATGCCAAACCAGGTGCCAAGCGGCACGCCCACCGCCAGCGCAATCGGCGTGCCGATCATTGCCAGTGTCATGGCACGCCCCTGCAATGCAGGCACCACCATGCGTCGTGCATAACCGGCAATCAGTCCCCAGGCTAGCCCCGCCGCTGCACCAGCAAAAAATCGAGCCACCAGCGTTAGAGAATAATCTCTGGAGAAGGTGCTCAGGGTATTAAATAATAGAAATCCGATGACTGATGCCAGCAGCGCCTTTCGCCGCCTCCATCCACGTGTCGCGACAGTCAGGGGGATAGCCGCCAGCAGCGATCCCAACGCATAAGCCGTGACGAGCTGCCCGGCCATGGAGGTCGATACGCCTAAATCCTGACTAATTTGTGGCAACAGCCCGGCTGGTAACGTTTCTGTCATGATGGCGATAAAACCGGTCATCGCCAGCGCCAATAACCCCGCTACTGGCAGCTTGCTGTGATTATTCATCGGCAGATCTCACGCCAATGCTGGCATATACAGCATCTCGCAGCTGATTGACAAATGCGCCAGACATTCCTTCGTACAGAGTATTGGTTAGCGCGACCACGCTTATCTGCCGCGCGGGATCGACAAACCATGAATGCCCGTAAGCCCCGCCCCAACGCCAGGTTCCGATAGATTCCGGTGACTCGGCCTTATGCGGATCGCGCAATACAGAAAAACCCAACCCAAAACCGTAGCCCGGCGCATCGGGTAGTTCTGCTCCCAAAGTCTGATCGCGCCCCATTTCCTCGATTAGCTCGGTTGAAATAAGCGAGCCTCCCCCCTGACGTAAAGCTTCTAAAAAACACAGCAGGTCGGGCGCGCTCCCCACAATACCGGCTCCGGCAGAAGGAAAAGCATTGGCATTGAATATTCGCTGTGGTGAAAAATAAATTCCAACCGCCTCATCAAACGCTGAAACACGTTCGTTTTCTGCCAGAATGTGCGGCTGCGGTGAGTCACTCACATAGGCGGTTGCCAGCCTGTCTCGTTGTTCGGTATAAAATCCGCTATCGTTCATCGCCAACGGATCGGTAATCAGCATTTTCACTGCCTGGTCCAATGGTTGACCAGAAACCTGTTCAACCACTGCGCCCAATACATCTACCGCCAGCGAATAGCCCCAGGCCGTGCCCGGAGTGTATAACAGCGGCACGGTCGCCAGACGGCGAAGATTTTCTGCAAGAGAATGCGTAGCGCTATCCATGCCATCGGATACGCCTGCTCGCGCGTAAGGCCCTTGCTCATCTGTTTCTAAAAATCGATAACCCAGCCCAGCGGTGTGACTCAGCAACTGGCGAACCGTGATTTTTGCCTTTTCGCCGTTATTCAATAAGGGATTAAAATCGTCCAGCAAGGTGTTTATCGGCTGATCTAGCGCGAGACGCCCCTGATGAACCAACGCCATCGCAGCCGCTGAGACGATCGGCTTAGAAACCGAGGCCAGACGAAACAAGGTGTCCCGAGCCATAGGGCGCGCCTGCTCGCGGTCGGCGAATCCCGCCACTGTTTGGTACAGCGTTTTCCCTTGCCAGGCCACCATGACGACGGCACCCACCAGGCGTTTTTCTTCCAATGCCTGGGTGATAACCGCGTCAATGGCGGCAAATGATGTTGCTGAAAAAGGGGGGATTCTATTTTGAAGCTTTTCCATTGAATCGCTGGTCATGATTTTTTCGCCAACTATGAGAGATGAAGCCAAGATAGAACGCTAGTGGTTGCGGAAAAAGTGGGGTAAATTTCCCTTGTCTACGGACGTTTATGTCCGTAATTGGAGAGCCAGATGGATAGCCTCAACAGCCTCAATGTCTTCGTGCAGGTGGCCGAAACCGGCAGTTTTGTCGCGGCGGGCGGCGTATTGGGCGTTTCCGCCTCGGCAATAGGCAAAAGCGTCTCGCGGCTCGAAAGAAAACTTAACGTGCGGCTTTTTCATCGCAGCACACGCAGCCTGACCCTCACCGCCGAAGGTGCGCTATTTCTGGAACGTAGTCGAAGAATTCTGGCCGAGTTCGAAGCCGCCGAACAGGAACTAAGCCTTGCTGCGCAGTTTCCTCAGGGCAGATTACGCATCAGCCTGCCGATGGTCGGTTCGCTTATGCAGCCGGTGCTAAGCGAATTTATGCGCCATTATCCGCAGGTCGAACTAGAGCTTAACTTCACCGATAAAATGGTCGATGTCATCGAAGAAGGCTTTGATGCGGTGATTCGCACCGGCGAGATCACCGATTCACGGCTGAACCTGCGCAAGCTTGGGGATTACACAAAATATGTTGTCGCCTCACCGGAGTATTTAGCCGAACGCGGTACCCCACAAAGCCCCGCCGAACTGGTCGGGCACAGCTGCCTGCATTATCGTTTTAGCCGCAGTGGAAAAATTGAGCCTTGGCCTCTCATCGGCGCGCTACCGGATAATCTTCCTCAATCGATGGTTTGTAATAACCTGGAAGCACAGGTTTATTTTGCTCAACAAGGCTGCGGCATTACTTGTCTGCCAGAATTTGCGGTGCGTGATGCGCTAGCCATGGGCAAGCTGCAGAAAATCTTGCCCGAATATGTTTCACACAACGCGTCGTTTAATATCCTCTGGCCCTCTGGCGGCTACATGACGCCGAGGCTGCGCGTATTTATCGATTTTCTGTGCGCACACACCTTTGCCCGGAGCCGTTCATGAAGAATGTCCCTTTGCTTAGTCTCGATCGCGGCAGCGAACAGCCGTTTTACCAACAGATTTATCATCGGGTAAGGATCCTGATCAACGAGGGGGTTCTCAAGCCTCAAGACAGGCTACCTTCAGCGCGCCAGCTGGCAAAAGAGTTGGGTTTAGCGCGTGGCACCATCGAGTCGGCTTATTCCTTGCTGGCCGCCGAAGGCTATATTCAGTCGCACGGTCAGGCAGGAACGCGGATTGCTTCTGGTCTGCAAACACAGCCCGCCACACAAAATCCCCCAGCGCCGAGGCAAGGGAATCAACACGGCATGCTTTCCTCAGGAATCATGCCTTTACAGATGGGATTGCCCGCGCTCGACGCCTTCCCCCGTAAAATCTGGGCACGCCTTGGCGCGCGTTATCTACGGGCAATGCAGCCCAATGATATGAAATATCCGCCTCTGCTCGGCTTGCCCGAACTGCGTAACGCTATCGCTGCCTATCTGCATATGTCACGCGGTATCGCCTGTACCGGCCAACAGGTGTTTGTTACCTCCGGGTATCGTGGCACGTTGCAGCTGATTTTCCACACTTTATTGCAGCGTGATGACCGCGTGTGGGTCGAAGATCCGGGCTTTCCACTAACCCGTGAACTGCTGCAAAATGCCCAACTCAAGCAAATTCCCGTGTCCGTTGATGCCGAGGGAATAGAGGTCGCCAAAGGCCTTGAACTGGCCACCAATGCGCGCGCGGCAATCGTCACTCCAGCACACCAAAGCCCGCTGTGTGTTTCGCTTTCACTGTCACGCCGGATGGCGCTGCTCGAATGGGCGGCAACACATCAATCATGGATTATCGAGGACGATTATGACGGCGAATATCGCTATGTCAGCCGCCCTCTACCCGCGTTGAAAAGCCTTGATAACGAAGGGCGCGTCTTATACTGCGGCACCTTCAGCAAGGTGCTTTTCCCAGGAATTCGTTTGGGCTATCTCGTGGTGCCCGAACAACAAGTTGCACGTTTCGAACAGGCCTCACTCGGCTTTTTCGAGGGTATGGCAGAAATGACCCAGTCAATCGTGAGCGCCTTTATGCAGGAAGGTCATTTCTCGCGCCACATTCATCGTATGCGCAAACTTTACGCCGAACGACGAGCAATGGCGGCGGCGGGATTAGGCAAGGTACTTGGCCAACACGTGCAGATCGCCCCTCAGCCCGGGGGCATGCATCTGGTCCTGAGGCTGAACGGTGAGCAGAATGACGCCATTATTGCAGCAAGGATGAGGGAAAACGGGCTGTATACTCATGCGCTTTCAAGCTGGGGCAGCAAAGATCAAAGAGAGAAAGGCTTGCTGATTGGCTTCACTAATATTCAATCACAACAGCAGGCCGAGGAAATCGCTCAACGCATCCTCGTCCTGCTGTGAATGATTATTTAAGACCGGCTTTATCCAGCCCATAAGCCACGTCGGCAGAACCTGGCTCGACGCGTAAAGCAACGCCGATTCGATTCCAGCCATTAATGGCGATAATCAGAAAACTCAGATCGGACAGCTCCTGTTCGGAAAGATGAGTGCGAACGCGGTCGTAAATCTCGTCTGAAACGCCCTTTGCAGGCAGCGTGGTCAGCGTCTCAGCCCACAACAGCGCGGCACGTTCACGCGGAGTAAATAGCGAAGATTCGTGCCAAATGGCGATATGATGTAAGCGCAATTCACGTTCGCCGCCTATTTTTGCTTCTTTAACATGCATATCGAGGCAAAAAGCACAGCCGTTGATTTGAGAAACGCGAATATCCACCAGCTGTTTAAATTCCTTCGCTACCGCGCTTTTACCTACAGTCTGGCCGAAATCGAGATATTTTTTAGTCAGTTCCGAGGAAAGTTTATAGTAGTCCAGACGCTGAGTCATAGTATGTCCTGTGAGTGGGAAGATAAGAGTCGATAGGATTACGATGTGCTGTCGTGATACCTGATGCCTCTATCATCGCGAAACTTGGACTAGTCAAAAAGCGCCAAGAAATGCATTTTTGACTGGTCCATAATGAGGCAACTTTTATCTATCCAACCTGCATATTCATTACTTTTGAAATAACGGTTTAAAATAATTAAATCTGGCACAAAAAGACTTTGCATAATTGTTGTTCTTTAATCATGCTTATTTAGTGAAATTCACTTTTATTAAAGCTGGAATTATTTTGCAAAACCTCAGAGCCTCTGTGCTCAACGCTATCAAGCGTACTCCCTGGTACCCAAAACGGCGTTCCTATCGGACATTATTCTGGCGTGAGATCACACCGCTAGCGGTGCCAATCTTCTTTGAAAACGCCTGCGTTCTGTTGATGGGAGTATTAAGTACCTTTCTTGTCAGTTGGTTAGGTAAAGAGGCCATGGCAGGGGTTGGCCTGGCAGACAGCTTTAATATGGTGGTGATCTCATTCTTTGCCGCTATCGATCTGGGTACCACGGTGGTGGTTGCATTTAGCCTCGGCAAGCTTAATCACGAGCGTGCCCGAGATGCCGCCCGCCAGTCACTTATTATCATGACCCTGTTCGCCGTCATGCTGGCATTAATTATTGAATTCTTCGGGCAAAATATTATCAATATGATTGCCGGCAGTGCTGCACCCGAAGTAAAAGTGCTAGCACTCAGCTATTTACGCGTCTCGGTGTGGAGCTACCCGGCGGCAGCGATCGCTCTGATTGGCTGTGGTGCCTTGCGAGGGGCAGGGAATACTAAAATTCCCATGCTGATCAATGGTGGGATGAATATTCTCAACATCGTGATTACTACCGTACTGATTTACGGCTGCTTTTCATGGAAAGGTCTCGGCTTCATTGGTGCCGGCCTGGGGTTGACCATCTCACGCTATATTGGCGCTATTGCTGTAATTTATGTGTTGGCTATAGGTTTTAACCCTGCGCTAAAAATCTCCCTGAGCAGCTATTTTACCCGAATCAATACCAGCATTTTGATGGAAGTACTCGGCATTGGCGTTCCTGCCAGCATTGAATCAGTGCTGTTCAACGGCGGCAAGCTGCTAACGCAGGTTTTTGTCGCCGGAATGGGTACCAACGTTATTGCCGGTAACTTCATTGCCTTTTCAATTGCTTCATTAATTAACCTGCCCGGCAACGCGCTGGGGTCTTCGGCAACGATTATTGTTGGCACCCGCTTAGGTAAAGGACAAATTGGGCAGTCGGAGTTTCAACTGCGCCACGTTTATTGGCTGTCGGCAATCGGTATTTGCCTGCTGGCCCTGCTTTCCGTTCCGCTGGCCGGATTACTAGCTTCGTTTTATACCCGCGAAGAAGACGTGATTCACGTAGTCAAAATCCTTATCTGGCTCAATGCCGCCTTTATCCCATTCTGGGCCGCATCCTGGGTGTTGCCAGCTGGCCTGAAAGGCGCTCGCGACGCGCGATTTACTATGTGGGTCTCGATGCTGGGAATGTGGGGCTGTCGAATCGTCGCGGGATACACCATGGGCGTGGTGCTGGGCTTTGGCGTCGTAGGCGTGTGGCTCGGGATGTTCCTCGACTGGATTGTTCGCGGCGCATTCTTCTACTGGCGCATGGCCAGCGGGCGCTGGTTATGGAAATATCCGCGACCTGAAAAAGCTATCGAGCAAAAAGAAGATCAGCTGTCGGTGCAAAGCTTGTGAGTCACTTCCCCCGCCCGCCGTTTATTCGCTCGGATGAACGTGCGGTCATTTATGATGGGGTAAGTCGTCTGTGCAACGTCTGGGTTAATTTCATTATCGAGTCGGGGGAAGAGATAAGGTACAAAGACCACTGATTACTCAGTGGCCTGCGTAACTTATTGATAACATAAGTTAGTTGTGAAGTTTGTACTCAAGAGTGATTTCAGCTTTAAGAACTTTTGATACCGGACAACCTTCTTTAGCCTTTTTGATCAGCTCATCGAATTTGTCTGCTGGGATGCCTGGTAATTTTACTGCGCTATCAAGTTTGATTGCGGTGATGGCAAAACCGCCATCGACTTTATCCAGTGAAACCGTTGCTTTGGTATCAATGCCTTCAGGGGTGAATCCAGCCTCTCCGAGAATCAACGACAATGCCATTGAGAAACAGGCCGCGTGTGCAGCACCGATCAGCTCCTCGGGATTTGAACCGACCTTTCCCTCAAAACGGGTGTTAAAACCATAAGGCTGCTCTTTCAAGGCACCACTTTCGGTTGTGATGGTCCCTTTACCTTGCTTGATATCGCCTTCCCAATGAGCCTGTCCATACTTATGAATAGTCGCCATAATTTCCTCTGGTCTCGTTTAACACAGCCATAAGTATAGACGCTGATCGTGAGAGAGAAAGGCGAGGATGGATCATAAAGAAGGTCATTCCCCCTTCCGGCGCTTATCTCCGGCACTCGTTTAGAACGGCGTTAGCTCTGTATAAGGGGGTTTAGAAGCATCATATCATTTAAGAATTATCTTACGACAGCATCTTTACGATTAATAATCATTATCACTTGAGATTTTAACTAAAGTTTACGCAATATGACATTATTGATAGGTTACTGCTGGATAGAAAATAAAATCGAGTGTGATCTATTTAGTCTGGATCCTCATAAAATTTCTATCAGCATCAAAATGACAGCGTAAAGGCGACCTCAAGCTGATCCGCTAATAGAAGCATTGGTAAAATTATTTCCTCGATGAATCCCAAGGTTAAAAAATGCAAAAGCTCCCTGCCATCACTATCAAATACTGTTCTCAATGCAATTGGATGCTACGGGCCGCATGGATGGCTCAGGAATTATTAAACTCATTCAGCACCGACCTTGCATCGGTCACGTTAGTGCCCGGTACTGGCGGTATTTATGAAATTACGCTCGACGAGCACATTATTTGGGAACGCAAAAGAGATGGCGGTTTCCCGGATGCCGCTCAGATAAAACAGCGCGTGCGTGATATCTGCTTTCCTGAGCGTTCATTGGGTCATGTGGATGGCAAAAAGATTGAGAAATAAAACGCTTACTGAAGTTGAAACTGTTTATCCGGCAAGAGTTTCTGCGGCAACGGTGATTCGTTATTCATTTCTCTAAGGTTGATTTCAATCGCATTGCACATCGCGTTTAAAGGCAGGTCATTCGGCGCCATGCCAAACGGGTCCTCCAGTTCCTCCGCCAATGCATCTAGCGAAATAAAGGTATAAGAAATGAACACTGAAACCAGCGGTGTCATATAGTGCAAATCAGGCACTAGTGCGAAAGGCAAAAGCGTGCAAAACAGATACACCGTGCGATGAACAATCAGACTGTAGGCAAAAGGGATCGGCGTATTTGAAATACGCTCACAGCCCGCCTGCACGGCCGTCAGTTTGTTAATATTCTCATCGATACTATTGAAAAGAATATCAGAAACTTCTCCCGCCTGACGTTTTTCCCCCAGCCACTGCCCGATCATCAAGACAATTTGATTGCAGGGCGATGCACTGTTTTCCAACCTGGACACATCATAATCTGGCAATAACCGGCGCAAATCTTCGCTCAGAGAAGTACCGCGTAACAGATGCTTTAGGCTATAGCTGAACGCCATTAGCAGCGAGGCAAATTCGCGGGCTAATTCCGGTCGTTGCGGGAAAATACTTTTTACCTGGCGCAACAAGGAACGATTAACGATAAGTAACGTTCCCCAGAGGACGCGCGCTTCAGTAAAACGTGCGTAACTGGCGCTGTTTCGAAAACCCAGGAAGATAGCAATCGCCACCCCGAGCAGGCTGAAAGGTGCCAACGTCAACTTGACACCAAAATCTGCGTACCACTGGAAACAGATAATCGCGACAACTGACATGCCCAGATTAAGGCTGAGGCGAAACAGAATTTCAGAAAGCACTGAACCGTGCCAGTCAAAAAGCCTTCTAAACCAATGCTGATGGGGTCTGACAATCATAAATAAGTGACATTAAAAGGGATTAAGTTTTCGTTATAGCAGATTCAATTGCGCAATTTCAATCGGACATTTAAGGGGGTTATTCAATTTATTAAGGGTTGTATTGAAATAGTTCTTTTCTCTTAAATTCCCTTAATAAGGTTACATCTTCTTAATTTAAGGACATCGTTAATGTCTGGCTAAGAACTTCGGGATAAAATTCTGCCTTGTTATTATATATCATATGGTTAAGTAAATTATGAAAATCAGTACCCGAGGTAAAACGTGGCTTGGAATATTTTTCTCAATGACGATCTTCTGGACCGCCGTAGGTTACGCAACCTATACAATGTTAACCTTTTAGCAATCCACTCAATCACCTTTCAAACTTCCCGACTCAAGGGGATTCTAACCTTTTCAATTTAAAATGGCCTTGGGGAAAATAGTTTCTCAATGCCAACCCCCTTGCTTTGCAATTCCTCTTTTCTAAAAATTTAAAACAACAGAAACCACGACCTCGTCACAAAACCTCTCTAAAAATCTCAAATTTAAAAATAAAATCTATAAATAACAATACGTTAATTTGTTAATTAAATTTTAAAGTCTCTTTTACATTTTGCAGCCGCCCTCACATTAATGAAATGGATCATTCACTAATATTCATTTGCGAATTTTTATTTCAAAAATAATTTTAATAGAACATCTCATCAATCTGACAGAAACCTTTCATCGTTCAATGTATCCATTGAGCGTGAAAAGGGAGGGTAAAATGGCTACAAACAAAACTCATTACAACCTGGTTTACCTGATGCTCTGTTGTACCGTCGCCGCCTTTGGTGGCTTACTGATGGGGTACGACAGCTCAATCATTTCAGGGGCGATTGAACCGTTAAGTACTTACTTCCAACTTTCCCCGGCCGAGACCGGCTGGGCCGTTTCATGCATCATGGTATCAAGCCTGGTGGGTTGCCTCATCGCGCCAAAAATCTGTGACCATTTCGGAAGAAAGCGTTCTCTGGGGGTGACTGCACTGGTATTTGCCGTGTCGATTATCGGTACTGCGCTGGCGCATAGCTTCACCGC
>CAWUIY010000081.1:0-16834 GCA_963922555.1 uncultured Serratia sp. | reverse complement strand
CGAAGTGGACGATTATCGGGGCGAGCTGCGCACCAGCGACAGCGAGATGACCGCGCAGCAAAACGCCGCGCAGTCTGCAAAAGAGTCGGCACGCGTGACGTTCAATCAGTATCAGGCAGGGATGATCAACTATCTTGACGTCGCGACCACCCAAAACACCAGCCTGAGCCAGCAGCAAAACGTTCTTTCGCTGCTAAGCACGCAGATGGTGACCAGCGTTAAACTCATCGCCGCCCTTGGCGGTGGCTGGAAAGCACCCGAATAATTATTCTATTTCTGTTTCTTGTCCAAAAAAACGCCAGCATTTGCTGGCGTTTTTGTTTCTAAACCAAAGCACAACCTGATTGAATGATTGACTTCATATTTTGACTTCATAGATACTGCTTCTTAGTGTGACTTCACAAATCGAAGTCATGGACTGACAGGATGAGAGCATTAGAAGTATCAGTAAGAAGAAGACACAAAGAAACGCTGCGGCAGATTTTTAAAGTGCCAATCGTGAGCAGCTTAAAATGGAAAGACGTTGAATCTCTAATTCTGGCTATGGGCGGCGAAATTAAAGAAGGCAGTGGATCAAGAATACGATTTTTGCTCAATGGCAGTATTGCGCGCTTTCATCGACCTCATCCTTCACCGGATACGGATAAAGGCGCCATCGTCAGTTTGCGTGAATGGCTTGAAAGTATTGGAGTAGATTATGACTAAAAAAAATGCGGCACTTAACACTATGATCATCGCTGATCTTCCTGCGCTGATTACTTACGTTCCTGAAATCGGTATGTTTCGTGGCAAATTTTTAGGCTTGTCTGGTTACTGTGATTTTGTCTCAGACAGCATTCAGGGGCTTCACCGGGAAGGTGAAATATCTTTAAGTGAATATCTGGATGATTGCCGTGAAACAGGGATTGATCCCTATGAAAATCAGGAAAAAGTGAAGACTTTTACTTTACGTTTTCCCGAGTCTTTCGGTGAACGCCTGAATATTGCCGCTGCCGAGCAGCACAAATCTTTAAACGCTTTTATCGTAGAAACGCTGACAGAACGCATTAACCAGCATTAAGCATGTTTTCAGTCTTAAAAAAACGCCAGCATTTGCTGGCGTTTTTGTTTCTGGTTCAGGGGGAGGGAAGGTTATTTCTTCCAGCCGCCGCCCAGTGCTTTGAACAGCGTAATGTCAGAGTTCAGCTGTGCCAACTTGGTAGAGATCAGCGTCTGCTGAGAAGCATACAGTGAACGCTGAGCAACCAGCACGCTCAGGTAGCTGTCTACGCCGCCTTTGAAACGCTGCATTGACAGGTCGTAGTTGCGCTGGTTAGCGTCGGCCGCCTGTTGAACAGATTTCAACTGGTTGCCGTAGGTTGCCTGACCTGCAAGGCCGTCAGAAACCTCTTTAAAGGCGGTCTGAATGGCTTTCTCGTAGTTGGCAATCTCGATTTTCTTCTCGGTCTTGGCGATATCCAGATTTGCACGGTTTACGCCACCGTCAAAGATAGGAATGCTAAGTGACGGACCGAATGACCATGCGCCAGTACCGCCGCTGAACAGGTTGTTCAGGCTGCCACTTTCGGTGCCGTAAGAACCGGTCAGGGAGATACGTGGGAAGAACGCTGCACGTGCTGCACCGATGTTGGCGTTAGCCGCTTTCAGTGTGTGTTCGGCTGCGATGATGTCCGGGCGACGCGTCAACAAATCTGAAGGCAGGCCCGCAGGAGTTTGCGGGAAGTTCCAGTTGTTGTTCAGGCTGGCGTTCTGCAGCAATTGCTCAGGAATTTGCGCACCGACCAGCAGGGTCAGAGCGTTAACGTCCTGGCGAACCTGACGGGTGTATTGCGCAATATCGGCCTGTGCACTGCGGACCGTGGTCTCAGCCTGTGCCAGATCCTGCGAGTTGCTCACGCCTTGCTGGAAGCTGCGTAAGGTCAACTGGTAGGAATTGTTCTGGCTGTTGGCGGTGTCGATAGCCAGCTTCAGCAAGTCGTTATCCGCTGCCAGGCTCAGGTAGCCTTCAGCAACCTGGGATACCAGGCTGATTTGGGTAGCACGCTGAGTCGCTGCGGTAGCCAGGTAGGTTTCCAGACCCTGATCACGCAGGCTGCGAACGCGACCAAACAGGTCAAGTTCGTAGGCGCTTACACCTACGCCAGCGGAGTAATCATGGTAGGTAACCGGGCCAGTACTTTGCGTTGAATACAGTCCACCAGGCAGGTGAGTGCCGGTACCGTTGGCAGTACCATCCAGCGTTGGCAGCAGCGCTGCGCGGTCAATCTGGAAGGTTGCACGTGCGGTATCGACGTTCAATGCCGCGACCCGAAGGTCGCGGTTATTTGCCAGAGCTAAAGTAATCACCTGCTTCATGTCAGGTTGATTGAAGAATTGACTCCAGCCGATGTCCTGAGCTTTACCAGCATCTACGCCTTTGCTGGTAGTCCAGTCACTCGCGACCGGCAACGCCGGTCGGGTGTATTTGGGCTCCATGGTACAGCCAGCCAAAATAGTCAATGTTAGCGCCGAGAACAGAGGCAGCGCAAAACGTGGTTTATTCATGGTTCGAAACCTCAGTAACTGAATGCGGCTTATCTTGTTTTTTTGACTTACGTGTAAATAGGTTAACCACGACCACGTAGAACATTGGAACAAAGAAAATCGCCAGGAATGTAGCCGTTATCATCCCACCTACTACCGCAGTACCAATCGAGTGTTGGCTACCAGAACCTGCACCATGAGAAATGGTCAGCGGTATAACACCGAGGATAAACGCCATCGAGGTCATAATAATTGGCCTGATACGCAGTTTAGCCGCTTCTACTGCTGCTTCAATGAGCGACCTTCCTTCTTGTTCGTGTAGCTCTTTGGCGAATTCAACGATCAGGATGGCGTTTTTCGCAGCCAGCCCCACCGTCGTCAACAAGCCTACCTGGAAGAAGACGTCGTTGGATAATCCACGGAGTAATACTGCACCGATAGTACCCAGTATACCCAATGGAACCACTAGGATGACAGAGAATGGAATTGACCAACTCTCATATAGTGCTGCCAGACACAGGAATACCACGATAATCGACAAGGTATACAGCGCTGGAGTCTGCGAACCTGCTGCCTGTTCTTCGTATGACAAACCGTGCCATGCGATTTTGAAACCAGGTGGCAGTTTCTTGGCAATTTCAAGCACCGCCTGAGTCGCATCACCAGAACTATAACCGTCTGCTGGTGCACCCAGAATCTCTACCGACGACACACCGTTAAAGCGTTCGAAACGTGGAGAACCGTATACCCATTTACCGGTGCCGAAGGCAGACCAAGGAACCATCTGGCCTTTATCGTTACGGAAGTACCACTTGTTCAAGTCTTCTGGCGTTACGCGTGAAGCAGAACGGCCCTGCATATACACTTTCTTAACACGGTCATTAAACATGAACTGGTTAATGTAGGAAGAACCCCACACCGCAGACAAGGTGGCATTAATGTCGCTCAGGCTCAGGCCAAGGGCGCTCGCTTTCTCGTCATTAATTTCCAGCTGGTACTGTGGTTCATCTTCCATACCGTTCGGACGTGTCGCCACCAGGCGTTTGTCCTGAGCGGCCATGCCGAGGAACTTGTTACGTGCAGCCATCAGTGCTGCGTGGCCTTGCGCGTTGGTATCTTGCAGATAGAAGTCGAAACCGGTGGCGTTACCTAGCTCCAGTACGGCCGGCGGTACGAACGCAAACACCTTGGCGTCTTTCATTGTTGAGAAGTGAGCCATGGCGCGCGATGCGATGGACTGCACGCTGTTGGCCGTTCCTGGGCGTTGTCCCCAGTCTTTCAATGAAACGAAGCCGATACCGACGTTCTGACCACGGCCGGCGAAGCTAAAGCCGTTAGCGGTAAACACCGATACCACGTTTGCGCTTTCGTTCTTCTGGAAGTATTCGCGGACGTTATCCAGTACGGCCTGAGTACGTTCTGCAGAGGCGTTAGCAGGCAGCGTTGCCTGTACGAACAGAATGCCCTGGTCTTCATCCGGCAGGAAGGTAGTAGGAACACGGGTGAACAAGTAACCCATCACCACTACGATGACCAGATAAATACACATAAACAGGCGGCGACGGGTGATAACACCGGCCACGCTTGAGGTGTATTTTGCTGCGCCTTTATCGAAGTTGCGGTTAAACCAGCCAGCGAAGCCGGTGGTTTTCTGGTCTTCGGAACCCTGTTTGATGATGGTTGCACAAAGGGCAGGGGTGAAGATCAGCGCCATAAGTACTGACAGCGCCATCGCAGAAACGATAGTTATCGAGAACTGACGATAGATAATACCGGTTGAACCCGCGAAGAAGGCCATCGGGATCAATACTGCTGACAGCACAAGGGCAATACCAAACAACGCGCCCTGAATCTGCTGCATCGACTTGATAGTCGCTTCCTTCGGCGGCAGTTTTTCCTCGTGCATGATACGTTCGACGTTCTCGACCACCACGATGGCGTCATCCACCAACAGGCCGATGGCGAGTACCATCCCGAACATCGTCAGGGTGTTTATCGAGAAGCCAAATGCGTTCAACAGGCCGAAGGTACCCAGCAAGACGACAGGGACAACCAGCGTAGTCACCAGCGTTGCGCGCAGGTTTTGCAGGAACAGCAACATCACGAAGAACACCAGGATAATCGCTTCAATCAGGGTTTTTACCACTTCATGAATCGATGCACTCACCACTGGCGAGGTCTGGTAAGGATAAACAACCTGCACGCCCTGCGGCAGAGAAGATTTCAATCCTTCAATCGTTGCTTTAACTGCGTTTGCAGTATCCAGCACGTTAGCGCCGGTTGCCAGTCGCAGTGCAATACCCGTTGCCGGATGGCCGTTATAGGCACCGGAAATGGAGTAGCTTTCTGGACCCAGGTCAATGTTGGCGATGTCTTTCAGGCGAACCTGAGAACCATCCGCATTCACCTTCAGCAATACGTTCTGGAATTGTTTAACGCTGTCAAAACGGGTTTTACCGATGATGGTGGCGTTAATTTTGGAGTCTTTGATTGTTGGCAGACCGCCAAGCGCACCGGAAGAAACCTGAACGTTCTGAGCACTGATAGCGGTGGTTACGTCACTTGGAACCAGCGAGTATTTGTACATCTTCGATGGATCCAGCCAGATACGCATTGCGTATTCTGAACCGAATACCTGGAAGTCGCCCACGCCTTTAGTACGCACGATCGGGTCTTCCATCTTGGTCACCAGAAGGTTACCCAAGTCGGAGTTGCTCAATTTGCCGTCGGTAGAAGCAAGGCCAACAACCAACATAAAGTTCTGTTGATATTTGGCTACGCGGATACCTTGATCGACAACTTCGCTAGGCAACTGAGATTCGGCCAGAGACACTTTGTTCTGTACCTGAACCTGAGCGATATCTGGGTCAGTACCCTGATCGAAGGTGACGATGATGGTTGCACTACCGTCGCTGGCACTTTGCGATTCGATATAACGAAGACCGTCCAGACCGTTCAACTGCTGTTCAATAACCTGAACCACAGTATTCTGGGTCGTCTCGGCTGACGCACCTGGGTAGGTTACGGCAACAGAAATAGCGGGAGGCGCAATGTTTGGATATTGGTTTATAGGCAATTTCATTATAGATAGCGCACCGGCTATCATAATGACAATCGCGATCACCCAGGCGAATATTGGGCGATTAATAAAGAAAGTAGACATCTGTATTCCTCTATTGCGCGGATGGGTCAGTCATTGACAGATTTGCGTCCACTGAAGGTGCGGCTTCTTTGCGTTCGCTGCCGTTGACTTTCGTGCCAGGGTGCACGTTTTGCAATCCGTCAGTAATGACTTTATCGCCTGCTTTCAAGCCTGAAGTGACCAACCAGCTACCAGAAATCATTGGACCGGTAGTGATATCGCGCTCTTCAACGGTGTTGTCGGCATTAACAAGGTAGACGTAAGGCTTGCCTTTGTTGTTATGCATGATGGCTTCCTGAGGAGCCAGAATACCATTCTGATCAACCGCCTGACTCAAGACTGCGTGAACAAACATTCCTGGCAGCAGGACATCGTTCGGGTTAGGGAAGGATGCACGCAGCGTCACGGAGCCTGTTCCTTCATCCACGGTCACTTCGGAGAATTCCAGTTTACCTGTTTCGCTGTATTGGCTACCGTCTTCCAGAGTCAGTTGAACCTTGGCAGCGTTTGAACCCGCAGAGGCCAGTTTGCCTTCTGCCATTGCGCGACGCAGGTTAAGCATATCGGTTGAGGATTCGCTAACGTCAACGTAGATAGGATTCAGCTGGGTAATGGTTGCCATATCGGTCGTCTGTCCGTTGGTAACCAAAGCACCTTCGGTGACAGAAGAACGACCAATGTGCCCGGTGATTGGCGCATAAACTTTGGTGTATTGCAGGTTAACGCGAGCTGTCTCGAGATCGGCTGCTGCTTCGCCGGTAGCGGCTACTGCATCATCATAGACTTGACGGCTGACGGCATTGGAAGACACCAGACCCTTATAGCGAGTAGAGGTCGCAGCGGCACTTTTATAGGTAGCAAGTGCTTTATCGTAGGCGGCCTGATAAGTCGCGGGATCGATTTGATAAAGTTGTTGACCGGCTTTGACTTCGCTACCTTCAACGAAGGTGCGTTTCAAGATTACGCCACTAACCTGAGGGCGAACTTCTGCGGTTTTTACTGCATCAGTACGGCCTGGAAGGCTGGTAGTTAGGGTAACCGGTTTTGATTGTAGGGTGACGTATTCAACAGCTGGAGCTTGAGCAGCGGCATGCGGGGCAGAACTGGACCCATCGCAAGCGGAAAGCAGTAGCACGATACTGACAGAAAGAACCTTCAGGCGCATAGAATTCACTCTCTTAGGGGGGTTGAGAACAATCATTCTCAATAAGTCCCCCACTATACGAGAGGAGGTGAATTCACTCTGTAAGTATTTGGTTGTCAGATATGTCTAAATATTTCAGTGTTACGTGACTACAAAAATCAAACGATTGTAATAATTTTATGAGCAAGTCTGATTTTTCAGAATTTTTGAAACACATAGCCGCGTATTAGTTACATATAAAACTATTTAGACGGTCCCTTACAGGGAGATATTCTGCTATTGAGCTTTCACGTAAAACCTTAAAAGTATGATCTGGATCAAAGTAGGAAATACTTTTTAACAGTGGCCTTACCAGAAATGACTCCTGATATCGGTTAAATGCCGTTACCGTAGTTATCGAGAGCGAGCAGTTCTCACATTTGCATTGTTGCAACCGGTTTAAATAAATCGGTATATCGCAACCCTAACGCCCACTGTCCGATGTGGGCTTTTTTTCGCCAAAAACTTTAACGACTGCCTATTTTATCGTCGCTAACAGCACATACTGCTACATTGTATCCTGCTTTCTAATTGTTAACAAACTGTGATCTCTTTCATAGTCCTGAGCTGTTTGTCTATACAGCTATACATTGAGTGACTTTACTCAAAGGTGAACGCTTTTTAAGCAATAGCCTCAGGGGATAGCAGATGTTGAAATTAGGAAGCAAGATCCATGATTTAGGCAAGGCGTTAATGACCCCCATCTCGGTGATAGCCGCTGCGGGTATCTTTCTTGGGCTGGCATCTGCCTTGCAAAATCCCAGTGTTACCGGCGACGCTTTTACTCATTTAAGAGCCATTCAGTTGGTTATCGGTTTTATTCGTCAGGTATCGAGTGCGCTTTTTGCCAATCTTCCGCTGTTTTTTGCCGTCACGACGGCAATGGGACTGGCCAATGCAGAGAAGGCAACGGCTGCCTTTTCCGCAGTGATCGGTTTTGTCGGGCTTCACGTTGGTATTAACTACAGCCTGTTGGCGCAAAACATCACGCCAGCAACCACCACCGTTCAGCATCTCACTGCTCAGGGCATGCAGTCCAGCGAGGCAATGATTTACGCCTCGGAATTCACCCATATGCTGGGAATATTCACCTACAACATGAGCGTATTGGGTGGGGTATTGGTGGGACTTGTCACCATGTTCTTGCACAATCGGTTCTATACCATCGTTTTGCCTACCGCGGTTGCCTTTTTCGGCGGCCGCCGTTTTGTGCCGATTATTACCGTTGTTGTGTTGCCGATTGTCGGCGTTGTTGTTTCCCTGATTTGGCCGACAATTGCGCTGGGTATTCAGTGGGTGGGGGAGCTGATTGGTCGCACTGGAGAGGTAGGAACGTTCATCTATGCCACCTCCGAGCGGCTGCTGATCCCAACCGGCTTGCATCATATTATTAATGAAACCGTGCGTTTCACGCCGCTGGGTGGCGTCACCACCGTTGATCACCAAAGCGTGGTTGGTGCGCTAAACATCTTCAATGCCTCGCTGGCTAATCCCGGTGCGGTGAGCGATGACGTGACGCGTGAGGCAACACGTTTTCTTGCGCAGGGTAAAATTCCGGTAATGATGTTTGGTTTACCCGCTGCGGCTCTGGCGATGTACCACACCGCAAAACCTGAACATAAAGAACGGGTTAAAGCGCTGATGCTCGCTGGGGCGCTGGCCTCTTTTACCACCGGTATTACCGAGCCGCTGGAATTCTGTTTTATCTTTATCTCGCCCGTGCTCTATATCTTGCACGCCTTGCTGACCGGTATTTCTTTTGTATTGATGCAATCGCTGCACGTAATGATTGGCAATGTGCAGGGCGGAGCGATCGACTGGGTAATTTTCGGTATCTTGGGCGGCAGTAAAACACACTGGTGGTACCCGCTGATGCTCGGGATCGTCTACGCACCCATTTACTATTTCTCATTCCGTTGGGTGATTACTCGAATGCAGATTAAAACACCGGGTCGTGAAGACGATGCCGATAGTGAAGAACTTCGTGGAACACCCGCCCCAGCGAGTTCAGTTACCGCTCCTTCTGCTAGTGAAAAGACCACAAACATCATCAAAGGGTTAGGCGGGGAGGAAAATATTGCCAGCGTTGACTGTTGTTTCACCAGGCTAAGAGTAAAAGTGAAAGATATGTCACAAGTCGTTGATAAGACCCTGATGACGACCGGAGCAATGGGGGTCAAGCGTGTTACAGAAACAGATGTGCATGTAATATACGGCCCACAGGTAGAGAAAATAGCCAATGATGTAAAAGTGAGTTTAGCCAGTTAGTTGTTCAATTAATAAAATCTTATAAAAATCGCTCATTTTTTAAAATGAGTGGTTTTTGTCTGTTTGTATTTTCGGTAGAAGAGTAATGTCTTGGCTTCAATACTATTTCAATCTTAAAAGTCGAGGTTACTATTATGCAAATCAAACCGCTAAGCTACGCCTTACATAGGATAGGCCCTGAATTCATTCAAAAAACCAATCTAAGTCCGAGAACCGTTAATCTTATTGAAAAGCTTAAGAACTCAGGTAAGAAGATATCTTCTAACTTTACCCAGGATCTTAATTTCCTTAATTCAGAAAGTAAAATCGTTAGCGGATTTTTAAAATCTCATCAAAAAGAGAGTGTACTGGGACGGCCTATTGGAAAGTTAAATATCGCGGCCCTTTCCAAGGGGAAAATAGCCTCCAATGAGCAACTTGGTAAAGATAATTTTAAAATAATCCGCGATATCTATACCAAATTCGGCCCTATAGGCAAAAACAAGGATGTGCGGGAAGGGGCCGGGTTTTACGACACCTTAGTCCCCTCATCCCCGACGGGATCTATCAAGGAAAAGTACGAAAAAAGAATTCTTGAAAACGATAAAGTGGCCTGGATAAAAAAAGAGATGAGCCCCGCGGAACTTGAGGCCAGCATGGCTCATCGCCAGCCTCGGGGTGAGTTTAATATTTGGGATAACGCCTCCAGGACCCCAATACTGACCGCTAATTTTAATAAAAACAGTCTAACAGAAAGAATTAACACTTACGGCCAGGGTTCTCTCTACAGGCAGTTAGAGCTTGAGGTTAAAGCCAAGGCTGATTTAGTGTCGCGTGAGGGCTCTACCCTGAAAAAAGGATAAGCAAATAATATTTCGACTATGCCAGGGAGGGCACTTTTTGCGAATTTATCATGATACAACTGGGCTGAAATACAATGCCATGAGATCCTTTGGGCCTGTAGAGGTTAATTTAGAACCATCGCCGATAATTAGTCAGATTTCCAGGGTGAAGAATAAAACGCCACAGGAGATTATCTTCAATAAGGCTTGTATCCGAACGCTGAATGAAATGCGCTCACGCTATCAAAATTTATATGCAGAAATTGATAAAATACAGAATAGCTTCAGTGATAGGAACTCATTAATAAATGCTCTGCCTAATGCAGGCAGATATAAAAACAAACTGCCTGAAAAATAGCGACTCCGCCAAAATTATTGAGAGGTATTATAAATCGCCAGGGATTATTTCTCATGGAAGCATTTAGCATTTGGCTTCAAGACTGAAACGAAAATAGCGCTGATTGTAATAAATATCAGCCACTTCGAAGGGCGTTTTATCTGTGCAATAGGCAATCGAGCGCGCATGTAAGATCGGCTCGTCTCTGGAGAGATCCAGCGCCTGGCGGATCTTGTTAGCGGGCAATTCGGCTGAAATCATTTTGTGGCTGCCAGCCGGTTTATAGCCTCGTTGTTCCAGGTAGTCATATTTTGATGCGCTGAGCACTTCGCGCGTCAGGTCTGGAAAAGGCTCACTGATCATCCAGCATTTCTCGTAGACAAAGGGTTTGTCGTCGAGCAGGCGCAGCCGAATCATAAAATAAACCTGGCTGCCTTCTGGCAAATTGAGCAGGGCGGCGATGTCTGCTTCCGCGACAACTTTGCGAAATTCCAATACCTGATTCTCGATGGTTTGATCAAGTTCGCGGGCGATGTCGCTGGATGTGAAATGACGATCGAGGGGCAGGGTGGTTTTTTGCTGATGGCGGTGATCAATAACAAACGTCCCGCGTCCGCGAAATCGCGCCACGCGTCCCTGCCTGACCAGATAATCCACCGCTTTTCTCGCCGTCATACGTGAGACGCCGTAGATTTCACACAATGCGGCCTCGGTGGGAATAGGTTCGCCTGGTTTAATCACCTTAGTGCTAATTTGGTCTGTAAGCTGTTGTTCTATTTGTAAATAGAAAGGCACCAGCGAGTTTTTATCAATAGCCATCAGCCCTCCCGAATCCAGAGATAATTGTATGGTGAGCTATACAATTACAACAAATCCAGTGCCGATTTATGTGGGCTGACGCCCAATAATTGATTAAAAACCACTCGTATTATAAAGCCCTCCTTAACCAAAGGAGGGCAGGGGGAAGCGTGTTACTTATTCGCGACGAGTTCAGGATGCAAAGATGAGGTGGTCATATCGCATTCACCGTTTTCCTGAAGCTTGAAGCGCCAGCAGTGCTGATGGTACTTGGCCACGCTGTTGCGATGAGCCACGCTGAGAACGGTGGTCTTCGGCAGTTTTTCCAATAGCAGAGTATACATGCGCTGCTCGGTATCATCGTCAAGCGCGCTGGTCGCTTCATCAAGATACAGAATGTCTGGTTTGATCAACATGGCGCGAGCAAAGGCCAGCCTCTGTTGCTCACCCGGAGACAGGCGCTGACTCCAGTTAGCGTACTGGTCCAGCACCGGTTGCAGATAACCCAGGTTACACCATTCCAGCACCTCGCAGAGACGCTCGTCGGTGTATTCCAGGCTAGTTTCTTCCGGATAAGTCAGGGCTTCGCGCAGAGAACCAATCGGGATATAGCTACGCTGAGGCAGGAACAGCTGCTTCTTGTTCTCGGCGGTATTGATCTCACCCGTGCCGTAAGGCCACACGCCAGCAATTGCCCTTAGCAGAGTCGACTTGCCGCAGCCTGAAGGCCCGGCAACCAATACGCGCTCTCCGGTTGCCAGCGAAGCAGACACGGAAGAGAACAGCGGGCTGCCATTGGGTAAAGTCAGTGTCAGGTTTTCAAGCTGCAAATCGCCGCGTTTCGCATCACCCAGAGCAATATTGCGCGGTTGTGCATTGACCTGATCAATTGCTGCATTAAATCCGGCAAGACGGTTAACGCAGGCTTTCCAGCTCGCCAGGTCATTGAAGGCGTTGATAAACCAGGAAAGTGAATCCTGTACCTGCCCGAAAGCTGAAGAGATTTGCATTAGCAGACCCATCTGAATTGCACCCGAGAAATAACGCGGCGCAGCAACCAGAATCGGGAAGATTATCGCAAACTGACCGTAGAACGAGCTGGCGAAGTTCAGGCGTCGGGTCACGCGCATTGAAGACCACCAGTTGGAGCGGATGGCTTCAAAATTGTCAGTAAGCTGTTTTTTCTCACTTTTTTCGCCGTGATACAGGGCGATTGCATCGCTGTTTTCACGAATACGGATTAGACCGAAACGGAAGTTTGCCTCGAACCATTCCTGGTTAAAGCTTAATTTAACCAATGGGCGGCCAATAAAGCCGACGATTACCGATCCCACCAACGCGTAAAGCAAGGCAAACCAAAGCATGTAGCCAGGAATTGTGATGTTGTGCGAGCCGAGCATAAAGCTTATTGGGCCGCTGACCGACCACAGGATCGTCACAAAGGAGAACAGTGTGACCAGGCTGGAAAGCAGGCCGAGCGACAGGGACAGCGTGCCGGAGGTTAATGCGCTGAGATCGGAAGCAATACGCTGATCGGGGTTATCAACCTGATGTTGATGCTCGGTATAATAGTAGGCGTGATTATGCAGCCACTTGTCCATGTATTGATTGGTCATCCAGCGACGCCAGTTCATTTCTAAACCTTGCGTCAGGTAAACCTTGTAAATGGATACGACAATAAATATCAGCGCCAGCCAGGTAAATTTAAACAGCTGTTGCTTGAACACCGGAAAGTTTTTGTTTTGCAGCGCGTCGTAGAAAACGCGGTTCCATTCGTTAAACTGCACGCTAAGGTAGACAGATCCCAACGAAAGAAAGATGATTGCCGCCAACATGCCCCAGGCCTTCCACTTCTCTTCGGACTGCCAATAGGGCTTAATCAACTGCCAGACTGCACGCCACCGTGCCGTTTTCCCAGGTTTTTTAGTCATAAATAGCCATATAAAATATTAATAAGTGGTGGTTCCTAATCATCCCAGAATGAGTGACAGTGTGCGAGAGGGCAATGCCCGACTTGTAAGGATGTTTTTCGTCCGCCACAGTTCTATACCTTTGCCACTATGAAAGAGTTAGCGATACAAAGGGGAGATCAATGAAATTTTGGTTACCTGCATGCTTGTTGGCAGGCTGGTTCATGTGCTTCAACGTTTGGGCAAAGATTGACGAGCCAGATATTAAAGCCGACTGCCTGAAGACAGGGTTTTATGCGTCGGCGGGCAAGGCCGCTTACCAGCAGGGCAATTTTACCAAGGCGCAAGATCTGTTCCGCGATCAGGTTGCCTGGAGTGAATTCTGTCATTTGCCCGCTAGCGTCACCGCCACGGCTTATAACAATATAGCCTTAACCTATCTGCATCAGGGTCAATATGGCAAGGCAAAAGCCTGGTTAAGTCTGGCACCGCAGGATAGAAAGACCCAATTCAATCTTGAAAAAATTGAAAGCAAGCTGTTGGTCGAACCGATTTCTGAGCAGCCTGCCGGGCTATATTGGCAGTACGCCGGACAGGGAAGCTGGAACACTGTCGAGATAAAACCCGAAGAGAGCCAATATGTTATCCGCTTCAGAGGAATGTTCATGGGAGCAATGTCGCTGTATTACGGACCCAATACCGGAGACTTCTCAACCATGACGGCAATTATCAACCATCAGGCGGTATATCACTCCATCAACGATGTTAATGCTGAAGGGGCCGATTGTACGGTGACCATGAGTCTTAGCGGGCAGAATCTGCATATGAAAACCGTGGGCGACTGTGGCTTTGGAGAAAATGTTCAGGCCACCGGGCAATATATGAAAGTCGAGGATTACTGATTTTTACAGGCAGGATGGCCAGGATGTGGGAGCAAACGTCCCCCACATCCTGATTCAGTCAACGTTTACTGCGGCCACTTCATCTCGCCTTTCAGTACTTTGGCGGTGATCTCCAGTGAGCTCTTTTCTTTCAAATACGGGTATTGGGCTTCCATCGCGGCAATCAGCTGGGATGAATTCTGGGTCTTAGGCAACTCGTGCTCGAGAGTTTGCAAATAACGGCGAGTAAATTTCACAGATTGCAGAGTCTGTGGCGCGCCCGGCAGGAAATGTCCTGGCACGACGGTCTCAGGCTTTAGTTTTTCAATTTCATCCAAGGAGGCCAGCCAATCCTCGCGCTGTTGCGGAGTTTGGCTATCGGCAACCCAGACATGCATATTATCGCCTACAACTAACACGCCACCCACCACCGCTTTTAACGCTGGGATCCAGACAAAGGTTTTATCTGCCATCACGCCTTTGACTTCCAGCTTATTGCCCTCGAGCCACAGAGTATCGCCCTTGAGCACGTCCGGGACAATCAGGCTATTAGGGGCATTGTCGTTCATCTTAGGTCCCCAGAATGCCAGTTTTCTGTCCTTGGTGGCTTTTATGGTATCGACCGTCGCCTGCGTGGCGATGATCTTCGCCTCTGGGAACGCTGTATGTAATCTATTGAGGCCAAAATAATAATCCGGGTCTGATTGGCTGATATAAATGGTGCTCAGTCTCTTGCCAGTGGCCTTGATCTTGTCGATAAGTTTTTGCGCATCATTACGCTGGAACTGGGCATCGATCAGCATTACCTCTTTGTTACCCATGATAATTTCCGATGAGACGGCAAACATGCTTTGCTCGCCGGGGTTATAGACCTCCAGCCTTAGAGGGGGCTGTTGTCCGGCCTGGGCGTCAAAGGCACGGGTAAACAGTATTACGGCGGCGAATGACAGGGAAAGTAAACGCATATTGATTCCTCAGAGGTTTATTATTTTGGGACGACCTCAGGGATTCTACGTTGCATAACTCCCCGGAAAAACCGGATACTGTGCAACTGTTTGTTGCATAAATCGGACGAATAAAACATGGACAGAATCATCGCTGCACAGGTTTTTGTTGCGATCGTCGAGCGGGGATCGATGGTTAACGCCGCAGAATCATTGAACATGTCGCGGGCGATGGTCACCCGTTATCTTTCCGAAATGGAGAAATGGTCCGGGGCGCGTCTTCTGCATCGCACCACCCGCAAACTCAGTCTGACCGATGCAGGAGAAAACACGCTGTTGCACTGTCGGAAACTGCTGCAAGTGGCGAGTGAGATGGAAAGTGTTGCCAGTGAGGGGGATGAGGCATTGCGTGGACTGCTACGTTTGACCTGTTCACAGTCCTTCGGCCAAGGGGCGGTGATCATTGCCGTCGCCGAGTTTTTAGCTCGTCATCCGCAACTAAGCATCGATCTCCAGCTGGAGAGCCGCGCAGTAAACCTGGTTGAAGAGCGCATCGATTTGGCGCTGCGCATTACCAACGATCTCGATCCAAATCTCATTGCTCGACCTCTTGCGCACTGTGATTCGGTGATTTGCGCCTCTCCTGCCTATCTTGCTCGCCACGGCACCCCGCGTCAGCCTGAGGATCTTACGTTGCACAACTGCCTCACCTATACCTATTTTGGAAAAAGCCTGTGGAATTTCGATCGCGGTGGCAAGAAAAGCAGCGTGCCGGTCAGCGGTAATCTCAGCGCCAATGAGTCGTTAGTGTTATTGACCGGCGCGGTGGAGGGGGTCGGCATCGTGATGCAGCCGGTCTATTCCGTGGCGTCGTTGCTCGCCAATGGCCAGTTGGTGCGGCTGCTGCCGGAGTGGAAACCCCAGTCGCTGGGGATATTCGCGATCTATTCCTCGAGAAGACAGATGCCGGTGGCGCTGCGGGCGCTGCTCGATTTTCTGGTGCAATGGTTTGCCGAAAACCCGCGCTGGATAAACGACAGCCGTTAGAGCGAGTTGCCCAGCGCGGCGGCCAGTCTCCTGGGAAAATGTTCAGCCTGCTGGTGGCAATGGGTGATGAAGGTATCAACCAGAGCCGAAGCCGGTCGGTGCAGAGGCCGAATCAGACTCACGGTAAAAGGCACGATTTCACTGAATTGCCGCACAACAATGCGGCCGCCCTGAGCGTATTCCAGCGCGGTGAGCGGGTTGACGATCGAAACGCCGATGCCTTGCGCCACCATGCTACATACCGACGCGGCGCTGTGCGTTTCCATGACCATGCGCCGGGAAATCCCCCGTTCAACAAACAGCGCATCCAGTAATTGACGGTAATTATCGGTAGCTGAGAGGCTGATATAGTTAAGCTCGCTGAAATCCTGCGGCGTAATAACCGACTTTTCCACCAGAGGATGATCCACCGGCAGCACGCAGACTTCATTGAGTGTCAGCAAGGTTTGCCGCTCGGTGCCCGCCGGGGTATGCGAGTTTTCTGTAATCCCCAGATCATGGCGCTGTGCCGACAGCCACTCTTCCAGCAGCGGGGATTCCTGCGGCACGATATTAAAGCTGGCTTCAGGATACTGCTGCAAAAAAGGGTGGCAAACGGCGGGCAGCAGCGACTGGCTAAACACGGGCAGGCAAACAATCGACAGCTGTGCCTGTTCAAACTGGCGGATCCCGGCGGCGGCGTTGATAATTCTATCGAGGCCATAGTAGGAGCGTTGCACCTCCTCGAACAGCCGCAGCCCCTGCGCAGTGGGAAACAGACGACCTCGTAATCGTTCGAAAAGTTGCAAATTCAACAACTTCTCACAGCGTGCCAGCTCGCGGCTGACCGTGGGCTGCGACGTTTGCAGCATTACGGCGGCCTCAGTCAGATTACCGGTGGTCATTACCGCATGAAAAATTTCGATATGGCGTAGTGACAGGGCTGGCATGAAGCGTCTCCTCGGTGGATTAACCCATATCATAAATGAATAGACTGTCGC
>CAWUIY010000080.1:0-16868 GCA_963922555.1 uncultured Serratia sp. | reverse complement strand
TAAGGCGCATTCTGCCTGCCTTCTCTTCACGAATTTGATCTATTGTAACATGAAACAGGTGGACGGCAAGCCACTGACTTTCGACCCAAAAAATCACCGAGATAACCAGAATAACGCCGGTAATAATATACCAGCCGGTCTTTATCACCGTGAGTATGGCGATGCCATTTTCCTCGTCGAGATATTTTCTCACCGAGTTGGTGACAGAACGGGTAATGCCAAAGTCAAAGATTGTGACTGAGCCGATAATGACAATAATCAGCGAAAGGACCCCAAAGCGTTCAAGGCCGGTGTGCCGCAGTAAAACCGGGATCATGACAATAGCGACAAGTACCGGCAGTGCATACCCGAGGAAGTTCCACGATATATTTCTTAAAAAAGCGCTGCTGAACAATTTCGCTACGTATCGTTTCATCGTTAACTTTCGATCTGTGTGGTCTAGCTATTAAACAAAAATGCAGCGCTAAGAGCGCTGCAAGCTTGTCACCCCGCTTCAGAACGGGGTGACAGAGGGGGAGAACTTATCCAGTAAACTTATTACATGCATCGATAATGAGCTGGACGTTTGCATCTGAAAGCGAAGGGTCAGCAGGCAAACTCAGGATCTCATTATGTATCGCTTCATTGAGTGGGAAACTCAGATGATTCATCTCTTCATAGGCCGGCTGTTTATAAGGCGGCAGAGGATAGTGAATCAGCGACTCGATACCCTGTTCGTGCAGATACTTTTTCAAAGCGTCACGATGTTTAGTGCGCACCACGAACAGATGCCAGGTGTGTTGATCGCGTTCTGCAACCTGCGGAAGCGCAATTAACGGGTTTTCAATGCCCGCCAGATAACGTTCAGCAATCGCTCGACGGCTCTCGACTTCTGGCCAGAAATGCTTGAGTTTGACACTCAGCAATGCAGCCTGCATTTCGCTGAGGCGGCTATTAACACCTTGATAAAGGTTGTAATAACGCTCTTTAGAGCCGTAATTACGCAAGGCCCGCAGCGCCGCTTCAAGCTCTTCATCATTGGTGGTTGCAGCACCAGAATCACCTAATGCGCCCAGGTTTTTACTTGGGTAAAAACTGAATGCCGAAGCATCGCCCCAATAGCCAACACGTTTGCCATCGATGCTTGCTCCATGTGACTGAGAGCAGTCTTCCAGGACCAGTAAGTTATTTTCGCGGGCGATTTCCATGATTTCTGGCATCGGCGAGGCATAACCATACAGGTGAACCGGCATAATCACTCGCGTTGCTGGGGTAATAGCTTCACGGATTTTGCTGACGTCGATGTTGTAGCTGTTGGCATCAGGCTCGACAAAGACCGGTTTGAGGTTGTTTTCAGTAATGGCAAGAACACAGGCAATATACGCATTCGCCTGGATGATGACTTCGTCACCATCTTTGAGCTTTCCTAGTAATTTCCACGCACGTAGAATGAGTACCAGTGCATCAAGGCCAGAGGCAAGCCCTATGCAAGATTTAACCCCACAAAACTCTGCAAACTGCTGCTCAAAACTGCGAACCTCCGGTCCGAGAATATAGTAACCGGAATCAATAACGCGCGCGGCGGCTTCTTTTAACTCACCAGCATACGGCGTATTAATTTGCTTGAGATTGAGGAAATTTATCATTTACGCATCCTTTTGCGGGGCATCATGCGAAATATAGTGTTCGTTATCTTTATAGAAAGTCGAGCGCATAATTGGTACATCAATGACATAATATTCATTGGTTTCATCTTCGCTGTGGAAGCGTTGAGAAATCTTTTTGATGAAGCGTAGAGCTGATTTGTTATCTTTACGAGCGTCGATAATGATGCTTTCGAAGCCTAAATCATTCAGCAGGTCTACCATCAACAGAATACTTTCAATAGCCGATGTCAGCGTCTTGTTGTCGTTGATAATCCAACTGCCAGCATTCACGATGCTGGCTTCGTGGTTCATGTTATAAGCACGCAATGATCCGACAGGTTCATTGTTATCGAGACGTTGGATGATGCAATACAGTTCTGTACCTGCTTCTTCCCGCTTTTTGTACTCATATAACCAGGCTTTTTGTTGTAACGGGTCGTTATCAACCGGTGACAAAAACTGGAGACTCTTTGGCGCTACACGAAGACTGTGCACGAACTCATAATCACTAACTTCAACGGGTCTGAGTAATACTGTTTTACCAGAGTAAATTTTATTACTCATTATGACCATTCGCCTCCGCATGGAACAATTCGAGGTCATGAATGTAGTCGGATTTGTCGTACTTCTCACTGGCGAGGACGATCAATGCGCAATCTTTGCTGAAATCATGCATTTCAATCCAGGTCATATTATTAACCAGCAGGCCTTTTGATGGGCTGTCCAACCAGTGATCGCTGATTTTTTTGCCATCGTTCAAACGAACACGTAGTTTGCCAACCAGGCAGATCAGAAATTGCTTATCATTACGGTGGGCATGGAAACCACGGTTTTGATTGCTGTTAGTGTTGAAAATGTAGAATAGTCTTTTGATATCGAAAGGTACTTGATTCATCGACTCCACGCTGACTAGGCAGCCGCGATCATCGGTGAATGTTACCAAATCAATCACCGAATGCTGTGGCGGTTGTAAAGACTCTGTTTCATCAATGTGTGTAAATAAATTCATAATAACGCCTCTAACCTTATGATTAGTTATGTTTGTAGGCCCCGGAGCGAACCGCATCAGCCAATTTTAGAACCATTGCCTAACAATGTGTTCTCTCTTCGTATTCATTTTGATGACGAATACGCTTCGACAGACATCCCTGGATAAGAGCAAATTAGCGCTGGCGGGCCGTGGATTCAGTAACTGTCTCGAATTCGCTGGGTCACCGCATAACAAGTCGATAAGTTTTTCTTAATTAATATATTAACATATTGAGATATTTCATAGTGCTGATATCAAGCTTGCGCACAATTCAGATATCTTCGATTTCTTATTTTAGCTGTTTATTCAAATTCTGTTTTCAAACTAAATCTCTTTATTTTTTCTTGATAAATCTGACAACTTTTACTATCAGCGCCTTGAGCGTATTCAAGGTGAAATAGGTTTTGTTAAAGAACGAGAGCTTAAAATATATTCCCCAGAATATTTTTCGATGATGACGATAAAGATATCTCATAACCAACGGGTATACCGGCATAAATATACTTTTGCGAACTCGAAGGTAATCGACATCACCAGACCAGGAAACCAAGGTTTCCATGTCCAGAGGACTTCTTTCACCTTTGTACAGACAGGCAATATAACGCGCCTTCACTTCATTATAGCCGTTAACCATAAGGATTTCTTTATAGGCACCCTCATCATCATAGTGTCTGATGGTGTTAACGACCTCTTCCACACTTTGTCTTTTTAACTTGTCAGCAGGGGAATAACCCTGAACATTTGAAGTTAATCCTATTCCGCGTTTGCCCGAAAGCACCTGTTCTGCAAATGCGGTTCCACCAGGAAAAGGGTAGCTGTCTACATAGAAATCCGCTTCTCTGGAACGCGCGATAAATTGGTCATACGGGAGTAGTCTTAATACTTGCAGACGCTTACCGAAGCGCAATTTTAGCGGCCATAGCCAGATATTACCGGCAAATTTAATCCCAACTAACGTAAAAGTTCCCTGCGGCCATGCAGTGAGCAATCGGCTGATTAACTTGCTCATATTTGCCCCACGAAACGGGCGGAACTTCATTGCCGAGCCAGAACTAAAAAAATGCAGGGCTGGATTACTGCTCTCGACAGGAGTCTGTATTTCCGCCTTGATATCCGCGATAGGGATACCCAGAAAGGACGTTTGACCCGCAATATTTTTGTTACGGTCTAAACGCGCACCATAGCTGCTTAGCTGAAAATAAAAATCAGCAATCGAACTTCCATAGGTGAAAGCATGGTCGGCGTGATTAACAAAGTAAACATTCAACGGCCGCGATTTTTTGACCAGGCCACATGCGATCACCGTGGCAATATCATCAAAGTGGATATGCAACACGATGCGTTGATATTTAGAGCAAATATCTCGAATAGTTTTCACTGCATCGAGAAGGGACTCGGGCGCGATTTCATGAACTTCAGAAAAAATATCGTTAAATCGGACCCTGGCCTTCTCATCTGCCCGACGTGTTATCAGCAGATCGGGCGGCGTTTCGTGCATGTTTCCCAGTTTTTCCATCAGGCGAGTGTGGCCACCAATGATAAAAGCTTCCGAGATAATATGCAGACAGTCCTTGTGTGATTCCGGTTCGACAGCGGCGGGCAGTTGCTTAAAGGCGCGCTCTGTCAGCGCTATTTCAAGCTGCGGATCGTCGTGTTGACCGATATCAATCATATGCAGCAAAGAACCATAAATTTCAGCGGCTTTCAGACTTTCATTAAAGTCTTGCCCGGTAAGCACTTTTTCCCGTAGAGGTTGAAGAAGCGTCTTCATATGATTTCCTAATTACCCGGCAAATTTTTATTCTGGAAATACTGAATCACCGCGCTTTGGTGTACAGCTCACAACACCTTGTAAATATAGACTATTTATATCGCCTTATATCGCCAGGACATAAAAAACGAAGAAAGAGGCGTTGCGTAAAAATCCTGCCTTGCGTACTCCACGGGTATAAAGCTTGAAACGAGCGAAAAACCCTTTATCAAACGACTCAACATAATCAGTGAGCAGTTTGCGGTCTTCAGGCTTCAGTGCCGGGCTAAAATCTTCAAGGAATAATTGAGCCTGAACGCGTGATTTTTCAATAATATCACGGGCTTTGACCAGTCGAGTCTTAAATGAAACTCTCAGCACGGCACTCAGGGCTGCAGATTGCGCACCCAGCACGTTGTTGCCATGCTGACGATAAAGAATGAGCGAATTTTCAATAAAGCCAACACGACCGATAGCGAGAGCCAGCATCGCCATGTACCAGTCATGCATGATCGATTCACCGATGCGGCTATTGCGCGCTTTGGCGAAAAGCTCGTGGTTACAGGCCATTACGCAGCCGGTGACGGAGTTGTTGACCATCAAGCGGGCCAAGTCAGGATCGCGGTTTAAATTCTGGTAATCAAACATTGAGACATGCATAGGAGACAGGTTTTTGTCGGCAACGCAAAGATCTGAATGCAGTAAAATGGGACCTTGCTGTTGTTGCTCAAGTTCGATGAAACGATCCATAAACAGGCGCATCTTATTTGGCAACCAAAGGTCATCCTGATCGCTGAAGAAAGTGTAGTCAGCTTCCGTATGCATAATCAGGTAATTAAAGTTCTCGCGCACGCCGCCTTTTTTACCGTTATCCAGCAGTTCAATACGGGGATCCTGCTCATGAAAACGGTTAATGATTGCGGATGTTTCATCAGATGAATTGTCATCGGAAACCAGAAGACGGCAGTCATATTCTGGTAAATGAGTAAAGTTGAGCAAAATGGATTGAATCTGCTCTGTTACATATTTTGCGCCATTATATGTAGCCAGAATAACGTTTATTTTTTTCATGATGTCTCAACGTCTGAAGATTATTTAGCGTGCTGACGAAAGCAGAATCATCAGCACGCTGTATGACCTTTAGGCTGGGTTCCTTATTAACGAGACGGTTAATAGCGGAACCCAGACTAAATTAAAACTTGCGGATAATATCTTTAAGCGCCACATCCCAATCGGATAGGGAAACACCCAAAGATTTTATTTTTTCTCCATCAAGCACCGAATAAGCAGGGCGCTTCGCAGGAGTAGGGTATTGATCCGTTGTCATCGCAGTCAGTTCAGGTTTTTTATCGAGTCTGCCTTCGGCGACTGCAATATCAAAGATCCTGTCAGCGAACTCGAACCATGAAACTTCACGATCGCCACCGTAGTGATAAACGCCACCCGGCGCTTCAACCTTGAGCAAGGTAATCAGCGCTTCGGCTAAATCACCCGCATAAGTCGGGCAACCACGCTGATCGCTAACAATACCCAGGGCATCACGCGATTCGGCCAGTTTGACCATGGTTTTAACAAAGTTATTACCGTATTCGCTGAAAACCCACGCGGTACGCACAACGGCGGTTTCGGGAAGTACAGCCAGAGCCGCATTCTCACCATCGAGTTTAGTGCTACCGTATATGCCCAAAGGATGGGTTTCATCGGTTTCCAGGTAAGGGCGATGGCCCTCACCGTCAAACACGTAATCGGTAGAAACGTGGACAAATTTTGCCCCTACGGCACGAGCCGCCAGCGCCAGATTTTCCGGGCCTTGGGTATTCACTCTGGCCGCAAGTTCTGGTTCGCTTTCGGCTTTATCTACCGCCGTATACGCAGCCGCGTTCACGATGGCATCGGGTTTCAGCCTGGAAACGGTTTCTTCGACCAGTGACTTATTGCTGATATCCAGTTCCGCAGACCCAAAGGCGTGCAACTGCCAGCCTTCAGGCAAGCGATCCTGAATACAGCGGCCTAACTGGCCGCTTGCACCGGTGAGTAAAATTTTCATTTCACCAGTTCCCGCAGGGTTTTACCCAGCTTGTCTTTTTCCGACAGCAGAGGGTTTTCAACAGGCCATTCAATGCCAACTTCAGGATCGTTCCAGATGAGGCAGCCCTCAAGCTCTGGCGCATAGTAATCCGTACATTTGTACTCAAAATCAGCAACATCAGACAGCACGACAAAACCGTGTGCCAGACCTGGTGGAACCCAGAACTGTGTCTTGTTTTCTTCAGACAGCAGCACACCGTACCACTGACCATAAGAAGGTGAATCCGGGCGGATGTCCACGGCAACGTCATAGACTTCGCCGCGCACAACGCGCACCAGTTTGCCCTGAGGATTGGTGTTCTGGAAATGCAGGCCACGCAACACGCCCTTGGAAGAGCGTGAATGGTTATCCTGAACAAATTCCAAATCGATATTCAGCATTTCCTGGTAGCGTTTTTTTTCAAACGTTTCCAAAAAGAAACCACGGCTGTCACCAAAAACTTTAGGCTGAATTATTTTGACGCCAACAAGGGGAGTATCGATGATTTCCATCTTAGATTTCCTTGGATTCAATCAGCTGAGTCAAGTATTTCCCATAGCCAGTTTTTGCCAGAATTTTCGCCTGTTCTGCCACTTGCTCATGAGAAATCCAACCTTTACGGAAAGCAATCTCTTCAAGACAAGCCACTTTAAAGCCCTGACGTTTCTCGATGGTATGAATAAACTGAGAGGCTTCAAGCAGGCTGTCATGGGTGCCGGTGTCTAACCATGCAAAACCACGACCCAGTTGCTCAACCTTGAGTTTGCCAGCATCCATGTACATTTGGTTTAGCGTGGTGATTTCCAGCTCGCCACGGTGTGAAGGCTTGATTTGCTTAGCCATTTCAACAACGTGATGATCGTAGAAATACAGACCGGTTACCGCCCAGTTGGAACGAGGCTCGCTTGGCTTCTCTTCGATGGAGATAGCGCGGTTGCTTTCATCGAACTCAACCACACCAAAGCGCTCTGGATCCAGAACCTGGTAACCAAATACGGTAGCACCTTCGCCGTTATTTTTAACAGCGTGCTCCAGTTTACGGCCAAAGCTTTCACCGAAGAAGATGTTGTCGCCCAACACCAATGCACAAGCCTGTCCATCGATGAACTCTTCGCCGATGATAAAGGCTTGAGCCAGACCGTCTGGGCTTGGTTGGATGGCGTAGGAAAGTTTGATCCCGAACTGCGAACCATCACCCAAAAGGCGGACAAAGCCTTCGTTATCTTCTGGCGTGGTGATGATTAGAATGTCTTTGATACCTGCCAGCATCAATACAGAAATTGGATAATAAACCATTGGTTTATCATAAATAGGGAGCAGTTGTTTTGATACACCGCGGGTAAGAGGATATAAACGTGTGCCTGAACCGCCCGCTAGAATGATGCCTTTCATTATACTGTCACCTTAAATTTTACTTAGAAAGACCAAGACGCTCTGTCCAGGTACCTGCTTTAATAGTATTTACCCACTCGAAATTGCTCAGATACCATTCAACCGTTTTACGGATACCTGTTTCGAAAGTCTCTTCCGGTTTCCAACCTAATTCACGGTCAATTTTGCTGGCATCGATAGCGTAGCGTTTGTCATGACCAGGGCGATCGGCAACCCAGGTAATTAAATCGCGATACTGTTTAACACCCTCTGGTTTTTCAGGGGCCAGTTCTTCAAGTAAGTCGCAAATAGTATTAACCACATCAATATTCTGACGCTCGTTGTGACCACCGATGTTGTAGGTTTCGCCTACTTCACCTTCGGTGACGACTTTGTACAGCGCGCGAGCATGGTCTTCAACATACAGCCAGTCACGGATCTGATCGCCTTTACCATATACAGGCAGTGATTTGCCGGCCAATGCGTTCAGGATAATCAGTGGGATCAGCTTCTCTGGGAAGTGATAAGGACCGTAGTTGTTTGAGCAGTTGGTCACCAGCGTTGGCAGGCCGTAAGTACGTTTCCAGGCTCTGACCAGATGGTCGCTGGCCGCTTTGGTTGCTGAATACGGGCTGCTTGGAGAATAGGGGGTTTCCTCGGTGAACAGATCGTCTACACCGTGCAAATCGCCATATACTTCATCGGTTGAAATGTGATGGAAGCGGAAGGCTGATTTTCTTTCTTCAGACAGCGGGGTCCAGTAGGCGCGTGCTGCTTCAAGCAGGGTATAGGTGCCCACAACGTTGGTCTGAACAAATGCCGCCGGACCATCAATAGAACGGTCAACGTGGCTTTCTGCAGCCAGGTGCATAACGGCATCAGGTTGGAAATCGTTGAAGGCTTTGTTTACCGCTTCTGCGTCACAAATATCAACCTGGGCAAAGTGATAACGTGCGTCGTCACTCACCGGTGCCAATGAGGCAAGATTACCTGCATATCCCAGATTATCAATAACCAGCACTTCATCTTTTGTGTTCTGGATAATATGTCTCACGACGGCCGAACCAATAAAGCCGGCACCACCTGTTACGATAATTTTCATTGTGTCCTCAATACTTACGGTATTAGCAGCGGGGGGAACTATTATTCCCAGTAACGTTTATGCATACTGAATCTGCGAGTCATGCCGAATGGCAGGGTTTGATAACTTTTCCCTAACTTATATCCGGCAATTTTCATCAGATTATTTACGCATGCGCGTGGGATTAATTTAATTCCATATTTGAGCAAAAAACGCAGCTCAGAAAAAATAAACTTTTTGCCTTCACCTCCAGCACCACCAAACTTCTCGAAAATCCATTTCTCTTTGCCGTGAAACACACCAATATCGAAATAGCGCTTAAACTCTTGTATCGGTGAGTAGTTATGAGAATGTCGGACTTTCGCATCTGCGACATAAGCGATCTTATAACCCGCTAATACCGCCTTGGCAGCGAAATACATATCCTCACTTAGGATTGTGTCAGAGGGAAAACCACCTAACTCCCTGAAAGCGGAGATTCTATACGCCGCGAACGAGTTGGAGGTAAATACGGTTTTCAGACCCGCACGAGGCGCATCGGCCAAATCGTAAACATAACTATTATCAGGATAATTAAAACTCCGCGCATGTCCTGCGATAGGCGTGGCATCAATGTGCGGAAGCTGGCGGCCATAGGCACACGCGACTTGCGGGTCCTGAAATACGTCTAACAAAGGCTGGATGCTCCCTGATTCAAGAATCGCATCCTGCGTCATCAATATGACAATATCACAATCAGCTGGGGCTTTTTGTACCGCGAGGTTACGCGTGCCACCGTGATTAAACTCTTGCGAGCTAATAGTGATAACGTCGAATCCTGCCTCTTCAGCTTCTATATTTGTGCCATCTTTACTGCTGGAATCAATGACCTGAACATATAGACCTTCTGGCAGGACTTCCTTGATACTCTTTATTGACTCCTTCCATACCGCACCACCGTTATAAGTGGGTATTGCCAAAAAATATTTCATTAACTTTCATGTTCTGAATGGGGGAAGCCCCCCATAGCTAATAAAAACCTGCTAGCGCAAAGCCATCCTTTTGGAGTGTCAGTAAGCAGGTGCTGAAGCTTAATCCCAATTGTGGATATACATCGCACTTTCAGTCAGGCTATTAACGCCAGAGATTGTCGGAAGAATGCTGCTAATAACGTTATTCCAGCGAACAATCGGTGCTGTCGTAACGTAGACCATATCGTATGGCTGCAATTGGAAGTTACTGCTCAATAGCATGGCAGAAGCATCTTTAGCATTTAGCTGATAAACATTGGCGATTTTGCCTTTGTTAACGCCTTGACCATTCTGAATTCCGCGAATCACGAATACACCAGCGGCATCAGCAAGATCCTGAGACAGTCCACCCGTATTACCCAGCGCTTCTGCAAGTGTCATTCCACTGCGATCCATTTTTAAGGTGCTTGGTTTCTGTACCTGGCCCATCACGAAGACTTTAAGATCGTCATTGCGAGGAACATACAGAATATCACCAGGATATAGCAGGCGGTTTTGAGTTAAATCACCATTTTGCATGAGTGCTTGCAGAGACAGGTGTTCATCATGGCCATTATGGGTCAACACAACATCACGCCAGTCTGCATCCGCGGTCAAACCACCGGCAGCATTGATTGCATCAATAACGGTGAGGGGGATGTTGGTGATGGCCTGCTGACCTGAGGTGGTCACTTCACCGGTCACGTAGGCTTTCTGTGAACGGAAAGCAGCAACGCTGACATCAATCTGTGGGCTTTCAACATATGAAGCCAGTCGTTTCGCAATTTCTGAACGAATCTCGGCCAATGTCTCGCCAGCAACGTGCATTTTACCAATGTATGGATAGAAAATAGTTCCGTCAGCGCCTACCCAGTTACCGGTATCACTGGCGCTACGATAGCCACCTGCTGGTGTGGTTAATTCTGGATGGTCATAAATGGTGACCGTCAATATGTCGCCGATACCCACGTGATACTGATAGCTTTTCAGAAGCTCACTGAGTTGCGGATTGGTGCGTGCAATGGCCGGAGCTGGCTGCAACTTATCAACCAGATTCGGTGAAATAGGGTAGATGTTAACCAGCTTGTCCAGGTCATAATTACTATCTGGCCCCTTAACGACATTCTTGCCCCCTGTCGGTAAGCTTTGACCAGGTATAACTGTACAGCCGCCTAAGATACCCACAGCAAAGAATAGCGCAGAAAGTTTAAACAGATTTTTGTGCATAGGTTCCAGACCATTTAGATTTTTAAGAATCACTGTCTACATCATTTTCGGTTCGGTGAGCATAAATCTGAGGGTAATCCCCGCTTTAACCGGAAAATTGTGCGGAATCGCGCGTTTGCTGAAGATACCGGACAGTGGCATGGATAAAATATGCTACCGCCCTTGGCTCATAGCTACCAATGCACTAAAAACGATGTATATAATCTCAGTAAAACTTCAGCCTACAGACAATAACAGCCCTTAATACGCAAATAAAATAGCTTTGCTAAATTATTTCCTCTTTCACAAGAGGCTACAGCCGTCGGGATAATATTATTACTTTCCACGCTTGATGTTTGCACATTCTTAGACTAGGGAAGTATGTGTTGCCCGGTCAGAGGAGAAATCCGAAACTGTAATACATCCAATTGCGGTTTTCTCACCTCTTCAGCTGAAGTGAACTTTACTGTTAAATTCACTTTAGCGGAAGCAGGGTACTGTAAAACCAATGCCTTAGGTGGCTTGAAACCCACTTTTAAGACTTTACCTATAATATGTCGTCCTTTAATTGCATAACAAATGTCCCTGCTGACTATCTCTTATCTTTGTTACAGATACACGCACTATCAAAAATATACAGCCAGGGCGTCGTTAAGAATTAAATAAGGAGCGTTATAAAACTCAATGACGGCAAACTGTGAACAAAAATAAGACTTTTGCTATTTTTCGCATATAGAGATGAAGCGGTGGATTTTAACGAGCCACGTTCGCAAGGTCGGGTTGCAAGCTCAGACGAGAGACTGATAAGGGTGATTTTACTATCAACTGTTTTTAGCAATGGGGTATCAACCTCGTGACTGTGTGAGAAATTACTTAACGAATAACAGTCTTATCGGGCCATCATAACAATTTGATAATGGCACAGCCAGAGCAATTTTTGGCGAAACATCATAATTTTCAACGTATTTTGATTGCATTTTTGTGAAACTCGGTCCCGGACCGCACGTTTAGTATATATAATACGATTGAGCCGGATGCGCAACACCTCAATGGGGTTAAAACCTAAGCTTTTTTTAAGGAACCATACGTTTTTTTATGCCAATTAGCCTTATCGATAGCAATTACTTATGGTTGATTACCCGCTACATTAGAGCGTTTTCGCCGTGTTACGCCCGCCTTTCATCTGCAATAGTGACCTCTCAGAACTATTAGATAGTGAAACGTCCTTATTAATAGACCATCGGTCGAAAAGCCGAGCCATTAATATTCCCGGCAGCATAGGAAGAGGGGGTAAAGAGCAATTCAAGCCTACCGAACATGACACTCGAGAAAGTCGCTTTAAAATTAACCGAAAATATCAAATCGTAATATTTTCTCATCTCCCTATTACATTAAGTCTTCAATCAGAAAAGCAGTAAAATTCGATTTATGTCTTAGGGGTTGATGAGCGCGCTTAATCGGCAGACGTTTATTTACTTGCAGGCTGGGTGCCGCTAAGTTGCGGCATGACTTTGCGGATCAGCGCCAGAAACTTCATCAGTCTGGCCGGATAGTAACTGGCATAAGGATATATAAGATATACCGGCAGTGGCTTTGCACCCCAATGAGGAAGAATATGTACCAAACTCCCATCGGCTATATTGTCACTGACTATCCACGCTGAGACCAGCACTGCGCCAAGTCCGTTTTCAGCCGCTTTACGCGCGGCGTACAGGCTGTCGGTGCTCATTCGTGGAGCAATATCAAATCGAAAACTTTCTCCACTTTCTTTATGTTGCAAAGTCACCTCATTACGATAATAGGTGCTGAGTGCTACCCACGGCAGTGCAGCCAAATCTTCAATCTGTTCAATAGCCGGATGACGGGCAAGTCGTGCAGGGGAGGCGACCACGATACGAGGGACTTCCGCCAGCAATACCGCAACCATGGAAGGATCGCTGATTTCACCCACCTGAATCATGCAGTCGATGTGTTCAGAGATAAAATCCGGCGTTCTGTCGTTGAGCATCCAGTCCACCGACATATTGCTATAGCGTTGCAGATATTCGGTCAGTGGCGCGATGAGCTGGTCCTGCCCAAAGGCGTGTGGCGCACGCACGCGCAGAGTGCCTTCTGGCTCCTCGTCTGCGCCGCGAAGCTCATCCTCCAGCGCGCTCCATTTTTCAATCAGCATCTTGGCGTGGCGATAGCAGCGCAGGCCGTCATCGGTCAGCTTCATGGCGTGAGTGGTGCGCAGGATCAGTTTTGCGCCCAGCATGCGCTCCAGCGTCTGTAACCGTCTGCTCACGGTGGGTTGGCTGGTCTGCATTTGCTGAGCCGCAGCCGAGAGACTGCCGCTTTCCACGATGCGTATAAAAGTATGCATCAGGTCTATGCGGTCTATGCCGCCAATTGAAGATATGCTCATACGTGCTACGTATAACAGTTTTACCCTGGAGCTGACTACCACTATTGTGCCCGCTAATGGAAAATGCATCCGGTAATCACAACAACAATTTCCACCCAACTTTATTAGGACAATGATTATGTCTGAATTACAGGGCACACCTGACATCGCCGTTGAGGAAGAGCCCGCGCTTCCCGGAAAAATGGTATTTACCCTGGCCGCTGGGGCTGGCTTGAGCGTTGCTTCTATATATTACTGTCAACCGATGCTGAGCATTATCGGGCCGGGGCTCAATGCAACGCTCACGGAAACTGGCATGGTGCCAACGCTAACGCAAATCGGTTACGCGCTGGGTATCCTGTTGCTGATCCCACTCGGCGACCGTTTCGATCGCCGGTTGATCATCATGATCAAAAGCTTGTTACTGACGATTGCGCTGTTGATTTGTGGCTTTGCCCCCAACATTCACAGCCTGCTTCTCACCAGCCTGATGATTGGTGCAACAGCGACGCTGGCGCAGGACATCGTGCCTGCCTCCGCGGCATTGGCTCCGGCGGCGGTAAGAGGGAAAACCGTCGGCACGGTGATGACCGGCCTGTTGGTTGGGATCCTGCTATCGCGCGTGGTCAGCGGCGTAGTCGCCGAATATTTTGGCTGGCGAGCCATGTACCAGCTGGCGGCCATCAGCGTGGCGCTAATCGGTATTGCCCTGTGGCGCGTATTGCCAAAATTTACGCCGGGCACCGGGATGAGTTATCCGGCCTTGCTGCTGTCGATGCGTCACCTGTGGATGCAGTATAAAACGCTGCGCCGTGCCGCACTGGCACAGGGATTATTGTCGGTTGCCTTCAGCGCCTTCTGGTCAACGCTGGCCATTATGCTCAACAACACTTATCACCTGGGCAGCGGCGTTGCCGGTGCTTTCGGGTTAGCGGGTGCCGCAGGTGCACTGGCAGCACCGCTGGCAGGTAAACTGGCCGACAAACAGGGACCGGCCGCCGTCACGCAGATTGGCTCCGCGCTGGTGATGCTGTCTTTTGCTGCGATGTTCCTGCTGCCGCTGCTCTCTCCTCATGCCCAGCTGGCGTTAATTGTCCTCAGCGCCATTGGCTTTGACCTTGGCGTGCAGGCGTCGCTGGTCTCGCACCAGACGCTGGTTTATGGATTAGACCCGGCCGCGCGCGGTCGCCTCAACGCTTTGCTGTTTACCGTGGTATTTATTGGCATGGCGGCAGGATCGGCGTTGGGCAGTAAAGCACTTGAGCTGGGAGGATGGCCAGGGGTCATCACGCTGGCGTGTATGGCCGGAGCCGCCAGCCTGGTAGTGCGTTTCATCAGCCGTAAAATCTAGCCGCAGGCGCCGTTGAGCAGAGTTTACTCCAACGGCGCTTTTTTTGACCGCTACAACACTTTTAGACGCCTGTTCGCCACCTTATTTTCTCTCCACGGCACATACTGCTCACCCACCCACTAGTTCAAATTACTTTAAAAGTGTAGCCTGTGTGCAGGGTGCAACCACCACCGAGTTTTAGCAGAGGAAAAAACAATGACTATTGAGTATGCAATTGTAGCGGGCGGCTGTTTCTGGTGTACCGAGGCGGTATTTAAAGACGTTATCGGTGTTGAAACTGTAGAAAGCGGCTACATTGGCGGCACAAAACCCAATCCAACCTACGAAGAGGTTTGCAGCGGCGAAACAGGCCATGCCGAAGCGATCCGTATTGGTTTCGATTCCGAAAAACTGAAATACGGCGATCTGCTGGATATCAGCTTTGCAACCCATGATCCAACCCAGCTGAACCGTCAGGGCAACGACATTGGTACTCAGTACCGTTCTGCTATTTTCCCGCTGAATGACGAGCAGGAAATTGAAGCCGTAGCCGCCATCGCGCGTGCGCAGGAAGATCACAATGTGCCGGTTGTGACGGCCATTGAACCGATTGCCACCTGGTATCCGGCTGAGAACTATCATCAGGATTATTGGGACGGCGCGGGCCAGCGCAACGGCTACTGCATGGCGGTGATCCCACCAAAACTGCAAAAGCTGCGTAAGAGCTTTGCCAACCGCACCAAATCGCTGCAAGAAAAATAATACCCGGTATTCTCTTCCCTCTATATCGAGGGGAGAGTTTTAATCCCCCGATGAATCACTGAATCTGCCCTGATGAGCAACGACTGGATTGATGTTCGCCATTCGCCCGAATATCAGATTGAAACTATTCAGGCGCATTTTGAAGGTCATGCCTATGATCCGCACTGGCATGACAGCTATCTGGTGGGGGTGACCCAGCAAGGCACGCAGCAATTCCACTGCCGACGCAATAAAATTACCAGCACGCCCGGCGACATCTTTTTACTGGAACCCGGCGAAATCCACGATGGCGACGCGCCTGCCGAAGGCGGATTCACCTATCAGACCTTTTATCTCAGCCCCGCCTGGCTTGACCGCGAAATTCGCCACCTGTTTCACCAGACGCCCAGCAGCTATGAACTGTCATTTGCCAAAACGTTGCACAGCGATCCGCGTCTGGCGCACAGCATTGCCCAGACTTTTCAGCTGCTCCATTTTGGCGAGTTTAAAATTGTGCAGCAAAGCGCACTGGATAATCTGCTCGCCCATCTCGCGCCACATATTCACTGGCGAGCCGAAGCCGCCAGCGCGCACGAGGCGATTTCCAGCGCCCATCAGGCCCGCGAAATTATGCACAGCCGCCTGCATGAGGACCTCTCCTTGCAAGACCTGGCCGCGATCACCCAGACCGATCGTTTCACGTTGACCCGCGCTTTCAAGAAGGCGTTTGGCATGGCGCCGCACGCCTATCTGGTGCAGCTGCGGCTGGCCGAGGCGCGAATTCGCCTGTCGCAGGGCGAGAAACCGGTTCAGGTTGCCGCCGAATTGGGATTTGCCGATCAGAGCCATCTCGGGCGCTGGTTTCGTCGTGCCTATCGACTTTCTCCGGCGCAATATCGCCAAATCTGCACAAATCTTCCAGACTAGACCTCTCGCATACAAGACAATCAGCCTTTATTTGTTAGATGGAGTAAAGCCTAAATGTCTGCCGAATTATTGACTCAAGACACCCCTGAAAATCAATTCGCCTTGCCAGAACGCCTGGTGATTGTGCTTAATCAGGATCTTCCCACCGGAAAGGCCGCCAATGCTGCCGCCGTATTGGCCATGACCCTCGGTCAGCGTCACCCTGAGCTGATTGGTGAACCGTTGGAGGTTGCAGACGGTAAATGCTACCCCGGACTCATCCCGCTCGGCATTAGCGTGCTCAGCGCTTCTGAGCAGGAACTCACAAATTTACTCATCAGTGGCGGTGAAAAAGGCTGCGACATGACGATTTTTCCGGCAGACG
>CAWUIY010000079.1:0-16886 GCA_963922555.1 uncultured Serratia sp. | reverse complement strand
GACAAGGTGTTTTACCTGGCTGAGGTTCCCGGACTCCGGGCAAGTGTGTTCGTCGGCATGTTCTGGTAACGCGCTGTCTTTGAGCGCGATAGTCTTTTCGATAGTGCTAAACGGAATGTCGCCCCGTTCGATCGACACCAAAGCCGGAAATTCTCTGAGCAGTGCGAGAACGTGAGTATTGGTCAGCACTTTTTCAATATTTTTAAAACCCAGGGCGTACTGCAGCAGCGGCAGCAGCTTCTCGCGCTCAGCGTGATTTAGCCCTGAAATCAGTGTGACGCTGAGTCGCGGCAGGTTTTCCAGCTTTTTCATGCTGTACAACAAGATACGCGAATAGGCGGAAGAGGCGGTCAGCAGGATGCCAAGCCAGCGCTGCCATTCCCTCAGCGAAGTTGGCCAGAGAATATCCTGTTCTGCCAGTGCCAGCGTGGGGTAACCGATTTGCTGGGTAAGGCGTTGCAGCACCATAAGAGCAATATCGCCAAGAGTAGAGTGGGGATTATTTGCTGCCACTAACTGTCGCTCGTCGGCCGTTAATCCATCAATAAACCACTGTTGCAAACGTTTCAGTGCCGCAGGGCCAAAGGTCTGCAGCAGCCGCTGGCTGCCGCGCTTTTGCAGGCAATACTGCGCCAGTTGATAGCGCGCGTGTTCAAGAGCCACTGCGTCGAGATCGGGCATGGTGAAAAGCGACGGCATCGCACGCAGGTTCGTCAAGGGAGCAAGGCTCTGGCCTGAAGCCGATTGTCCGATGGGGGCAAGAGACAGCAACAGAATCAGCCAGCCGTCTGCACCTGCCGGAGTTGTCCATTCCTTAGGCCGCGCAAAAATACCGGTGGCCAGGTAATCCGTCAGCAGAGTAAAGGGATTATCAGTGCCATTGCCTGGCGCACTTATTTGCGAAGCAGACGCTGATTTATTATCCGGGCGTATAGGGTGAGTATTTTTTTCTAAAAATGCGCGCTGGACTGCGGGCGTCGATGCGTTAGATGCCGAGGCCATCGCCGCTGGCGTAAGAAAGCCGGGAAGTTGTTGTTTTATTTTTTCGTAAAGTTGTTCTTCGAATTCATCCAAAGGAATATCGCCAAGATCGAGCGTGATGGCGTCAATAATTTTATCACTCAACTGACTGTCTGCCTGAGATAATAATCTATGCAGCAGGCTTTTGATGCGATAATGAAATATTTCACTACACCGTTGCTGTATTTTTTTCGCTAATGCGTCATTGGTTCGCAGAGCAAAATGAATTTGTTCAATGACCTGGTTATTATTTGACAATATGCCCCCGAAGAACCCGCAAGCGTGCTGATTTATAGATTAATAATCTCAGTCTAGAATATTGGCCTAATATAAACAGGCGGAAGAGAGCCGCTTAGCCTGAGGTGAAATGCCGTGAACTAACCGCCCGTTACCTGAAATTGGCTGGGCATAAACATGCCATTTCCTGGCAGCATGGGTGTCACGTCAGGAAGCGGGCTCGGCCCCGTAGTATTAAGCGCCGGCGACAATCGGGTGAATAGTGCAATAAACTTTTGCCCCTTAACCATCATGGGCTTATTACCGGCGCTAATTGTCGGCAGCATCTGCGGCGGCAACAGCGAAACAATGGTCAGTTTACCCGTGCCGGGAGTAGTGAACGCGCCATTGATATAGGTACAGTCGCCGCTTACTGTAAGGTGGTCGCCCATCACGCAGATATTTTTACCACCAATTTTTGCCAGCCCGCTGCCGGTAATTTTGACCGGCCCGGTCATTGTAACAATCGCCGGGCCAAAAGTGGGTTCAAACATCACTAGGTCACCGTCGCATAAAATAATATCTTTCATCGCCAGACCCCGGTCATATTTTCTTTAATATCCAACATGCCGTACAGGCGATGTAATACATTATTATCAAAAAGGTGATAATTAATAATGATCGACAGTTTGCTTGGCGTAACACGGTCTGAGCTAATGGTGATGACATCGACCACCACTCGTGGCTCATTATTTAGAATACTCACCGTGAGAGACTTTCTAATTTTCTCAAATAGCCCTTCACCAATATTATCAAACATGTGTTGCATCAGGTCATTGCCGTATTCCATGCGCATAATGCGTTCATAATATTGCGTGCTTAATAGAATGATCAGGCTTTGTTGTACGTCGTTAACGCCCGAGCATAGCGTAACGCCAGATTTAACCTCGATGCCATTTTCAGTCTTCTCTGTGCCTTCAATGCAAAAAGTGGGAGGGAATGCCCAACCCTGGCCATAAATACCTTTGCTAATATCACGGTTCATATTGCGTTTCTCCACTGAAGAGGGAAAGTTATGGGCCTAAATCGATTTTAGGACCCTTAATGTTGACGGTGCTCTGACCAGAAACTTCTGCGCTGGCACCTTGAGCTTGCAAGGCGAGTGTTGCATGCAGAACCAGGCCCTGATCGGCGCTGACCTTCACTTCACCGCCGTTTTGCGTCAGCGTCTTGTTGCCTTTGAGGGTGGTATCCATGGATTCAAGACTTAAGGTTTTTTTGGCCTTGATGGTATGATTCTCGCTGTTAACGTCCACCCCGGCAGTTGCCTCCAGCGTAATGTCTTTTTTGGCTTTCAGTGCAATGTTGTCGGCGCTGCTAGAGAGGGCAATGCCGCTGTGCAGCAGCAGTTTCTCTTTGACGTTATCGACATTGATCTTCATCTCTTTAGCGTCGAGCAGCAGAGTTTGCTTTTTCTCGGCGTTATCAAAGTTATTGTCGAATTGAATGTGCATCGCAGTGGCATCAAGCAGTAGCGACTGCTTTTTCTCCTCGGCGGCAACGTTGTTTTGCAGATGAACCTGCATTTTTTCCGCATCCAATATCAATGACTGTTTCTTCTCTGCTTCAGCGAGATTATTTTGCAGATTGACGATCATCGCCTTGGCATCGAGCATCAGTGACTGATGATTCGCCTTTTCATCGGAAAAGTTTTCAAGATTTACCTGTGAAGTTTTGCGGTCAAACAGCAAGGACTGCTTTTCTTTTTCATGCACAAATACAAAACCGCGCTGCTCATTGTCTTTGGTATAGGCAAACGGTGGCTTGTTTTTAGCGTTATGCATGGAGCCAAGGATCACCGGATAACGCGGGTCGCCTTCAAAAAACGCAATCACTACCTCATCGCCTTTTTCAGGATAAAAACAGACCCCGCTGTCTTTGCTGGCGTAGGGCTGAGAGAACCGTGCCCATAAGGGAAGGCTGTCTTTGCCCAGCGCGGGGATCTGCACCTGAATGCGAAACTGTTTATCTTCTTTCATTTCGCCTACCACGCCCACAAACAGTCCCTCTGCTTTCGGTACCAAATCATAGTACTCGTCACCTGCCACCGCTGGCTCCAGGCCGGTATGCAGCGTGGTAGTCCATTTGCCGTTTTCGGCGTGATGGTTAATGCCGGTCAGTAGGGCCTTGCCGCTAAAATGACTGCCAAAGCCGCTGAGTTCTACCGTATCGCCGAGCTTATGCTTGACCGTGCCGGGCATTTCAAAACGGGCTTGAACGCCGCCCGCCAACTCGGCATTACCCATGGCATTCGCCAGGGCGCTTTGTTCTTTATGGGTCAACGGCATCGAGTAGAAGACATCCCAGGGTTGTTCCTTAAGGGATTTTATCTTGCTCGGATCAAAAGGCCCGGTCCCCAGCGTAGTCGCTTTCGATTTGACCGAGTTCAGCAACTGCTTGTCGGTATCCCAGCTGTGAACGTTTACTCCTTTGGCCATATCGACATAATGCGTTTGCCATTGCACGGCGTTAAGCATCTTACTGCCGCCTTTGGGGGTCAGTATGCCGTGGGGGAGTATAGTGCCAAGCTTGGGTACAACCAGCGCGAGGGAGGCGGGGTGAGGAAGCACCCAGACATCGTTGGCCTTAAGCCGCGTGCGTACAAATTGCCAGTCGGTGCAGTTGAGCTGCACCATTTGTTCATGCATTACGCCAAGCGTAGCGCCGGGCGCGACATGCAAGGGTTCATTTTTAAGCAGTTGGCCAAAAATCTGCATATCGGATTTATTAACAAATACCTGGCTGCGCACCAGCGTTTGCAATACAAATAGCCGGTGTCGAAGTTTAAGGTTGATCATCGGCTTGCCGTTTTTGATGCTTATCGTTTGTTGCGTGATGATGCCAGCAAACAGCAGTTCGCCCAGTTTAGTTATTTCGACTTCACTGCCGACTTCGCAGGTCTTGGCCACGGTTGCCAACGTATCGAACATTTTGCTGTGGGCCGCGTTGGCAGGCAACGTGTAGCTTACGGCCGCATAGGGAATTTGATTCACTGCGCTGGTGGTATCCAGCGATACGAGAGAGGCAACCTTGGCATCGAGCGCATGTTTGCTTTTGCCGAAGAGCAATGCAAAATTGTTCATAGGTCGATACCGGTAGAGGCTTTTAACAGCTGTTTAGGTTGTATGCCGTTGAGACTGTCAAGCTGTGGATTCATCTGCGCCAGCGCCAGATAGCTGGCTTCCGCTGCCGCCATGGCAATAACTGAAGTCGCAGCAAGTACCGGCAGATAAGATTTTGCTTGAGGGATAATTGTATATCCGGGCGCATTGTCTCCGTGAACACCGTTTTTTACCGAGCGTGGGCAGGGGGTCAGCACCAGCGCGACTTCTGCACGAAGCGGCGATCCGTCGCGTCTGAAAAGTTTATAGGTGGTGGTCATATCGGTCATGCGCCAGAAAAGCGAGTCCATCTCTGACCACGACAGCTTGCCCCATTTTATCTCAAGAAAGCTGGTTTCACCGGTAGACCCGTTAATACTGGTACAAAGCGCGTTGAGATTAGTGACCTCTTGGCTCACCGAATGTTTACTGTTTTGCATGCTGTCGAACAGCAGCGTCACATTGAGATTGCCGTTCTTGAGATGCCGAAAAGAGGGGAAGGATTTAGACTGATCCACCGGCACCATCGACTCATATTCCGCCTGATAACTGAAGTTGATAGACTCTGGGTTAAAGGTGGCCGTTACCGATCCCAATTCTTTGTGTGGCACGACGTCGCTGGCATAAGCCACGATGGTCAATTTTTCCAAAGCTTTGCTGTTAAGGGCCATTAGCGATTCTCCTGTTGATCTTTCAGCTGTTCCATCACCCGTTGCACAATCTCGGAAATATGCTGATGGTGATCAATATAATTAAGATGACTGCCTGTGGCAGGCAGCCCCGTTGATTGCCCTTGGCTTTCGCTGGTAATGCGGGCTTCAATAGTCAGCTTACGGATCTCGATCATCAGGCTTTTACTCCGAACCAGTGCATATTTTCATAGGCCAGTTCCAGCGTATTAATTAATATTTTATTGCTGTTGGCATCAAGGGTATCGGTATCCCAACGAACCGGAAGGGCTTTGGTCAGTGTCCAGCTACAAACCGGCGTATTGCGCTGGTTAAGCAATAAGATAACGATTGTGCTGTGGCTGTCTCTGTAGGCATCCAGCATTTGGTCGAAAACCAGCATCAGTGGGGTAACCGCCATCACACCGCGTTCCAGCACAATATTTCCGTGGGTTACGTAAGTAGGAAGATGCAGGTTGCCAGTGTTGTCACCGCCCTCCTGCAAACTTTCAACATTAAGGGTACGACCCAAACCGGAAATGCTTTGAAAGCTGATGTCAAATGGGTCAGGTAGATTTTTTATAAAGAAGGTTGCAACAAAACGGTGCGCTACCATCGGTTCTAAAGTTTTTCTATAAATCTCATGAGTATTCATAACTGGCTCACCTCATGCTGTTGTAATGCAGAGTTAAACAAGGCAGGGGATTGATTAATTGAAAGGGTGAGTTTTATAGCAATAAACTCAACGGGATTAAGGATTTTGACGGAAATATTGATACGAATGATGCCATGTCTAATATCTTCCACGGTCATCGTTTCATCCAGCCCCATTTCCAACTTCCAGGCTTGTTCTTCACTGTCGCCAAGTAATCCCCCGCTTTTCCAAAGCTGACGCAGCCAGTCATTAGCCACGCCTTTATATTTGTACCAGGTCATTTCATTATTGGGTTCAAATATCATGAAGTTTGCCAGCTCGCGCATATTGCGTTCAATAAAGGTCATAAGGCGACGCTGTTGTATATAAAGCAAACCTTTAGTGGCATCATTCTGAAACGTACGGCAGCCCCATATCCGCGTACCAAACCCTGCAAAACTGAGAATGTAATTAAGCCGTGAACTCATTGAGGCGTTTTCACCATCGGCTAAGACATCATCGCCGTAAGCCATATCAAACTGTGGGTTGACAATATGTTCAAGCTCAAGGTTGGCTGGCGCTTTCCAGATGCCGACATCGCGATCGGTTTTATACATTACGGCGGCAACGGCAGGCGAAGGGGGCAAAATAGCCCATTCTGAGGTTGTTGATGCCGCTTTGGCCGGATAATCACAGACCAAATGCGGCCAATAGGCGGCGGCGAAACTGGTATTAACCTTGCTCATTACCGTCTTAAAGACTTTGCAGGCTTCAATGCTGGCTGGGGCATCAATCAGGCAAAAAATATCCTTACGCACTGCAACAGCCGCTAATAAACCCGTCCAGAAGGCGGCATAAGTTTTACCCGTTTGACCGTCATCTTTTCCTGCTTCAACAAGTTTCAGATCAGTTACGGCTAATAAGGTAATTTCAGGCTGTTGTAAAATGGGTGCCAGAAGTGAGGCATAATCGGTCGGCGAAATCGTATTGATTTGCTCTGCTGTACATTGCATTTTATAGACAAAACAAGATCCGCCGCCGTTATCAAAATAAAGTTTTAGCGCATTATTAGTGATGGGTTCGTTTTTAATTAAATCATCGACGAAATCCAATAACGGATCATAATCCGCTAATAATTGCAGTTTGCTGCTTGATGTAGATGTAGATAAATAGATAAATACCGGTACCACCGTCTCGTTTTCACCGATGAGATGGTTTTCTATACTTTGATCGACAGCGATCGCCGGAATAGTAGACATAAACAGTCCTTAAAATAAACGCCCGGTAAAAATAGCGGGGATAATGTTATCCCCGCAGTGAGCCATAGAATAAATGCCTGAACAGAAAGCTATTCTCGTCACCAGCTTTAGCTACTGGCAACAAACTGACTGAACTCAAGAATAATAAACTCGGCAGGGCGCACGGCGGCGACACCGACTTTTACCACCATTTTACCTGCACTGATATCCTGAGCCGTCATGGTGCTGTTTAGGCCAATTTTAACAAAATAGGCCTCTTCGGGTTTGCTGCCAAACAGGCCGCCTTGCTGCCAAAGGCTGTGCAGGTAGATGTCAATCGCCGAGCGGATTTTTTCCCAGGTGATGGGAACATTAGGTTCAAACATGGCAGGCTGCATCGCCGTTTTAATATCCACTTCAATGGCGTTAAACAGTCGGCGTACCGGCACATAGCGCCATTTTTCGTCGTCACACAGAGTACGCGCGCCCCACACCAGCGTATCGCCATTGCGAAACTGGCGAATAACGTTGACGGCGCCAGTTGCAGCATTAAGCTCACCCTGTTGATGATCGGTAATATTGAACTCCGGGGTCAGGCCGCCAACAATCGCCACGTTGGCCGGGGCTTTCCATACGCCGCGCAGGCTGTCGGTTTTACAGTATACGCCCGCTACGGCGGCAGAAGGCGAGACGTAAGAAACGGTTGGAATACCGTTTTCATCAGGCGGGAGATACTGCGTGGTTTTCAGGCCGGGGTAGTAAACGGCACCCTGTTCTTTTCTTTTATAACCTTCGTATATTATTTTGGGATCGCTTTCAAATTTACTGTCCGTATTAATGACTGGAGCTCCATCGTAGATGACAAAGATTTTATTCAAACTATCTTGCTCGACAATGGCTTCAAACGTGTCGCTAGGAGTTCCAGCCTGTACCAGCAGGGTCACATCGCCTTTGCTAAGTATGGCGTCAGCTAAACTGACTAAATAACCAGTATCAACACTTTTTGTATCAGGGGCGATATAACAGCGGCCGCCGCCGTTATCGAAATAGCTGCGCATCGATTTTTCCAGCGCAGTGTAATAGAGCACCGATTTACCAGGGGGATATTTCTTGATAAAAGATAACCAAGTGTCAATAGCGGTAAGATCTTTGATGAATTCAGCATCGGTAGACTTAAAGAAAATAACCGGTACAGCGGTAGCGCTGCTGCCGACCGACAGAGACAGAGAGGTGTCTTCTTTTACATAAACACCTGGATAATTAACAACTAAATCAGACATTTTAATTCCCTTCTATGTTTAAATCAGAAGCAGGTTTAAAACCCATTCACTGAATTAGTGATATTCAACCGTCATACGATCGGCACGCAGCGACATTTCTTCAAATGCTACGTCATTACTGGTGGCGTCAAAGGAAGGGGCAGAGAGTTTGGTTGGGAAAGCGTTAACCACGTTCCAGGTAATATACAGTGTGCCTCCTTTGGAATCGGTAAGGGAAATAGAAATGTCTTTCTTCTCTACCATATTTGCTGAAATACTATTGATCCATTGGTAAAGCTGGGATTGTTTCTGCAGCAGACCGCGCTTAAGAGTAATATTCATTGATGCTGTTTGGCCAGGCATTTGAAATAGGCCACCGGCACCGTCTTTATATTCAATGACTTCAACAGACTGTTCAAGGCCTGAAACACTGTTAAATGCCATTTGCTCTCCACCGACGGTAACAAGAAAACGATACGCGGTCATTGGATAAGTATTTTTAATTTCTTCAACTGTATTTGCCATGATATTAATTCCTTTGAAATGCGTGATTGAATCATTAATAATGTTACTGATGATCTTGATATATCAGCAGTAGCACAGTGCAATAACTAATATCTGGTGATTATGTGACGGTAAGTATTTTTAAAAAAGGTGGCAGAGTGCCGCCTGATAAAACAGAGATAAAATGCTATTTTTGCAAAAACAAACTGCGTTCTGCCTGTCTGCGATGCGTTAGCCCAGCGAGGGGCTGGCCACCGGCCTTATTCCATTTACTTATTTCGTCAGCAGCGGCGGAATAGTCTGCAATATTAATTTTCTTCAACAAAGTAGACCCACCAAAAGCTTTTAGGCCTAAATTAAAAATAAATGAGCACAGTGCATCAAACTGATTTTGAGTTAATGGCTGTTTAACCAGCGTATGGAGAGAATGTTCAACAGGTTTTAAATCATCCAGCAACATTAAAACGGCGGTCGAGCTGGTAATGACGTCGTAAGGTTCAACATGCAGCGTGTGACCAAAGCCGATAGTCCAGATACCCACGCTGTCCTGGTAGGCATTTAATTTACAGCCTTCAAATTGTTTAATCAGTTCAACCCCAGCCAGACTAATATTCATTTTTTAAGGTCCTAATTAGGGGCGTTTTTTTAGAATGCTTGCCCGGAGGGTAATTAATAGTGTTATTGTTGTGCATAAGTTCATTTAAGGTCATCGCCCAGCAAATAGATAGGCGGAAGCCTTCTCTTGTTTTAATTATTTGAGGAGGAAAAGATCATTGGCGATATTTAATGGTCTTGAATTAACTAATGTAATTTATTTGCGAAACTTATTTAGTCAAATCTGGGTCTGGAACAACCAAAGGATCAACAGGCGGCGCAATCATCGCCGGGAAGGGCAAATCCGGTACATTTGGGCCAATAGGTGCAATGGGCACATTAGGTGCAATGGGCACATTAGGTGCACTTGGCTCCTCAGGTACAACGGGCACAGTAGAATCAGTGGGCAAAGTAGGCACAGTAGATTCAGTGGGTTCAGCAGGGGCACCAGATTTTTCCGGTGCAGTAACCACTGCCGGCAGCGGGGTTTGTACCTGTTTATTAAACTGGTCCTGCGCAATCTCCTGAGAAATCAGCATTGAAGAGGTTTTTAACAACAGCTGAAAGTCACTGCGCCAGGCGTTGACGTCGCCATTGTTGTAAATATCGTTAAGCCACGCCACGCCAGGCACAGTGCATTAGAGCCGTCGCGAAACAGTTCGATGCCCTGCGAGCGGGCAAAGATTGAGGCCAGCGCCGCCGAACTGCCGGAGGACAGGGCGGCACTGCCTTTGTTGTCCCCGTTCGGTGCACCGGCCGACCCGCTGGCGCTGCCGGTAAGCATTGACGCCACATTGTCGGCGGCATCAGCGGGCGGTTCAGGGCAAATACGCAAATCGGCATTCGCACCGGTTCGCGCATCCGGCACGATAATGATCGACCGCCGCTCGCTGGTCATGGTCGCCACCGTCGCCCCTTTAGGCGACACCACGCGAAAATCCAGCGGATATTCCGTCGGGCTGCGCCACGGCGGATATACCGAGGCACTTCCCAATAGATAGGCACAGATAAAAATGGCGGCAGCTAATAAGGTGTTTTTTAGCATTGGCGGTGCCTTTGGTTAATTAAGAGTGGAAACTATATATTTTTTGGTCCCTAGCGGGTAAAAACCATCTTTTGAGGGGGCTTGCCAAATCATCACCCAAATATCTTTATAGAGACCCGAAATATTTAAATTATAAAAAGTTTGATCATCTTCAAGAGTCACTTTATAAGTGTCTGTTATTTCATCCTTATCTTGAATGTTAGGTATTAGAATGGAATTAGGATAATGTAATGCTGTAGCATAGATAGATGTGGTTATTTCTCCCGATGAATTGTTGGTGTTAATTTTAAACGATACATAGTTAGGATAAATCTCAATATGTGTAAGTGTTAAAACAGTTTCTGTTATATCAGGAACAACGAGTAAACTATATCTACAGGTTTGCTCGCTGTGTAAACTTGTCGCTTTCTGTAGTACATCAATGAATGTCTCTGCTCCATGATTTTTTATTTTGATATCTCCTTCAATTGAAACTTCTACTATGGAAGGATTAGTGGAGGTAAATTTTAGAGGAAGAAAAGTGTTATTTTCTAAATCCCTTCCTCCGATTCTATTCGCAAGGTTTTCTTGGTATTTTATACTGTCTTTTATTCTAAAGTGTGCAGGCGGCGGTGCTGTTAATCCTTTGCTTTTTATAGGCTCTATTTTCACTGACACCTCCACTGGCGATGCAGAGTTTTTTAATCGCGTAGGAGATTCACTGACTGTAACAGTCGTTGAAGTCTCTGACCATTTTGTAAAATTCAAAACACCCTTATCGTCAACCGTTAGCCCATTGTTGTTTGGATCCTTAATTGTAAATTTTTTAACACTCCCGTTCCCCCCTTTAACATCTAGAGTGAAAGTGTTTTCTTTGGGGATTGCAGATATTGTCATTTTGACAGACGGATCTATTGACAGCTTAGGACTTTCCCTGGTTTCAATTTTATTACTTGGGTCAGCCTCAAACTGATAAAAATCAAGTTTTTCAGTACTTAAATCCCAATAGCCGACGGTGTAAACAAATTTCCCTGTGCCTATATAAACCATAATCGCATTGGCGGTTAGGTGATTGCCGCCAGTATCAAATTTTGCGGATACTCCCGGACCAGAGAGTTTTCCAGCAAATGCATAAAATCCTGGTGTATTAAAGTTTGATGCGGAGATGGCCCAAAAGTTACTTGAAAACTGAGATTTATCTGGTATGTCACCTTCTCCCTGCCAGAACATGTTTAGATAGTCTGAATGAATACATACATGATTGCTATATAGTCCTGGGTCATTTTCAACGACTGAAAAATTAATTCTTAAGTTATCATTAGTGGGTCTCACAGCCACTTTTTTAGGATCGGCTAAATAATCAATGAGTTTTTTTGTAAGCCGTTCTTTGGCTTTTTCTGCTGAGGCATAGGAGGTAGCAGCATCAACCAGACTGGTAATCGGTGCATCCCAACTGTCATTTTCGCCAAGCGTATCAGCAAAATCGGGAGCCACTTTTTTCTCTGCTACAGCTTTTCCTACAGCTGCTGCGAGGGCAGTATTGAATTTGGATTTGCTGCCTTCTTTAATGCGATTAAGACCCTCTGTAGTCAGGCCTAATTGGCCAGCTCCATTAAGTGTAAGGAAATTTTCTTTGCCAGGAGTTGTAGCGTCGTCAGCAGATATCAGGTTAATTCTCAAGCCATTAGCATCGCTAATTAATCCTGATGGTTGATTGGGGGGAATATTTATCGTCAGTTGTCCATTTGAATTGGACGTTAACCCATCACCGATTTTTAGTTTAACACCCTCTTCATCAACAGATAAACCTGTCCCTACACGAAGTTCAATATCGCCTTTTGTATTAATCCCTATACCCGACCAGGGAGCAACTTCAATAACATTTCCCTTCGTTATTGTGATCCCTTTACCTGCTGTGACATTTAAATGCACGCCGGTATCATCAACGCTGATACCAGATCCTGTATTAATACCAATGCCGTTTTCGTCTACTTTCAAGCCTGAGTTTTTTGCAAGCTTAACTTGCAGTTCTTTATTTTTCACCTCCAGGCCATTTAGCAATTTGGAATTGGAAATGTCAGCTTTCGTGTCAATGCCTAATAAGCTGTTGGCCTCATTTGCCAGATCGATTAATTTACCAAAGTCAGCTTCAGTAGGGATCTTTCCGACGGAGAATCTATTTTTTAACTCTTCAATTTCTTTTTCGATCGTCATGATTTGGCCCTTAATATATAAGTAAAAAAGGTGAGTGTAGGAGGTTGTATTACTGCATAAAATTAAGCCAAAAAATGTCGAATTTTACTATTCAAATATTATCAACATTGACGCTTAAAAACCCGTTTATAATACACAGTGATGAGTCATAATTAATTTTTAGATTTTTTATATTGCCATCAAAGGTTAAACCACTCTGTTTTGGGTCTATTTTTACCGCTATCTTGTTATCTTTAAATTCCAGACCCGCGCCCAGCGCAATGCCGAGAGTTTCATTATCACCCGAGTCAGATTTTTCGTCGCCAGCCTTGGGGAAAATCAACGGCGGCTTGACTAAAAAACCCGTAAAATCTTTTTTAAAACCCCCGTCGCTGGCGAGACGCAGTGCCAGCTCTTTATTGCTATTATCAATCCCATTACCGACGTTTATCTCAAGTTTTTCTGCGGGCTTAAATCCCCTGCCAATTTTTATTTGCAACGGGTTGCCAAATTTTCCTGAGCCATTGCCTGTTAATTCCAACCCTTTATCCTTCGCAAGCTTAAGTGCAAGAATAGTGTTGCTTTCAATATATTCCAACCCACGGTTCAGTGCGGGGTTGCTATTTATATCCAGGTATTGTGCAGCAAGGGTGCACAGGTCAATCAAATCTGCAAAGTCTTTGGCCGTGGGAACCGAGAAACCCCTAAAATTTTTTTTAATATCAAGAACAGTGGCAGGAGCAGGTGAGTCAACACCCGGTGGTGCTGTTGACGGACCTTGTTTAGATGGCTGTTTCATAAGTTAGGCCTCTGTGAAATAATTACTATTATTTTATTAGTTCTAAAAAAGTAAATGTCGATTTTTTGTATTATATATATATTTTGTCCGTTATTTTAATGTATTAACTTATGTAAAATTACAATTTTTAGTAAGTACTGCACCTTTCATTTCATTGCTAGCTAGCTGAGATATAACGATTGTTACATCATCTGGTACACCGTAAGAAGGGATTGTATATATAATAGTAAAATCTTGCTTACTCTTATCTGATTTTGTAAATTCTCTCTTCACACCACGTAAGTGATTATTATCTTCAATAATAATGGGGTGTTCTTTATTAATAGTTGTTTTGTCTAACTGCAAATCTTCACCTGAACCATTTTTAACATTTACGACTTCAATGTAATATTTGGCAGAAGTACCATTTGCCGATAAGACCATGTGAGCATGTAAATCAAATGAAAGATTATTCTCCACAGGTTCTGGTGGTACATACCTTTCTATAATTTCAAAATCAATAACACTTTCGTTGACATCATAATAATTATTTTTTTCTTGATATATATGGATTTGGGTTTTACCGGGACTTTGGGGTTCAATATAGGTGGAATGATCCGCGTGCTCAACAACGGTAAGAATGTTTGGATCTTCGACAATATAATGAAATTTTATACTTTCATTATTTTCTAAATTCCCTCCAGTTGTCTTGAATGTTAAAACATTTCCGATATGGCAAAATTTCTCTTTAATATCGCATTCAATATAATTATTACCACGTGGTTTAATATTAAAATGAAAAATTGCACTCACAGCATTATGAATGTGCGTGGCGGCCTGACTAACTGTCACACCCGCCTTGCTACCCCAGGAGTTTAGCTTGAGCGTACCATTAGTAGAGTCCACCTCAAATAAATTGGTGTTATTTAACGAATAAATAATGGGGCTAGTATTTTGACTTCTCGCGGCAATCTTTTTGTTTTGATCATCTATGCTATAAGCTGGTTCAACTCCTGGAAATACGGTGGCATTTCGGTTCATGGGAAATGGGGCACCATCTTTATTTCCCTCAGTCATAGCAGGATCGGCTTCATTTTGGTACCATTCTGGCGCTGCTTTTGAAACCAGATCCCAAAAACCTACGGTTGTTGTTTCGTATTGATTGATATGTACCATAATAGCGTTGGCAGTAATATACCCTGTGCCGAGTGTAAGAAGTTTATCTCCTGCTGATTTATCATTTGCTGTCAGGTTCCCAATAAAAGCATAAAAACCTTCTTGCGGAATATTTGCATAATTAATCACATCGCCGCTAAGGATAATCGAGATAGAAGAAACACTGCCGTTACTTTTAAAACAGTGTAAAGAGCTAATTCCAAAAAAATCATTATCACCATGACCAAATATCAGCGTCCCATAATAATAAGGGTGTGTTAAAGAAAAGTTCAATCGCCGACTGTCGTAGCCAGGTAATTCTTTAACTAAAGCTTTGTCTTTAAGGAATTCTTTTATCTGCGTTTCCAAATCCCTCCTTGCCCGAAAAACTTCGTTTTGGCCATAGCTATTTGCTTGAGATACTAATTTTATAATTGGATCTTCCCAATCGTTTAATTTATCTGTTTTAATATCAAATTCCGAATCGATTAATTTATTTTTTTTAGCTTCTTTTTGGGTATCATCCAGAGCTTTTAAAAATTTTGTTTTACTTCCTTCTTGAAGTGCTTCTATTGCCTTTTCTGTTAGCGTCAACTCACCTTGTTCGTTGATAGCAATATTTTTATCTTTCGAGCCAGCAGAAACGCTTATTTTTAATCCATCTGTACCAGCATGCAGTGCGCTGTCCTTAGCCAGTTTAACCGCCAGTTTAACAGCCAGTTTAACAGCCGGTTCAGCTACTAATTTCGAGTCATCATTCTTAAGTTCAAGCCCGTCGCCAATATTGAGGTTAATAATCGAGTTCTCGATTTTTAAGCCGGGTCCTACATTAACACTGAGTTCTCCTGAATCACTTACGGCTATTCCAGGCCAGGGTTTTATGTACATTACATTTTCGGGTGAAATATCAATGCCACCTTGGGTGGATATGTTTAAAGACACGCCGTTTTGATCAACTTTCACCCCTTTTCCCGCGACAATCCCTAAACCCCCATCGTCATATTTTTTTAGTCCTGAGTTTTCAGCCAAATTAACTTTTAATTGCTTGTTTTCGATGGTTAAACCATCAGTGGCGGAAGCGGAAATTTGATCGTCATCAAGCCCCAAGGCTTTATTTCCGCAGCCTGCAAGATCAATTAATTCAGCAAAATCTGTTTCGCTGGGTATTTTTCCCGTACTGAATTTGCTTTTTAAGTCTGTGATTTTGTCAGCCATTTATTTTCCCTCAAATCATGTCATGGAGTTTTGTCAATGCTGGTCTGATTAATATTTTCGACATTTTAATCAAATTTCTTTAATTAAAATATGTCAATGTTGACTACCAATGCACCGTCTTTTATACAGAGATATTTCGAGAGCTTTAATTTAAGAATACTGCCCTCAAACCAAAGTCCGCTTTTTTCTGCCGTCATAATTTGAAGTCTTTCGTCTTTAATCTCTAACCCTACTGTGTAATCGATATCTATTTTTTGACTGTTGCCTACTTTAAGAGGGGGGGCGACTAAAAATTTTTTAAAATCCTTATCGATACCGCTGTTTGTAGCTAACTTTAGGCCGATTTCGTTATTATTAAGGTCGAAACCTGGACCAAGGTTTATACCTAGTGAATTGCCTAAATTGAATCCTGCCCCCAATTTAACCTTAAGTGATTTTTTTAGAATGTTTTCATGATTTACGGCAAACTCAAGCCCTCCGTTTTGTTGCAGATTGAGGCCAAGCACGTCATTCTTTATAGAAGGCCCACTGTTTTTAATTGAACCATCATTTATGCCCAAAAAATTATTCGCTCGGCCGCAGAAATCTATTAAACTCGCAAAGCTGCTCCCGGTGGGTGTGGAGAACTTTCTAGAATTTTTAGTAAGCGTTTTAATAGTATTATCTATACCGCCTGCAGTAGCTGCGTTGTCCGCAGCAGTGCCAGGTTGAGGGATAACCTTACTCTCTTTTTTTAATGTCATCAGTTTTCCCCCTTATGGTTTTTTGAATTCATTATTAGGCAATGCAACAAATAAAATATCTGTATCTTGCAGGGCGTCGCTTTCTGCATCTTCACCTTTTGGATCAGTGGTAGCCTTTCTAATAATTTCACTGTCCGAACTGCCGACTGTGTCATCATAAATACGCATGACACCAATGCCTGGATAGTTATCCCTTGGTCGCTGGCCTAGCGACAGCATGTCTAAAATAGCATAAGCATCGCCACCCAATTTGAAATTGTCTACTTGCCACCGCTGATAAGCACGTTGGAACGACATAAATTCATCATGTCCAAAAAAATGAATGTTTGCTTTTAAATGTATTGGGATCTCTTCCAATACTACCTGTTCAATCCAGGAGACCAACTCAAGCGTTTCTACCGAATTCGCATCATTTTTCTCTGTTATATTCAACCAGTCTTTATTAAAAACCAGACTTAATGTTGAAGAGAATGGTTCATGTTCA
>CAWUIY010000078.1:0-17131 GCA_963922555.1 uncultured Serratia sp. | reverse complement strand
ATCAGATTGGGTTGGTTTTCATCAGGTTGATGCCCGGCTTACTGAGACGCACATCGTTCAGCTGCCATTTGGCCATAATCTTGTCGTAGGTACCGTTTTCATGCAGCACGTTGAGCGCTTTCAACAGGCTCTGCGCCAATGCGTCGTTTTCATGCGCCACCACCATGCCGAGGTAATATTTCGGCATCAGCGGCATTTCTATGGTGCGGATTGGATGGGGTGCTTTCTTCTTGATATCTCCGGCTGCGGCGGCATCGTTAAGCACAAAGTCTACGCGCCCGGCATAGAGGCCCAGCAGTACCGCGTCAGCAGAAGGCAGCCTGACCGTTTTAATCGCCGGTTTGCCCTGCTTCACGCAGTTAGGGGTATAGATTTCATTGATGGCGTGCTCAAAGTCGGTGCCGGTCTGCACGCCTGCATTCAGTCCGCACAGCGTGAGCGGATCTGCCTTGATGCTGGTGTTAGTCGCCAGCGTGTAGACTTCGTTGGTAGCGTAGGCGTAGTTGATAAAGGTCACCTGCTTCTCACGATCGAGACTGTCGGAGATACACTCCACCGCCACGTCATAGCGGCCGCTTTTTACGCCGGGGATGAGCCCGTCGAAATCTATTGAAACCGGTTTAACTTTCACGCCAAGCACTTGCCCCATGGCGTCCCACAAATCGGGTTCAAAACCGATCATCGTTTTGTTGTCGTCGCTAAAAGACTCGCACGGCGGATAGTGCGCATCGGTTACCAGATTGAGCACCTTACTTTGACGGATTTTTTCAGGTAACTGCGCGTGCAGCTCGGCATTCATCGCCAAGGGCGCGTCTGCCGCAAAAGCGGGAGAAATAGCGGAAAAACTGGCAAGCGTAATACAAAAACAAGACAAGGCAGACACAGCGACAGATTTCATTTTCATGTTTTTTGACCCCTGGTAAAAGTTTGCCATCTCTAAAAAACCCAATTCCATGCTGCAACCATCATGCCAAATTTAACTAACCGATTAATTAACAGTCTGTATGGGGCTTGCGCACTTTGTACGTTTAATAATCAATTTTACCCCCTAATAAACAATCCCCAACAAGGTGCAAGGTTTTATAAAAGGCGATCAAATTGGGGCAGACAACGTATTGAACCTTTACAGATTGATTCAGATTTTAGCGATCATTAATTGATTGAAATACATGATTAAGTACAAAAAAAAAGCCATTAATTTGTGAACCAAATACAAATTGGTTCGATTTATGCAAAGCCGTTTCAACCCATATCGTTAAGCGATTGAGAAGCGGAGCATGCCAGAAACGACCTATCTTCACGAAGCGCCCGGCAACTCACATTCGGCGCTGGAACAGCTGCGGCAATTGCTCGAGCAGCATCCCGACGAGGGTCTACCGCTGCCGCCGGAAAGAGATTTAGCGCTGCGCTTTGGCGTAGGCCGTCGTGAAATTCGCCGCGCGCTAGACGTGCTGGCCGAGGAAGGCCGTATCTGGCGCAAACAGGGGAAAGGCACTTTTATTGGCCCTAAAGCGCCAGCTCAGCCATTGAGTCTGCAAACCCTGCCGCGTCAGTCGAACCTGTTGGAAGTGATGGAGGCAAGGCTGCAAATCGAACCGGGGCTGGCGAAATATGCAGCGCTGCGGGCCACGCCCGAACAGGTGCAGCTGATGTGGCGTCTGCTTGACCGAATGACCACGCTGGCTGCCGATGATGCCGACCAGATAGAGCTTTGGGACAGCGCCTTTCACCGCGCCATCGCCGACGCTGCCGGAAATCGCCTGCTGCTTGGGCTGTTTGACGCGGTGGACGCCATCCGCCGCGATCCCAGCTGGCAGGCGGTGCGCGACAAGGCGCGTAATCAGGAACGCCTCGATATTTACGACCAGCACCATCGCCGCATCGTGGAACACATTGCCGCTCGCCAACCTCTGGAGGCGGCACGCGTGATGCGCGAGCACCTGCTGTTTTTACAAAACGCCTTTACCGCCGCCCTGAACAATGACGATGAGGAGCTTATCTGATGGACTCGCCCCCTGTTCCACACCCCCCGTTGCTGGCAATTGATCAACTCAAGGTGCAGTTTCGTGGCAGCCCGGCCACGGTGCTGGACGGCATCTCGCTCCAGATTGAAGCCGGAAAAACGCTGGCACTGGTCGGTGAATCCGGCTGCGGTAAAAGTGTGACCTCGCTGGCGCTGATGGGGCTATTGCCGCAGAGCGCTCAGGTATTGCAGGGTGAGGTGCAGTTTGACCATCACGCGCTGCTGACTCTCAGTGAACGGCAGTATGCCGACCTGCGCGGTCAGGACATCGCCATGATCTTTCAGGAGCCGATGACCTCGCTGAACCCGGCGCTGACCCTGGGCGAGCAAATCAGCGAGGCGGTCGTGCGCCACCAGAAGGTCGATAAAACCGAGGCGCTGCGGCAGACCTTGGCAATCTTGCAACAGGTGCAGATCCCGGCCCCCGAATTACGCATGAAGGCTTATCCACATCAGCTTTCCGGCGGTATGCGTCAGAGGGTAATGATCGCCATGGCGCTGGTGAATCAGCCGAAGCTGCTGATTGCCGACGAACCCACTACCGCGCTCGACGTCACCATTCAGGCGCAGATCCTCGCCCTGCTCAACCGCATGCAGCAACAGAGCGGCAGCGCGATGTTGCTGATTACGCACGATCTCGGCGTGGTGGCAGAAGTCGCGGATGATGTTGCCGTGATGTATGCCGGGCAAATCGTCGAACAGGGTGATGTCGCGGCGCTATTTAACGATCCGCAGCATCCTTACACCATTGGACTCATGGGTTCACTGCCGTCGCTGGCCTCACGCCAAGGGCCGCTTTCGACGATTCCCGGCGCAGTGCCGCTGCCTGCCGATATGCCGCAGGGCTGCCGATTCGCCACCCGTTGCCCTTTTGCCGATCTGCGCTGCCACCAGCAACGGCCTGCTCTCGCCGCAGTGAATAACGCGGCGCATCAGGTTGCCTGTTTTAAAGCCCCGCTGGAACAGCATGTTGCTTTGCAACCGCCTGTGGAGGTGATGCCATGAAAACGCCCCCGCGCCCTATTCTTGAAGCCGTTGGACTGAGCAAGGTGTTTTCCGGGCCGCCGTCGCTGTTTCGTAAAACCCCCGGCGTCCAGGCGGTGGACAGCGTTTCTCTGCGCATTTTTCAAGGCGAGACGCTGGCGATTGTCGGCGAGTCCGGCTCCGGTAAATCCACGCTGGGCCGTCTGCTGCTGCAACTGTTGCGCGCCACTGAGGGCGACGTGTTTTATCAGGGGCAGAACATCAGCCGCCTGTCGAACGCGCAGATGAAACCGCTGCGGCGTGAAATGCAGATCATTTTTCAGGATCCCTTTGCCTCGCTGAATCCAAGGATGACAGTAGAACAAATCATCGGTGAGCCACTGTGGCTGCACAATATCGTTGCCGGTGCAGCCGAGCGCCGCGAGCGAGTGCGCGAGCTGCTGACCACTGTCGGGCTGCCCGCTGCTTTCGGTGACCGTTATCCGCACGAGTTTTCCGGCGGCCAGCGGCAGAGGATTGGCATCGCCCGCGCGCTGGCATCGCAACCCAAGCTGCTGCTCGGCGATGAACCGGTTTCTGCGCTGGACGTTTCGGTACAGGCACAGGTGGTGAATCTGCTGGAAGGTCTCAAGGAACAGTTTGGTCTAACGATGATTGTCGTCGCCCACGGATTGGCAGTCATCCGTCACATGAGCGATCGGGTGGCGGTGATGTATCTTGGACAAATCGTCGAGTTGGCGAAGGTGGACGATATTTTTGATGCCCCGTTGCATCCTTATACTCAGGCGCTGATCGCCTCTGCGCCGCTGTTGACGCCGGGAGTGAAAAGGCCGGTTGATTTATTGCAGGGCGATATGCCGAATCCGGCCAATATGCCCAGCGGCTGCCGCTTTCACACCCGCTGCGCCTATGCCACCGATCAGTGTCGGCAGGTGGAACCCCTGCTGGAAAGCGTTGGCGATTCCCGTCAGGTGGCCTGTCATCGCTGGTCAGAACTTTTACGCTCCAGAACAGCGGTGCTCATCCCGCCTCCCTCGGCGGCCTTCACGCTGCGTCGCGCCTTATTCGAACAGGCCAGTCACTCGCTGGCGACCTCACTTAACGCCAATACCACTGAAGGAACAACGCCATGAAATTTCGTCCCCGGCTGTCGGCTGCTTTGAGCGCCGTGCTGTTGCTGACCAGCGCTGCCGCCATTTCTGCACAAAGCGCCTATGCAGAAAGCACCCTGCGCATTGGACTGGGTGCCGATCCAGACCAGCTGGACCCGGCTACCGCCCGCACCTATTACGGCCGTTTCGTGTTTAGCGCAATGTGCGATCGACTGGTCGATGTCGATCAGCATTTAGCGATTATTCCCGGCCTGGCGACAAGCTGGAGTTACAGTGCCGATGGCAAAACCCTGAGCATGAATCTGCGTCAAGGTGTCTTGTTTCAGGATGGTGAAAAATTTGACGCCAACGCGGTGAAATATAATCTCGACCGTTACCTGACGCTGACCGGCTCGCTGCGCAAAAGCGAAATTTCCTCGATTGATTCAGTCGAGGTCACCGGCCCGCTCAGTGTGGCAATACACCTCAAAAATCCCGACGCTGCCTTACTGATGCAACTGACCGATCGCGCGGGCACCATGCTGGCTCCGGCCGCCACCGCCAAGGGCAACGTGGCGGCTCACCCGGTATGTTCCGGTCCGTATGAGTTTGTTAGTCGCGTGCAGCAGGACCGTATCGTGCTCAAGCGATTTGATCAGTACTGGAATAAAGGCGCCTACCATTTTGACAAGATTATCTTCCTGCCAATCCCTGATGCCTCAGTGCGCTTAGCTAACCTGCAAGCGGGCGATCTGGATATCACCGAGGGGATTGCCGCCACCGACGTGAAAACGGTGAAGGCCGACAGCAAGCTGGCACTGGCGACGGTGACCGGTCTGGGATATATGGGACTCACCGTAAACCTCAATAACGGTACCGCGAATACCGCCAGTGCGTTAGCCAAAGAACCCAAGGTGCGCCAGGCACTGTCGCTGGCTATCGACCGCGACGCGCTGAATCAGGTCGTTTTCCAGGGGCAGTTTACCCCCGCGAATCAGCCTTTCTCGCCGGTCAGCCCTTACCACGTCGACTTGCCGATACAGGCGCGCAATATCGACAAAGCCAAGGCGCTGCTGGCCGAGGCCGGGGTGAAAACGCCGTTGAATATCGACATGCTGGTGCCGAACAATCCGACCTCGCAGCAGGTGGCTCAAGTGCTGCAGGCGATGGTCAGCGAGGCCGGTATCAACCTCAATCTTCAGATGACCGAGTTCGCGACCTTGCTCGATAAACAGCAGCGCGGCGATTTCCAGCTCAGCATGTCCGGCTGGTCAGGACGTCCCGACCCCGACGGCAGCATTTATTCCTTCCTGGCCAGCAAAGGTGGCCTGAACGATGGCAGATACAGCAACCCACAGGTTGATCAATGGCTGCTTAATGCGCGGCAAACCAGCGACGTATCGCAGCGTAAGGTGCTTTACAAGGACATCGTTGAACAGGAAAACGTTGATTTGCCCATTGTGTATCTCTACTTCGAGCCGCGCATCTTCGGCATGAGCAAAAAAATCACCGGCTTTACGCCTTATCCTGACGGGCTGATCCGCCTGCAGGGCGTCACGCTAACGCAATAACGCACCGGAGAACGCTTATGCTGGAGTTGATTCTCAAACGTCTGCTTTCCGCCATACCGACGCTGTTTTTGGTCACCCTGATGGTATTTTCGCTGCAAAAGTTGCTGCCGGGGGATCCGATCACCGCCATGGCTGGCGAGGAGCGGGATCCGGCGGTGATCGCTCAGCTGCGGGCGGAATATCATCTTGACGATCCAATACCAAGCCAGTATTTCCACTGGGTCGGCAACGCGCTGCACGGCGATTTTGGTATTTCGCTGCGTACCCAGGAACCGGTGTTGCAGCTGATTGCCAGCAAGCTGCCGGTCACGCTGGAGCTTTCGCTGTGGGCGATGCTGATTGCATTGATTATGGGTATTGGAATGGGTATCACGGCGGCCGTCAATAAGGGCACCTGGATCGATAACGGAGCAAATTTTGTCGCGCTATCGGGTATTTCTGTGCCGCATTTCTGGCTCGGCGTGCTGCTGATCATGTTTTTCTCGGTGAAATTGCAGTGGCTCCCGGCCTCGGGATATGTGCCTTTTTTCGAGGATCCGCTGCAAAACCTGCGCACCATGATCCTGCCCGCCGCCGTATTGGGCACCGGCCTTTCTGCAACGCTGATGCGCCATACTCGCGCGGCGATGATTGCGGTGATGAAAACTGATTATATTCGCACCGCGCGCGCCAAAGGTCTGCTGCGTAAAAAGGTGATTTTCAAACATGCACTGCGCAACGCGTTGGTGCCCATTATCACTCTCACCACCCTGCTGTTTGGTGAACTGCTGGGTGGCGCGGTGCTGTGTGAACAGGTTTTCACGATCCCCGGTTTCGGCAAGATGATTGTTGATTCCGTTTTCAATCGCGATTACGCGGTGGTGCAGGGCGTGGTGATGGTGGTCGCGGTGGGTTTTCTGCTGATGAACCTGCTGGCTGACGTGCTGTATGTGCTGGTCAATCCACGAATGCGGAGGGGGTAAAATGAGTCAGACAATTTTATCGACGAGTCAGGCGGTTAGCGCAAAACGCCCCAACCGCGTGCTTAGCAAATTTTTGTCGAATAAAAGCGCGGTCATCGGGGCAACGATTGTGATAATTTTTGCTTTGCTAGCTATCCTTGCGCCCTGGATTTCGCCGTTTGATCCCATCAAGGCCAATTTCATGGCGGTGCGTAAAGCCCCGTCTGCCCTGCACTGGCTGGGCACCGACGAGCTGGGCCGCGATATTCTCTCAAGACTGTTTTGGGGGGCGCGTACCTCACTGATGGCGGGCTGTGTGTCCGTCGCGATCGCGATCGCCATGGGTGTGCCGTTGGGTCTGCTCGCCGGTTACTGGCAGGGGTGGATCGACAGCGTGATCTCACGAATTATTGAAGCGATGCTTTCTTGCCCGTTTCTGGTATTAGCGATTGCGCTGGGAGCGTTTCTTGGCCCGAGCATTGGCAACGCGATGATCGCCATCGGGCTGTCAGCGATGCCGATTTTTGCCCGCCTGACCCGCGCGCAGGTGATGAACATTCGCAATGAAGAATACATTGAAGGCGCGAGAGCCATTGGCCTGCCCGACCGCTGGATTATTGTGAAATACGTTTTACCCAACGTGATGTCACCGATTGTGGTGCAGGCTACGCTGGCGATTGCGTCGGCGATTATTACCGAGGCCAGCCTGTCGTTTCTCGGATTAGGCCAACAGCCGCCCTATGCTTCCTGGGGTGCGATGCTGAATACCGCGCGCAGTTTTCTCGAGCAATCGCCGTGGATGTCCATTTTTCCCGGTCTGGCGATTTTTCTCGCCGTGCAGGGATTTAATTTATTAGGCGATGGTTTGCGTGACGCGCTCGATCCACGAGCGGACTAACGTCAGGTTACCCTCGCCTTGCGGTGAATTTCACCTTAAAGCAGGCTCTCTTTTACAGGAGTTACTATGTCTCATTGTTACGATTTTAACGTTGCCTATCCGACCCTGCGTCCAAGCATGATGGGAGCCAACGCCGTTTCGGCCTCACAGCCTCTGGCCGCTCAGGCCGGTATGCGCATGCTGATGTTGGGCGGTAACGCGGTGGATGCCGCCGTTGCAACCGCCATGGCGCTGACGGTGGTTGAACCCAGCGGTAACGGCGTCGGCAGCGATGCTTTTGCGATTGTCTGGGACGGCAAGAAAGCCCACGCGCTGAACGCCTCTGGCCGCTCACCGGCCGCCTGGAATGCGGAATATTTTGCCGGTCAATCGGCCGTGCCAACTTACGGCTGGGGATCGGTTACCGTGCCGGGCGCAGTGTCGGCCTGGGTTGAGCTGGCGAAAAAATTTGGCAGTCTGCCACTGACCACTCTCGCGCAACCCGCCATCGACTATGCCCGCAACGGCTTTCCGGTATCACCGCTGATTGGCCGCCTATGGAAAGTGGCGGTCAAGAAACTCGGCAATCAACCGGGCTTTAAAGAGTGCTTTGCACCTGGCGGTGTCGCCCCAGAAATTGGCGAGATTTTTCGCAATCCGGCGCTGGCCGATACGCTGGAATTGATTGCCCAAACTGATGGCGAAGCGTTTTATCGCGGCGAACTGGCAGAGAAAATGATTGCTCATAGCCAGTCCTGTGGCGGCGCTATGACGCTCGATGACCTCGCAAACCACCAGGTCGACTGGGTCGATACCATGACGCAGTCCTTTGCCGGGGGTACCGTGCACGAGCTGCCGCCAAACGGTCAGGGCATCGCCACGCTAATCGCCATGGGGATCCTCGAGAAGCTGGATTTCGGCTCGCAGCCGGTGGATTCAGTTCAGACTCTGCATCTGTCGATTGAAGCGATGAAACTCGCTCTCGCCGACCTCGATCAGCACATTGCCGATGTCGATCACATGCATTTCAGCCCTGAGCACCTGTTAAGCAACGAATATTTGCAGCAGCGAGCCAACCTGATAGACCCTAAACGTGCCAGCGATGTGACTTACGGTTCGCCAAAGCCCGGCGGCACGGTATATCTCACGACTGCCGATGCCAGCGGCATGATGGTGTCGTTTATTCAGTCCAACTATATGGGCTTTGGCTCAGGCGTAGTAGTGCCGGGCACGGGGATCAGCATGCAAAACCGTGGCTGTGGCTTTGTGCTGGATCCCGAGCACGCTAACTGCGTTGCGCCCAACAAACGCCCCCTGCACACCATCATCCCGGCGTTTGCCACCGATGGCGAGGGTAACCCGCTGATGTCGTTTGGCCTGATGGGCGGGCCGATGCAGGCACAGGGACACTTGCAGCTGGCGATCCGCATCATGCTCTACGGACAGAATCCGCAAGCCGCCATCGATGCACCGCGCTGGCGAGTAATTGAAGGCCGCCAGGTGGCTATCGAATCGACGATGGACACCAACACCCTCGCTGCACTGCGCGCCATGGGCCATGAGCTGCTGGTGGAAGACCCGCTCCAGGGTTACAACTTTGGCGGCGCGCAGGTGATTGTCCGCCATCCGCAGGGCCATTATCTGGCTGCAAGCGAATCGCGCAAAGACGGGCAGGCGCTGGTGATGTGATGTGAATGCCCGAAAGCAGTATCGGTTTTCTGGCGCAAACCGGTACTGTTTCGCAGCAAGATGTGACCACGCTTCAACTTCTTCAGTTAAGACCAGGTAATTTTCTCTCCACGCTATAAAAAAATGAAACATCGTTCTATAAATGGACGATGTTGTTTTTTTATCAGCCAGGAGACGCGAAATGACCACTCCCCAGTTTTACGGCGTAATACCGCCGGTTCCCACTTTGCTCGATGAACACGAAAAACTCGACAAACAGGGCATGAAAAATCTGATTGATTTTACGATTGCTGGCGGCGTTAACGGCCTGTTTTTTCTCGGCAGCGCCGGAGAGTTTGCCCATATGTCCGAGGCGCTGCGCCACGAAGTTGCCACCTTCTGCACGCAGTACGTCAATAAACGCGTGCCGGTATTAATTGGCGCTGCGCATCCGGGGACGCAAGCCACGCTGAGTTTTGCTCACCATGCCAAAAATGCGGGCGCGGACGGCGTGGTAGTCGTTAATCCTTACTACAACCCGTTAGCGGAAGAGAATATCTATCTGCATTACAGCTATCTGGCCGAAAACCTTGATTTACCGATCGTGATGTATAATTTCCCGGCGCTGACCGGACAGTCGATTCCAGTGTCTGTGATTACCCGGTTGGCGCAAAAATATCGCAATATCGTCGGCCTAAAAGATACTGTCGATAGCCTGAATCACATTCGTGAAACGTTACACGCCGTCAAGCCGTTGCGCCCTGACTTTGCGGTTTTTGCCGGTTATGACGAGTATCTTTTGGGCACATTGATCCTCGGCGGTGCCGGGTCAATTCCGGCCAGCGCCAACTTCGCCCCGCAGCTAACCTGTGGTATTTATCAGGCCTGGCAGGACAAAGATTTTGCTAAAGCCATCGCATTGCAGCAGAGACTCTCATGGTTGCCGCCGCTGTATGCTCTCGATACGCCGTTCTATAACGTGATTAAACATGCTATCAAACTGGTCGGCGTCGATGTGCAGGTTCACTCGCTGCGCCCTGCACAACCACTCAGTGAAGAGAAAAAAGAACAGGTTAAAGCGATCCTCCAACAGGCTAATTTGCTGTAGCGCCATCAAATCTCGCGCGGGCAGCAACCTGCCCGTGCTGGCGAATTAATCAGCAATCAGTTAGCCAACAATGCCAATACAAATAGAAATCATTATTATTTCTGTTGAGATTTAGATACTCTGGGTCATCTTTACGGTTTTGGCTGACTCGACTCTTAGAATTATGCAGACACTCTTCGATAGCTTCCGCGCTGGCCCCCTGCCCTGGGTCGCCGACCAATTCAAGTTTATGACCCCTGACGTTACCGATGCGCTGCCGATCGGCTTGCTGACCACTGAAGACGGCTGTGCCAGTCTGCTTGAACGTTATTTAACCGTACACGCGGAAGACGCCAGCCAGGCCGATAAACGCCGCGCGCGAATTTCAATGTGGTCACAGTGGTACTTTGCCAATATCCTGCCGAGCTGGGTGATCATTTCTCTCACCCATAACTGGCAACTGCCAATCCATCCCGACAAACTCTCCCTGAGTTTGCAGGAAGAAGGCTTGCCGAGCCAAATTTACCTTGCAGGGCAAGGCGAGGCATTCGTTCCCCGAAACGATGAGCCGTTCTATCGTTTTGAAGAGATGATCGAAGAGCACTTACGCCCAATCTGCCAATCGCTGGCGGCGGTATCGGATCTCAAGCCAGGTATTTACTGGGGCAATGCGGCCGTTCGCGTGAACTGGGGCATTCAGCAGGTTGAACTACTGGAAGCCGACACCCGCGAGGGTAAGGCGTTAATCGATGCTCGCGAGCTATCTGCGGGCAGAAAAAATCCCCTGTTCCAGCCGCTGCGACCTGAGAATCCTTGTGATCCCACCAGCACGCTTTATCGCCGCCAATGCTGCCTGCGCTACGATCTGCCGGATGTGGCGATGTGCCCTTCCTGCCCGCTGTTACTGGCCGAAAAACGCCGCCGCATTCCAACTCGATAGACTCTTAGCGAACAATTTATCGCCACTTTGTCACGGTTTGGTTTAACTTAGTTGAAAAAATGATTGGATCTTAGCGGCAGAAAAATATAGTAATTAGGTTATATAAACAGCCAGGGGATAATGAATATGTCTAAACAACAGCCCGACAATCGCACTGCCTGGTATTCATCCTCAACGTTGAAAACCAATCTGAGTGACCTGAACTCTTTGGCCTCAGGGGTGTTGAGTACTTTAGCAGAGCCGGTGAACCAGGTGTGGAACCACATTCTTGGCAAGCAAGAGCCGCTAAGAGCCAGGATTGTTCATCGCTACGCGGTGCCTTCTTCGCGCACCATCAGCGTGGCCGAAGGATTCTTCGGATTTATTCCGATTGAGTCTTACGAGAATGAAAAATACATCCTCGAAGTGGCCTATGGTGACCAGCAATATCAGGTCGAAGTGCCACGCGCCTATTACCAGAAAAGTAATATAGGCGACGGAATCGATATTCATACTCTCTAGAAAAATTGTGCAATCTGTACGCCAGGGATCGGCGACACACCTCCCACACCCTCGGCCTGCCACTTAACGGGGTATTCAACCCTCTGCGCCCCGGCAACAACTTTTGTTTTCTGTAAAACCCTGCCGCACTGCTGTTAATACAATGAATTTTATTGACATTAATTCCCCAGCCACTTAGAAATTAATCACTTACAAGATGGTTTAATCACCAACAGACTGGGGATAATAATGGCAACCGTTTCGGCAGGACAATCGCGGCGCGCATTAGTCGCAGGCTCCGTCGGCAATTTTATTGAATGGTATGAGTTTGGCGTTTACGGCTATCTGGCGACCGTGATTGCCGGTAATTTCTTTACCCTTGAGGGACAAAGCGGGCTGACAGGATTGATTCTGACCTACGCCTCTTTTGCTCTGGCGTTTTTCTGCCGCCCGATTGGCGCAATCATCTTTGGACGTATCGGCGATAAAATTGGCCGCAAACCTACGCTGATCGCCGTGGTGCTGCTGATGACGCTCGCCACGGCGGTGATCGGTCTGCTCCCGACCTACGCCGCGATAGGTGTTGCTGCCCCGCTGCTACTGACGTTGATGCGCATGCTGCAAGGGCTGTTCGCCGGTGGCGAGTTTGGCGGCGCGGTCTCGCTGATGACCGAGTTCGCACCGCCTGGTAAGCGCGGAATTTACGGTGCCTGGCAGTCTTTCACTGTCTCGCTGGGACTTTTGACCGGCGTAGGGCTGGTCGCATTGCTGGCCCACTTCCTGACACCCGAGCAGCTTACACAATGGGGTTGGCGCATCCCCTTCCTGTTGGCGCTGCCAATGGGTCTGATTGCCCTGTGGTTACGTTTACAGCTTGATGAAACTCCGGCCTTTAAAGAGGCTAAAACAGGTGGCGTCGTAACGGTCAAAGCCTCGTTGGCTGAGACTGTCAAAGCGATAACGCTAGGAATAGGTCGTATGATGGGCTGGTCAGCCGGGGGTTATACCTTTTTGGTGGTGATGCCTTCTTATCTACAAACCTCTTTGCACGCCACCTTTTTACAGGCGCTGGTCGCTACCGTTTTGGCCAACGTCGGATTTGCACTGGCAATCCTTCCGGCGGGTAAGCTCAGCGACAAGACAGGCCGTAAAACGGTGATGATCGCCGCGATGCTGGTGGTTATCCTGTTGACCTTCCCATTACTGCATTTGCTGCAGAACCCACAAAGCGGCCTGGTCGCCAAAGGCATTGCCGTGCTGGTTGCCGGGGCTGCCATTGGCGCGATTGCCGGACCCGGTCCTGCCATGCTGGCCGAGATGTTCCCGACTCACACCCGCTATACCGGACTGGGGCTTTCCTATTCGCTGTCTAACGCGGTGTTTTCTGGATGTGCCGGACTCATTATTACCGGGCTGATTAAAGAGACCGGTAATCTGGATATTCCGGCTTATTATGTGGTCGCGACCTGTGTGGTGAGCCTGTTTGCCCTGATGACGTTAAAGAGTGACGCGCACAAGCGAGCAGATTTTTGAGTCCAGTCGATGTTCGATAATTAAAGGAGTGAGGCCGTAAAGCCCCACTCCTTTTTTAATTAATGTTTGCTGACCCAAATATCATAGGCATTTTCAGGTATTTGACGGAAGACGCGGAAACCAATCCCGTGCACGTAAGAGGCGGCGGCGATCTCGTCATCTGGCTGATAAAGCGGGATTGCCAGCGCCTGTTGCAGGATGGCGTAATTCTGCACTTTGGCATAAATTTCCTTGCGCTTGGCCTCGTCGAGCGTTTGTGCCGCTTCGTGCAACCAGGCAGAAATTTCAGGAGCCTCGGTGCGGCTATAGTTGATTGCCCCCCCGGCGTTGATCGGCAAATAGTGGTTTTCGATATCCAAACCGTCAGTGTCATCGTGAGAGTTGGCAATCGAGCCATAGTTACCGTTTTTGATAAACTGGAAATAAGTGCCCGGATCGACATAGCGGATTTTCAATTCGATCCCCAGGCGTTGGCGAGCCTGCGCCTGTAATGCCTCAAGCAGCACGTCCCGCTGGTCACGTACCGTAACCTGAGATTGAACCACCAGAATACTCAGGCGTTGGCCGTCTTTGGTACGAATGCCGTCGGCGTCCCTGGTGGTCCACCCTGCTTCATCTAACAGCTTATTTCCCAGCTGTGGATTATTACCGTATTTCCCCTCGATACTGTTGTCATACAACGGGTCGATCGGGGAGGTAATCCCCCAGCTGTGCGTGCGATGTCCGCGATAAATAGATTTCAGGATACCTGCGACATCCAGTCCTTGTAACAACGCCTGACGGACTCTGATATCTTGAGTCGGTCCTTGCTTGACGTTCAGGAACAGCGAGTATGGCGTGCCGGTATTCACCGCGCTTTGGTAACTAAAATCTGGGTTGTCGGCAAACTCTCCGGCATCGTTGCCTGAGATCCCCTCAATGGCATCGACTTGTCCTGAAAGCAGCGCGCCGGTGCGCACTGAAGATTCTGGCAGGATTCGGTAGGTGATGCTGTTCAGATAAGCAGGCCCCTGATGCCTGGCGTTGCCCGAGGCCCAGTTATAGTCTGGATTACGCACAAACACGATTTGCTGGTTCTTATCCCAGCGTTTTAATATAAACGGCCCGGTGCCATAAATATCCGTTCCTCCGGATTTCAAATCGGCCTGCTTCCAGGAGGAAGGGGAAAGCAGCTTAAGCCAGCTAATATAAGACAGGAATGGGCTATACACTTCTTTTAGCGTTATCGAAATAGTGTATTCGTCAGGCGTGCTAATACTGGCAATATGTGAACCAATGACGCACATTGTCGAACCGGCGCAATACGTTAAATCTTGTAGATGATGAAAGTTATCAGCCACCGCGGCGGCATTAAATTTCTCACCATTCGAAAATTTGACGTCATGGCGTAAATTAAAGGTGTAGGTTTTATTATCTTTGCTGATTTCATAACCGGTGGCGAGCCAGGGAATATAACTGCCGTCCGCTTTACGGGCCAGCAACGATTCAAAGGCCGCGCGTTGCACCAGCTCAAGCTTGGTCTGGCCGTTAAACTGCGGATTCAGAGTCGTTGGATTGGTTTCAATTCCCCAGATAAAATCTCCACCCTGTTGCGGCTTTTCCGTTGCAGCCGTGGCATTTTCGGCGGCATAAACGGGTTGAGAGGCGGCAATGACGAGCAAAGAAAGCGCTGAAAAAGAGTGAACTACTGTGGCGAATTTCATAAACATCCCATCAAATAAGCAATCAATAACAGCGTCGAAATAATAAAGTCAGTGAATTAACTTATTAAAGACCTGAGCGTCTCTTTATAGAGTGCCCTGATTATTGATGGAGCGTTTTATTGATGTAAAATCACAATAATTGCTAAATAATAAGGTTTATTGGCATAGCGATATTTTTTAAAAAACGCCGTAAGCGCTTTTATTCATTTTCAATTAATTAGCTTTACACTTTGATCAGACTCAGCCTCTCAACCCGTATGAAAGCTTCGCGCATTTGCTGGTTTGTCACCTCCATGGGCATATTTGCCATGTCGGGCGCTCTGAGACTCTGCTCGACAATAAGTTGTAAATCTGCCTCATCCAGTCCGCCGGCAACTGCGTTGAGATCTAGCGGAATAGCGCAGGCGCGAGCCAAATCAATCGCCTCGAGCAACTCTGCATCGCTGCGGTTTTCCAGCGCCAGCAGGCAAAGGTTGCCAAATCCAACCAGCAAACCGTGAGCGACAGGACGCGTCTTGGCACAGGCTGTAAAGCCGTCATAGAGTGCATGAGCCGCACCGGTATGCGCACCGTTGCTCATAATGGAAGTCAGTCCGGCATAAAGGAAAATAGCGTCCAATACTTGCTCAAGCGCCACATTAGCCTGCCCGGTTCGAATGGCCTCACAGGCTTCGCCGCCATAGCGTTTGATCAGTGTATAACAGAGTTCACTGTTGGTACGCGCGACGCCCGCCAGGCCAGAAAGCAGATTTAAGTCGCTAATGGCGCGATACTCATACCATTTTGCCAGCGTGTCTCCCATGCCTGCCGATAGCCAATGCAGCGGCGAATTAGCCAGCAGGTCCGCATCGATCACCACCGCTGCGGGGCCACAGGCCAGCGGAAACATATCGCGAAATTGTCCGTTTTGATGATAACGAAACGCTAAGGGAGTGACGGCCGAACAGGTGCCAGCAATGCTCGGCAGTGTCACGACCGGAATATTACACAAAACGCCCGCCGCCTTGGCAGTGTCGAGCGCCCGCCCGCCGCCGGTGGCAATCACCACCTCAACGCCCTGCCTCTTAAAACGATCGGCAAGACGTTTAATTTCTTCCTCACAGCATTGACCGTTAAGTTTTTCATGGCCGAGATAGCTGACCATTTGCTGATCCAACTGATCGGCAACTTTCTCTTCAACGCTGGCAATCCCCCGCTCCCCGCCGACTAACAGCGCACGCTGTCCCAGACGGCCGCACATCGCACCGAGATGCTTGATTGCTCCACGCCCGCGCAGCACGCTGCCAGGGAAAACCAGTCGATGAGTGAACATAGCGCTCCAAAAGAAGAAAAACCCTTGATTCAGTATGGAGTAAAAATCAAAAAAAACCTCTGTACGAGTCAGGTTGTTAACTGACTCGCACAGAGGCAAAAATATTGGCGGGAATTAATTGTCGGTGTTGCTGAAACTCAGGTCATCCTGCTGAGGATAGGCGCTCAACGGTGGCGCGACGTTAAGCGTGATCCAGTTAGAGGTCACGTTCTGCTGCTTGCTATCCACCGCCGTCACTGACAGGCGGTAACTGTTAGTCGCCCCAGGACTGTCGTCCCATTTAGGCACAATGACCGTCCAGCCGTCGGCATCGTTGTTAGATTTTGCAGAGGTCAGGCTAAGCGCCTGCGTATCACCCTGCCAGCTCAGCGCCTGAATCTTGTTAACCGCGCGAATGTCCAGCTTCAACGGCAGGCTCTCGCCGCCCTGCAAGGTCCACGGCGGGGTGGCAAGAAATACGGACAAGGTTTTCCGCTGGCGGAACTCTACGACAGGAATATTATTACGATCGACCGCGTCAAAGCGGCTGCCGCGCAGCGAATGGGCCTGAGCAACATAATCCGGCGACAGCTGCTGGTTTAGCGGCACACCCAATTTATAGGTCAGAGACAGTTGAACCAGATCCTGATTATCTCCACTTTGGCCCTGCTGGCGCTCGGCACTCAGAGTCACCAGCGGCACCGGCGTATAATTCACCCCCAGCGACAGCGCCGAAGGGTTGTTTTGATAATTGCCGTCGCCAAACAAATCAACCCGATTGCCGCGATATTGCTCATAGCTTAGCGTCGCACCAATCTGGCGATAAAAAGGCAAATAGGCCTTGGTGCGGATATCGTACCCTGACGCCATTCGATGCAGGGTCGCAGAGCCTTCTGATTCAGCGTCATATCCGGACAACGGTTGATAATAGTTGGCGGACAC
>CAWUIY010000077.1:0-17160 GCA_963922555.1 uncultured Serratia sp. | reverse complement strand
ACTGACGCAGGCCGGCATTCGCCTGACGGTAGCGGTAGACAAAGTGGCGGCCAGCGGCGGCTACATGATGGCGTGCGTGGCTGACCGTATCGTGGCAGCACCTTTTGCTATCATCGGTTCAATTGGCGTCGTTGCCCAAATTCCTAACTTCAGTCGCCTGTTGAAAAAGAGCAATATTGACGTCGAGCTGCACACGGCTGGTCAATACAAACGTACCTTGACCCTATTCGGTGAAAACACGGAAGAAGGTCGCGAAAAATTCCGTGAAGACCTGAATGAAACTCACATTCTGTTCAAAGAATTTGTGCATCAGCATCGCCCATCTCTCGACATTGACTCGGTGGCCACAGGTGAACACTGGTTTGGGACACAGGCGCGCGAAAAAGGCCTTATAGATGCTATCGGTACCAGCGATGACTTACTGATTGCAGAAATGAAAAATCACGAAGTCATTTCGGTCCGTTACAGCCGTCGCAAACGCATGATGGATCGTTTTACCGGCAGTGCGGCAGAGAGCGCCGACAGGCTGTTTTTACGCTGGTTGCAGCGTGGTGAAAAACCGCTTTTGTAAGATAAATAAAAGGGACTGCGGTCCCTTTTTTAATCCCTGAAATTCGCTCTTAAAAATGCTAAAAATTTAAATAAATTCCTGTTCGCTTCGGCTAAAAAATAAACTAAATTTCGAGATGGTATTTATCTGAAAAAAGAGTGGCGAGAAGTTTAAACATATTAAATACGGCAGGGGTTTTTGCAGTGGGCAATCCTTGTTCGTCAAGAAAGAATTCTCCGCGAAAAACCAGCACATTTTCTTTTTGTTCAACTTCTGTTGCTTTCATTCCCGGCAGATATTGTTCATGCTGGCGAATTACTTTATTAGCTTCTATAAGTAGTGCTTCAGGATTTATAGCCGCAGTGTGATTGGACATAACTAAACTCCGGACGTTAATTGTGGTCACTATTGTAAGGCTTCTTCCGGCAATGTCGTGATAAGTCTGGAAGACGGCTCACAGAGACTTGAGCATATAATGTTCAGGTTGGCAGAAAACGCGTTTACGTGCTAATTAAGTTGCGTGGCGATTTTTATCAGGTAGAGTGTGGGATTTTCTGGCGTAGGGTGGAATGATTTGTTTACGCTTTAGGGTTATTTCATGCCATGATTGCCGCACCTTTTAGACTGTTCGGGCTCCAAACGTATAAAAACTCATTGGGTTGCCCCTCTGGAGGACAGTTCGAAAAGGTAGTGAAAAAAATGGTTGATCTCCTGACTGAGTGCCGCAATATAAAAAAAGACATTAAATGTGCCGCGGCATAAACAAGACAAAATCTTCTTTCCAAGAAGAATAATTTAGGTAAAAGGTAATTATGGGCAAAGCTCTCGTAATAGTTGAGTCCCCGGCAAAAGCCAAAACGATTAATAAATATTTAGGAAATGACTACGTGGTTAAGTCCAGCGTCGGTCATATCCGCGATTTGCCGACCAGCGGATCCGCGAGTAAAAAAAGCGCAACCTCAACCGAAGATAAAACAAAGAAAAAAGTTAAAAAGGATGAGAAAACTGCGCTGGTAAATCGCATGGGCGTTGATCCATTCCACGGTTGGGAAGCGCAATATGAAATATTGCCAGGTAAAGAAAAGGTTGTCGCCGAGTTAAAATCTCTCGCAGAAAAAGCTGACCATATCTATCTCGCAACCGACCTTGACCGCGAAGGAGAGGCAATTGCCTGGCATTTGCGGGAAGTGATTGGGGGCGACGATAAACGCTTTAGCCGAGTGGTATTTAACGAAATTACCAAGAATGCTATCCAGCAGGCGTTTGAGCAGCCGGGCGAGCTAAATATTGATCGTGTGAATGCCCAACAAGCGCGTCGTTTTATGGACCGCGTTGTGGGTTACATGGTCTCTCCGCTGCTGTGGAAAAAAATCGCTCGTGGGCTTTCGGCGGGGCGTGTTCAATCCGTTGCCGTGCGTCTGGTGGTTGAGCGTGAAAAAGAAATCAAGGCATTCGTTCCCGAGGAGTATTGGGAACTGCATGCCGATTTGCAGTCTAAAGACAACATAGACCTGCAAATGGAGGTGACGCATCACCTTGAGAAACCTTTCAAACCGGTTAACCGTGAACAAACTCACGCCGCCGTTGCGCTGCTCGAAAAAGCCCGTTACGACGTAGTTGATCGTGAAGACAAACCGACCAGCAGCAAGCCAGGGGCACCTTTCATTACCTCTACCTTGCAGCAGGCAGCAAGCACGCGTTTGAGCTTCGGCGTCAAAAAAACCATGATGATGGCCCAGCGTCTATATGAGGCCGGTCACATTACCTACATGCGTACTGACTCTACCAATCTGAGTAAAGACGCAGTTGATATGGTGCGTGGCTATATTGGTGACAACTTTGGCGAGAAATACCTGCCGAAAGCGCCGAACCAATACAGCAATAAAGAGAACTCGCAGGAAGCGCACGAAGCGATTCGTCCTTCTGACGTCAACGTGGTTTCCGAGCAGTTGAAAGACATGGAAGCCGATGCACAGAGATTGTATCAGCTGATCTGGCGTCAATTTGTTGCCTGCCAGATGGTGCCGGCACAATACGACTCCACGACGCTAACGGTGAAAGCCGGTGACTACTCGCTACGAGCTAAGGGCCGCACCCTGCGCTTCGACGGTTGGACTCACGTCATGCCCGCGTTGCGCAAAGGCGATGAAGATCGCACGCTGCCGCCGATCGAAGTGGGTAGCACATTGAATCTGCAACAGTTGCTGCCTACTCAGCATTTTACCAAGCCGCCTGCGCGATTCAGCGAAGCGTCACTGGTGAAAGAGCTTGAGAAACGTGGTATCGGCCGCCCGTCTACCTATGCGTCGATCATTTCGACCATTCAGGATCGCGGCTATGTCCACGTTGAAAACCGTCGTTTCTATGCCGAGAAAATGGGCGAGATCGTCACCGATCGTCTGGAAGACAACTTCCGCGAACTGATGAACTACGATTTCACCGCCCGCATGGAAGACGGTCTCGATCAGGTCGCTAACAATCAGGCCGAGTGGAAAGGCGTGCTGGACGATTTCTTTGCCCAGTTTAGCCAGCAGCTTGAAATCGCCGAGAAAGATCCGGAAGAGGGCGGTATGCGCCCGAACCAGATGGTGATGACCAGCATTGAATGCCCGACCTGTGGTCGTCCGATGGGGATCCGCACCGCGACAACTGGCGTGTTCCTGGGTTGTTCTGGCTATGCGTTACCGCCAAAAGAGCGTTGCAAAACTACCATCAACCTGGTGCCAGAATCGGAAGTTCTGAACATCCTCGAAGGAGATGATGCAGAAACTAACGCCCTGCGTGCGCGCCGTCGCTGTACCAAGTGCGGTACGGCGATGGACAGCTACCTGATTGATACCGGTCGTAAACTGCACGTCTGTGGTAACAACCCGGCCTGTGACGGTTATGAAATCGAAGAAGGCGAGTTCCGCATTAAGGGTTACGATGGCCCGGTAGTCGAGTGCGACAAGTGTGGCTCTGAAATGCACCTGAAAATGGGGCGTTTTGGCAAGTACATGGGCTGTACCAACGAGACCTGCAAGAATACCCGTAAGATTTTGCGTAACGGAGATGTGGCACCACCGAAGGAAGATCCGGTTCCATTACCAGAATTGCCTTGCGAAAAATCAGATGCTTACTTTGTCCTGCGTGACGGCGCGGCGGGCGTGTTCCTGGCGGCCAACACCTTCCCTAAATCGCGCGAAACCCGTGCGCCGTTAGTGGAAGAGTTATTGCGATTCAAAGATCGTCTGCCAGAGAAATTGAGCTACCTGGCCGATGCGCCTGTTGCTGACCCGGAAGGCAATAAGTCGATGGTGCGTTTCAGCCGCAAAACAAAGCAGCAGTATGTTTCCTCTGAGAAAGACGGCAAAGCAACGGGCTGGACGGCATTTTACGTCGACGGTAAGTGGGAAGAAGGTAAAAAATAACTTTCAGCCTCTCGTTCGTGAAGCTAATCTTAAAAACCAGCCTCAATGGCTGGTTTTTTTATTGTAATCAGAGCAATCGTCGTTAGACTTTAGTGCCAGTGAGTTTGCGTCTTCGCTAAAGTTAAGAAATCTTGATTTTATTGTAATCAGAGGCGAGACAAAATTGTTTGATAAATGATACTCTTGATATATAAAATACTGTTTTTATGCATTATTAGAATTAATCTTTTCGGACAATTAAGAATTCCCCCTTCCTTTCTGCCAGCAAAGAGAAGGAGAGTGATTGGGCAGGGTTTAACACTAGGATGGTATAAGATATGAAATTGCAGCAACTGCGTTACATCGTAGAAGTTGTTAATCACAATCTGAACGTCTCTTCGACGGCAGAAGGCCTCTACACCTCACAGCCAGGTATCAGCAAGCAAGTGCGTATGCTTGAAGATGAACTCGGGATTCAGATTTTTGCCCGTAGCGGTAAACATCTCACCCAGGTTACGCCAGCGGGTCAGGAAATTATCCGCATCGCCCGCGAAGTGCTGTCGAAAGTTGATGCTATCAAGGCCGTAGCCGGAGAGCATACCTATCCAGATAAAGGGTCGCTGTATGTTGCCACCACGCACACTCAGGCGCGCTATGCGTTGCCCAATGTGATCAAAGGCTTCATCGAGCGTTATCCGCGTGTTTCATTGCACATGCATCAGGGATCGCCGACGCAGATTGCTGAAGCCGTTTCAAAAGGCAATGCCGATTTTGCTATTGCTACCGAAGCGCTGCATCTTTATGACGATTTAATCATGCTGCCTTGCTATCACTGGAATCGTGCGGTTGTAGTGCAGCCGGATCACCCTCTGGCGGGCAAGGAAAAAGTGACCATCGAAGAGTTGGCCTCTTACCCTATCGTAACCTATACCTTTGGTTTTACCGGTCGTTCAGAGTTGGACACGGCATTCAATCGCGCCGGTCTGACCCCGCGTATCGTGTTTACCGCAACCGATGCCGATGTTATTAAAACCTATGTCCGCCTCGGCCTGGGTGTGGGTGTTATCGCCAGCATGGCCGTCGATCCAGTACAGGATCCCGACCTGGTTACCGTAGATGCCAGTGATATCTTTACTCACAGCACCACCAAAATCGGTTTCCGTCGCAGTACTTTCCTGCGCAGCTACATGTACGACTTCATCCAGCGATTTGCACCGCATCTGACCCGCGACGTAGTGGATAGCGCCATCGCTTTGCGTTCCAATGAAGATATCGAGGCATTGTTCAAAGATATCAAATTGCCGCACAAATAATAGATTACAGGCCGCATCTCGCGCGGCCTGATAACTTTCTTGCCTGCTGCTTTAAAAAGTTTGCCTCAGTGCTTTGCGCACTGCTGGCAATACCTCGGTACCCAATAACTCCAGCGTCTTGGCGACTTTCTCAAATGGCAATCCGCCAATATCTACCTGTGCCATAAAACGATGATGGCCGAACATCTCATGCTCATAGAGGATTTTATCGACTATCTGCTGTGGACTGCCCACGAACAGCGCACCGGTCGGACTGGCCAGACGCGCATAGTCTTCCGGGCTGACCTGCCAGCCGCGATTGCGATTAGGTAAATTGTTGCCGATGTAGGTCGAGTAATGCGGGTAAAACTCCCGCAGCGCTTTTTGGGAATCTGACTGGATATGCAAATGACTTGAAACGCCAATGCGCAGGGAATCAGCACTAAAGCCAGATTCGACAGCGGTATGACGGTAAAGATCGATAAACGGTTTAAAGCGTGCAGGCTCGCCACCGATATTGGCCAAATTTAACGGTAAGCCGAGTCTGCCAGCGCGTATGGCGCTTTCTGGCGTGCCTCCTGCACCAATCCAGAATTTATTTTCGCCTTCCAGCGGCCGCGGAGAAATTTCTGCATCGTGCAATGCTGGCCGAAACTTTCCTTGCCAGCTGACGTGCTGGTGATCGCGAATTTTCAGCAGCAACTCGAGTTTCTCTTGATAGAGCTCATCATAATCGTCCAACTGATAGCCAAACAGGGGGAAAGATTCAACGAAAGCGCCACGGCCGATAATCAGTTCGGCGCGACCGGCAGACAGCAAATCTACGGTAGCAAAATCCTCAAACACTCTGACCGGATCCGCCGAACTTAAAATCGTGACTGCGGTGGTCAATTTGATATTTTTTGTGGCATTGGCGAGCGCACCGAGCACTACGGCAGGTGATGAGACTGAATAGTCTGAGCGGTGATGCTCACCAACGCCGAAAACTGAAAGACCCAGCTGGTCTGCCAATTTTGCCGCGTCGATGATTTCACCAAGCCTCTTTTTAGCCGGTTCGGCACCGCCGGTACCGCGCGGCAGATCGCCAAATGTGTATACGCCAAGTTCAAACATTTTGTCACCTTTAAGATTGCAGTCAGGGGGCTGAGCCAATGTCATGACTATCGCAACCGCGCAGGGGGATCACAAGGCAACGCTTTTGATGGTGTTATTCAGTTTTACCGATGGAGGTGAATGGATGGGTGACAACGGGAACCCCAGGTTGCCATGACAGGATTAGCACTTCGTGTTGTTATTAAAATGTTAATTATATTTTGTGTTATCTTTATAAGAACACTTACCGTCTGGCGGGTCTTTCCTGTCAGTTGGTCTAAAATGTTAAGCCACACACAAAAAAAGAGCGTTAAAAGGAGAAGCTATGTCGTCCGATCTTCGCAAGAATAGTCAGGATAAGCTGGCAGACCTCGATAAGGAATATCACTTTTACAGCTTGCCCAAAGCTGCCGCCACCCTCGGCAATATCGACAAACTCCCTAAATCCATGAAGGTTTTACTGGAAAACCTGCTGCGCAATATCGATGGTGATACCGTCACCGACGAGGATTTACAGGCTATTGTCGATTGGCAAAAAACCGGGCATGCGGACAGGGAAATTGCCTATCGTCCGGCGCGTGTGCTGATGCAAGACTTTACCGGGGTGCCGGCAGTGGTCGACCTGGCTGCCATGCGTCAGGCCGTTGAACGCCTTGGCGGTGACGTTAACCAGGTTAATCCACTTTCGCCCGTTGACCTGGTGATTGACCACTCGGTAACCGTTGATGAATTTGGCGATCGCGCCGCGTTCGGTGAAAACGTCAAGCTGGAGATGGAGCGTAACCACGAGCGTTATATTTTCCTGCGCTGGGGCCAAAAAGCCTTCAACCGTTTTCGCGTGGTGCCGCCGGGAACCGGTATTTGCCACCAGGTTAACCTTGAGTATCTTGGCCAGACCGTTTGGCACGAGCAGCAGAACGGTGTAGAAGTGGCTTATCCTGATACCCTGGTTGGGACCGACTCACACACCACCATGATTAACGGCCTTGGCGTGTTGGGCTGGGGCTGCGGCGGTATCGAAGCCGAAGCGGCGATGCTCGGCCAGCCAGTCTCCATGCTGATCCCCGATGTGGTGGGTTTCAAACTGACCGGTAAACTTGGTGAGGGCATTACCGCCACTGACCTGGTATTGACCGTCACCCAAATGCTGCGTAAGCACGGCGTCGTCGGAAAATTTGTGGAATTCTATGGCGATGGCTTGGCCGATTTACCGTTGGCCGACCGCGCAACTATTGCAAATATGTCTCCAGAATTTGGTGCTACCTGCGGCTTCTTCCCGGTCGATGAAGTGACCTTGAGCTATATGAAACTCAGCGGCCGCAGCGACGAGCAGATTGCGCTAGTGCAGGCCTACAGCAAAGCTCAGGGGCTATGGCGCGAGCAGGGCGATGAACCTGTCTTTACCAGCACGCTCGAGCTGGATATGGCAACGGTTGAATCCAGTCTGGCAGGCCCTAAACGTCCGCAGGATCGCGTTGCGCTGCCTAACGTCCCACAGGCATTCAAGCTGGCGACCGAGCTAGAGCTGGGTAATTCGACCTCGCACAGTGACAGCGTCGATTTTGATTACAAAGAGCAGTCATTGCAATTGACCACCGGCGCGGTCGTGATTGCTGCGATCACCTCGTGTACCAACACTTCTAACCCTAGCGTGCTAATGGCCGCCGGGCTGCTGGCTAAAAACGCCGCCGCGCGGGGCCTCAAAAGTAAGCCGTGGGTCAAGACTTCTCTGGCGCCTGGTTCAAAAGTGGTGACCGACTATCTTAAAGCCGCCGGGCTGATGCCCGAGCTGGAAAAGCTGGGTTTTAACCTGGTAGGTTATGGTTGTACTACCTGTATCGGTAACTCGGGTCCGCTACCCGAACCTATTGAAACGGCAATCAAAAAGGGCGATCTTACCGTGGGTGCGGTGCTTTCAGGCAACCGCAACTTCGAGGGACGTATCCATCCATTAATTAAAACCAACTGGCTGGCTTCACCGCCGTTGGTCGTGGCCTATGCTCTTGCCGGGAACATGTCGGTCAATCTGACTCACGACCCGCTGGGCATTGGTAATGATGGCAAACCGGTGTATCTGCGAGATATCTGGCCTTCGGCCAACGAGATTGCCAAAGCCGTGGAGCAGGTTAAAACGGATATGTTCCACAAAGAATACGCAGAGGTATTTAACGGCGATAAAGAATGGCAGAGCATCAAGGTTGAAGGGACGCCGACCTACGCCTGGCAGGAAGATTCCACTTACATTCGCCATCCGCCATTCTTTAGCGATATGAAAGCACAGCCCGACCCGGTTCAAGACATCAAGGATGCACGCATTCTGGCTATTTTGGCCGATTCGGTCACCACTGACCATATTTCTCCGGCCGGCAATATTAAGGCTGAAAGCCCGGCGGGACGCTATCTCAAAGAACACGGCGTGAAGACTGGCGACTTTAACTCTTATGGTTCACGACGCGGCAACCATGAGGTTATGATGCGCGGGACCTTCGCCAACATTCGAATTCGTAACGAGATGGTTCCTGGAGTGGAAGGGGGCGTGACGCGTCATATTCCCTCCGGCGATCAGCTGGCAATTTATGATGCTGCGATGCGCTATCAGGCAGAAGGCGTGCCAACGGCGGTCATTGCTGGTAAAGAATACGGTTCAGGTTCCAGCCGTGACTGGGCGGCTAAAGGGCCAAGGCTTCTCGGGGTACGCGTGGTCATCGCCGAGTCCTTTGAACGTATTCACCGTTCGAACCTGATTGGTATGGGGATCCTGCCACTGGAGTTCCCACAGGGTGTCAGCCGTAAAACTCTGAACCTTAAAGGTGATGAAACGATTAGCGTCAGTGGTATGCAGTCGTTAAAACCGGGTCAGGACGTGCCGGTGCATATTACCTACGCTGACGGTAAGCAAGAGGTGATCAATGCGCGCAGTCGAATCGATACAGGCAACGAACTGACCTATTTCGAAAACGGCGGCATTCTGCATTATGTGATCCGCAAAATGCTCTAACCCGTGAAATCCAGATAGCAAAAAGCACCGATTTACGGTGCTTTTTTATTGTCGCCAGGCGTAGAATTACTTGTCCAGCAGATGACCCATTTTGGCGGCTTTGGTAGCCAGATAATTTTCGTTTTTAGGGTTACGACCAACAATCAACGGCACGCGTTCGATGATGTTAATTCCGGCTTCTGACAGGATCTCGACTTTCTTTGGATTATTGGTCAGCAGGCGAACTGCATCAACACCCAGCAGTTTAAACATATCGGCGCACAGGGTGAAGTCTCGCTCGTCGGCAGCGAAACCCAACTGATGATTAGCTTCGACCGTGTCGTAACCTTTGTCCTGCAACGCGTAGGCGCGGATCTTGTTCAGCAGGCCGATATTGCGACCTTCCTGACGGTGATACATTAGAATGCCGCGTCCTTCTTCCGCGATGTGATTCAACGCCGCTTCGAGCTGGAAACCGCAATCACAGCGCAGGCTGAACAGCGCGTCGCCCGTCAGACATTCCGAATGCACACGTGCCAACACCGGCGTATCGCCGCTGATGTCACCGAATACCAGTGCCAGATGATCGTGTCCGGTTGCCAATTCTTCAAAACCCACCATCAGGAAATCGCCCCATGGTGTTGGCAGTTTGGCTTCTGCCACCCGTTTCAGCTGCATGTTACTCTCCAAAACCTACAATACATTCGTCAATTCTTGTGGCGCATCCTACGTAGAGATGAATAGGTTGACCAGAAAAAAAAAGCATAACTCGACGCAAAACTTGAGTCACAAGTATAACATTCACGGCTGGACTGAGTTGCAAGCCGCTGCGTAGAATGCGCATTATACATTTCATTTTTATGAACCTTTAGATATTAAGGCCATACAATGCTTCAAATCGCTATAAGGACGTCCTGTGCGGCTTTACTGCTCCTGGTGATGCCAGTTTTGGTGTGGTTGAGCGGCTGGCAGTGGTCGCCGGGAATGAGTGACGATATCTTACGCCCATTCTACTGGATGACCGAGACGGTTAGTGCTCCTTGGGGCACATTGACCAATATTCTGCTCTGTGCATGGTTTCTGTGGTGTCTGCGCTATCGTATTAAACCGGCTATCGTACTGGTGCTGCTGCTCAGCGCGGCGGTGCTGATTGGGCAGGGCGTCAAGACTTATGTCAAAAAGCAGGTTCAGGAGCCGCGACCGTATGTCCAATGGTTGGGTAAAACTCAGGAAATGGACGTGACCGCGTTTTACCAGCAAAAAACCAAGGCGCGCAGCAAGCAGGTTAAAGAAGAGCTTGGAAACCTGCAGGACAACGCGCTGATACCGCATTGGCTGGGCAAAAGCTGGGAGGCAGATACCGGATTCGCATTCCCTTCAGGGCACACCATGTTTGCGGCCAGCTGGGCGCTGTTGGGAGTCGGATTGTTGTGGCCACGACGCCATTACAAGACCATTGCCGTTTTGCTGGTCTGGGCTGGCTTAGTCATGGGTAGCCGCTTACTGCTCGGCATGCATTGGCCGCGTGATCTGATGGCATCGGTCGGCATCAGCTGGATATTAGTCACCTTCTCATGCTGGCTTGCGCAAAAGTTGTGCGGACCTTTCACGCCACCTGCACAGGAACAGCAAGAAATTAGGCAACGGGAGCCTGAATGACCCGTTATGCCTTTAATTATCGGCAATAGACCCCATATAATTAAAGGAACTAAAGACTAATTTTTTAAACAATCCCAGGTAAGGGAACGGTAAAAGGGATTAATCGATCCTATATTAATGGGTTGTATGAACTTTCTGCAACTCAGGCATATTCCGGTCTCAACGTTTCCCTGCTGCGGTAGGAAATGCTAACTTATTAGGCTAGGACATTAGTTTTTGGCATAATTTATCCGGACTCTCCGGCATTACAGGAATGAATGTGAAATATTTGCTGATTTTTTTGTTCGTGCTGGTCATCGTGGTGATTTCTATCACACTGGGTGCCCATAACGATCAAGTTGTAACCTTCAATTATTTACTTGCGCAGGGTGATTACCGCGTATCAACATTGCTCGCGGTGCTGTTTGCTACCGGATTCGTGCTGGGATGGATCATCTGCGGCCTGTTTTATTTGCGAGTGCGTCTGTCCCTGAGTCGTGCGCAGCGTAAAATCAAACGCCTAGAGCAACAAGTTGCACCGACAACGACTGAGCCAGTTATCGTACAGTCGACGGTCATCAAGGAATAACCCTATATGTTAGAACTGCTGTTTCTGTTATTACCCGTTGCCGCCGCTTACGGCTGGTATATGGGACGCAGAAGCTCTCAACAGGATAAACAGCAGAATGCCAACCGTTTATCTCGTGAATATGTGGCGGGGGTAAACTTTTTACTCTCTAACCAGCAAGATAAAGCGGTAGATCTGTTCCTCGATATGTTGAAAGAGGACAGCAATACCGTGGAAGCGCATTTGACCTTGGGTAACCTTTTTCGCTCAAGGGGGGAGGTTGACCGCGCGATCCGCATTCACCAGTCATTAATGGAAAGCGCGTCGCTCACCTTCGAACAGCGGTTGTTGGCTATCCAGCAACTGGGTCGCGATTACATGGCGGCAGGCTTTTACGACCGTGCTGAAGACATGTTCAATCAGCTGGTTAAAGAAGATGACTTTAAGCTGCATGCGTTGCAACAGTTGCTGGTTATTCATCAGGCAACCAGCGATTGGCAAAGCGCGATTGACGTTGCCGAAAAGCTGGTCAAGCTTGGTAAAGAAGACAAGCATCAGGAAATCGCCCACTTTTATTGCGAACTGGCGTTGCAGGCCATGTCCAGCGACGACCTTGACAAAGCTAGCAGCATCCTGAAAAAAGCCGCCTCGGCCGACAAGCTTTGCGCCCGCGTCTCTCTGATGCAAGGACGCATTTTGTTAGCCCAGGGAGAATACGGTAAAGCCGCTGACGTTTTGAAGCAGGTACTAGACCAAGACAAAGAAGTGGTCAGTGAAACCTTGCCGATGCTGCAAGAGTGTTATCAGCATCTTGGCAATCGCCTGGAGTGGGCAGAGTTTCTGAAACGCTGTGTTGATGAAAACACCGGGGCGACTGCGGAACTGATGTTAGCCGAGATCCTGCAACAGGAAGAAGGCCGCGAGGCTGCTCAACTGTACATTAACCGCCAGCTACAGCGCCACCCGACGATGCGTGTCTTCCATCATTTGATGGATTATCATCTTGCGGATGCGGAAGAGGGGCGTGCCAAAGAAAGCCTGGTGCTATTACGCGATATGGTCGGAGAGCAAATCCGCACCAAGCCGCGTTATCGCTGCCATAAGTGTGGATTCACTGCGCATTCCCTGTATTGGCATTGTCCGTCGTGTCGTGCCTGGGCAACGGTAAAACCCATTCGCGGTCTCGACGGACAATAAAAGAAGTAAGAATTACTTCTTTTTGCTGGTAGTTTTAGCTGTGGATTTATTCAGAAGTTGGCGTAATTTTTTCAGCTCTTTCTGGGTGAGCGCAGGCTCGGTATGTTCGCCCAGATGCTGATTATCGATTTCGATGGCGGGTTCTTCGACTTTATCTGCTTTTTTGCTTTTCTTGTCTTCGGTGATTACAAAGCTTTGTTCAAGACGGGCACAGACTTCAACACTGAGAGAATGTTCGCCTTGCAGGGCTGCTTCTCTAATCTGTTCTTTAAGTGCCAGTGGGATCTTGATGGTTAACGTTGATATCTCACTCATATTTAAGAATTCCTAAACTAAAACATCAAATTAAGCCAGCAATCGACTGCTGTCTACCCATTCACAAAAAATTCATAAAAGTGTAACAATACTATCAACTGTTTGTCTTGAAATAGGCGACTAGGTTTTCGCGTCAACGCCATGTAGAATGCGGGCGTCAGAATTTTGTCCTACTCTCTTTTCGTTTAAAATTCACAAAAGGTTGAAGAAATGAAGTCAGAAAATAACCCTCACAATAACGACTTGAAATCATCACCTATTGTAGTCGCACTTGATTACGCCAATAAGTCAGCCGCGCTTGATTTTGTCGATCGCATCGATCCGCGTGACTGCCGACTCAAGATTGGCAAAGAGATGTTTACTTTGTTTGGCCCACAGCTGGTTAAAGACCTTCAGTCTCGCGATTTTGATGTTTTTCTCGATCTTAAATTCCACGATATTCCAAACACCGTAGCGCACGCGATTGCTGCTGCGGCAGATTTGGGGGTCTGGATGGTAAACGTTCACGCCAGCGGTGGTGCCCGCATGATGAAGGCGGCAAAAAACGCATTGCAGTCATTTGGCAAAGACGCGCCGTTGCTGATTGCCGTGACGGTATTGACCAGCATGGAAGCCAGCGATTTGGCGGATTTGGGCATCGCCCTCAGCCCTGCAGACTATGCGCTGCGTCTGGCAACGCTGACGCGCGATTGCGGCCTTGATGGCGTAGTTTGCTCTGCGCAGGAAGCCGTGGCGTTTAAAACGCAGCTGGGCCAGGAATTCAAATTAGTCACCCCTGGAATTCGTCCTGCGGGCAGTGCAGCCGATGACCAGCGTCGCGTCATGACGCCTCGTGATGCTCAGCTTGCCGGTGTCGATTATATGGTGATTGGTCGCCCGATCACTCAGTCTTCCGATCCGGCACAAACGCTGCGTGATATTCGTGCCTCGCTGGTGTAAGGAACGAGCTGATGAAAAGCGACGATAACAGCCGTTTAGTCTATTCCACCGAGAGTGGCAGAATTGAAGAACCAAAAGCCAGGGTAGAACGGCCTAAGGGCGACGGTGTGGTGCGTATTCAGCGTCAGACCAGCGGTAGAAAAGGCAAAGGTGTTTGTCTGATAACCGGCATTGATCTTGACGATGCGGCCGTAGACAAACTAGCTGCTGAACTCAAGAAAAAATGCGGCTGTGGCGGATCGGTCAAAGACGGCGTGATTGAAATTCAGGGTGATAAACGTGACTTGCTCAAGCAATTGCTTGAAGCCAAAGGAATGAAAGTCAAACTTGCGGGCGGTTAATGGCTCTGCATTTATTAATAACAGTCTGCTGCAATTTTTATTTTGCAGCAGACTGTGAATAATAATTCGTTTTAATTTTTTTGCTCCCGCTAATTGAATAAGCGGGAGCGATTGCCGCAGAGGATAAACAGTTAATATTTTTTGTTTGGAAAATCGACGTCAAAAATTATTTACTTTTTTTATCTGACTGGGATTTTATCTTATCGGTTGATCTGATGGCCGACTACACCACCCACTGCTGCACCACCGAGGGTGCCTAAAGCGCTACCATTGGTAAGCACCGCACCACCTAAGGCACCTGCACCCGCACCAATTGCCGTGTTGCGTCCACGATTCGACATATGTCCACACGCGCTTACCGACATGACAACTACAAGCACTAAACCAATACTGGCAATACGTTTATTTATTAGCATTGTCATTCTCCTCAGAAAGGATCTCATTTCGAACATCAATTAGTATAGTAAATAACTGGCATCTCCGCGGGATTAACATAAATTACTGGTTAAGGAATTTTACGAATAGGTAAATTGTCTTAATTCATCCAGGCATCTATTCAGGACAGCACAAAAGGCTACCTTGAAGACAATTTTTCAATTGCAGCAGAACCGCGCTTACTCTTTAGCTATTTTCACCATACCCCCTTTTGTCCAGCGCTCCGAGAATAGAATAAAGAGTTGAATGAGGGCGAGCCGATGCTTAGACAATTGAAAGAACAAGTACTTGAAGCCAATCTGGCACTTCCGCGTCATAATTTGGTGACATTTACCTGGGGTAATGTCAGCGCGATTGATCGCCAGCTAGGATTGATGGTTATTAAACCTTCCGGTGTCGAGTATCAGCATATGCGGCTGGAGGATATGGTGGTGGTGGAGGTTGAAAGCGGCGAAGTGATAGAAGGCACTAAAAAACCTTCTTCGGACACTGACACGCATCGAGTCCTGTATCTCAATTTTGCAGAGATAGGCGGCATTGTGCATACCCACTCGCGTCATGCCACTATATGGTCGCAGGCTGGGCTGGATATTCCGGCCTGGGGCACTACCCATGCCGATTACTTTTATGGCGCGATCCCCTGTACGCGTAAAATGACTGAAGCGGAAATTACTGAAAAATACGAATGGCAAACCGGCGAGGTTATTGTTAAAACCTTTGCTGAGCGGCAGTTGTCAGCCCGTGATATTCCGGCAGTTCTGGTTCATTCACACGGTCCATTCACTTGGGGAAGCACGGCTGAAAATGCCTTGCATAATGCAGTAGTGCTTGAGGAAATCGCCTATATGGGCATTTTTTCGCAACAGCTTACCCCGCATTTGCAAACTATGCAGCAGGCCTTACTTGATAAACATTATCTGCGCAAACATGGTGAAAATGCTTATTACGGCCAGTAGCCGCTCATACAACCATTTCGATTGTGAATAATTTACACCGTATCTAAAGGATACGGTTTTTTTTGCCCTTGTCACAATACCGAAACTATAAATCATAAAAAAAGAAACATCGTTTCATTTTTACGCGTTCGATCACTTTTCTCTTTTTCAGAAGCCGTTACCTTACCGCCCAGCAGCATAAATTCGTCGTTAAATCTGAATAAGGCTCCTTCATCGCATTTCACGATCTACTGACCTGGTGGGTATTACATGAAAATCAAACGTGCAATCGAAAAAATCCCAGGAGGGATGATGCTGGTTCCTCTGTTTATCGGCGCGGTATGCCATACGCTGGCACCCGATTCTGGTAAATATTTAGGTTCTTTCACCAATGGGCTGATCACGGGTACCGTGCCAATTCTGGCCGTGTGGTTTTTTTGCATGGGGGCGTCAATCAAGCTTAGCGCCACGGGTACCGTATTACGTAAATCGGGTACGCTGGTGGTTACCAAGATTGCCGTAGCCTGGGTGGTGGCAGCATTGGCATCGAAGTTTATTCCCGAACAGGGGGTCGAGATAGGCTTCTTTGCCGGGCTTTCAACGCTGGCACTGGTTGCCTCAATGGACATGACCAACGGCGGGCTTTATGCCTCAGTGATGCAACAATACGGTACTAAAGAGGAAGCAGGGGCATTCGTACTGATGTCACTGGAATCCGGCCCGTTAATGACGATGATTATTCTGGGCACTGCCGGTATTGCCTCCTTTGAACCACACGTATTTATCGGTGCTGTTTTGCCTTTTCTGGTCGGTTTTGCACTAGGTAATCTTGACCCTGAATTACGTGAGTTTTTCTCAAAAGCAGTCCAAACCCTGATCCCATTCTTTGCTTTTGCATTAGGCAATACCATTAATCTCAACGTGATTGCTCAAACCGGCTTGTTAGGGATACTGCTGGGGTTTGCTGTCATCGTTATAACGGGGATCCCATTAATGCTGGCTGACAAGTATATTGGTGGCGGTGATGGTACTGCTGGATTAGCCGCTTCAAGTTCGGCCGGAGCGGCAGTGGCGACGCCGGTACTGATAGCCGAAATGGTCCCCCAGTTTAAGGCCGCCGCTCCGGCCGCAACCGCGCTGGTCGCTACCTCGGTCATAGTCACCTCAATCCTGGTACCAATACTCACCGCCATGTGGTCGCGCCGTATCAGGAATCGCGCGGTGAAGGGGAAGGTCGTAGAAGATCAGCTCGTCCGTATCAAATAAATCCTCGTCATCTTTTAAACGGCAACCGCGTTGGCTTCCCTCACTTACCCCGGTCACTTACTAGTGTAAGCTCCCGGGGATGCGCTCGTTTGCCGCCTTGTTGCCGCTTAAAATATTTAGAGGATCGCCTCGCGTTATTATCTTTTAAACGGCAACCGCGTTGGCTTCTCCCACTTACCCCGGTCACTTACTAGTGTAAGCTCCCGGGGATGCGCTCGTTTGCCGC
>CAWUIY010000076.1:0-17165 GCA_963922555.1 uncultured Serratia sp. | reverse complement strand
GCTGCGTTAGCTTCTTTCGCTCACCCGAATCACTGACTTATGTCAGCTCATCGGGATTTGCTCAATTGCTGCCTTGCCAAGATACACATGGCTTAGAGGATTAGTTTTGCGTGTCGCCCTGTGCACCTTAGCTGCGTTAGCTTCTTTCGCTCACCCGAATCACTGACTTATGTCAGCTCATCGGGCTTGCGGTGGACTGCATTCCGAGGTTAATTGAGTCGAGCATGTTGTGGGCAATCTCACGCTCGCCCATGACCACTTTGTCTGCCCCGCGATCCATGATGTAGGTGACCTCATCGTCATAGTGAGCGCGGGCGATAATCTCAATGGTGGGGCGCTTGGTGCGGGCTGAAGCGATGATTTCTCCGGACTCGTAGCCATTAGGAATCGTCAGTAGCAGCCAGCGCGCGCATTCCAGGCCCGCCAGCTCCATAATTTCCGGATTCGCTGCATTGCCTAGTACCGCGCTAATTCCCTGTTCGCGCAGGGCTTCCACTCTTGGCCGCGAATTCTCAATGACGACCAGCGGGATCCCCTGTTGAATCAGTTTGGCGCCCAAAAGGCTGCCAACTCGCCCATAGCCGACAATCACAGCATGATCGCAAAATGAAACCGGACTTTGCGCCTCGTCTTCGATTGCTTCTTCAAGGCTTTGATCCTCAATCACTTCCGTCTTGATCAGATAGCTTTCCAGCAGTGAGAACAGCAGCGGATTCAACATGATCGACAAGATCGAGCCAGCCAGTACTAAATTGCGCGCATGCGCCGACAACATGCCAAGAGAAATCCCTAATCCAGCAAGAATAAAGGCGAACTCGCCAATCTGAGCCAGGCTCACGGAAATCGTTAGCGCAGTACGCTGGGAATGTCCAAACATCCGGACAAGCACGAAGGCGGCAGCGGATTTACCAAACAGGATAATCGCCAGCGTAGCCAGCACCGCCAAAGGTTCATGAATTAAGATCATCGGGTCAAACAACATGCCGACCGAAACGAAAAACAGTACGGCAAAGGCATCTCGCAGCGGCAGGGTATCATGAGCCGCCCGCTGGCTAAGCTCTGAACCGTTGAGCACCATCCCGGCAAAGAAGGCCCCCAGAGCAAAAGAAGCATCGAAGAACTCAACTGCTCCAAAAGCAATGCCAAGTGCCAGCGCCAGCACCGCCAGAGTAAACAGTTCACGCGAGCCGGTTGCTGCCGACTTGGCGAGGATCCATGGCACCAGACGGCGGCCTACTACAATCATCAGAATAATAAAGGCGATGACTTTACCGAGAGTAATCGCAAGTTCGGTAAACAATTGTCCTGCGCTAACTTGCTGATTACCCATCATATTAGCAATCGCGGGTAGCAGAACCAGCGTGAGTACCATCGCCAGATCTTCCACAATCAGCCAGCCAATCGCGATTTGCCCGCGCTGGCTGTCAATCAGTTGGCGTTCTTCCAGCGCGCGCAGCAGCACTACCGTACTGGCCGTCGACAGACAAAGGCCAAAGACTAATCCGCTGGTCAGGTTCCAGCCCATCAAGTGCGAAAGGCCCATCCCTAAAACGGTTGCCACCGCAATCTGCAGGATCGCGCCGGGGATGGCAATCGATTTTACTGCCAGCAAATCTTTCAGAGAGAAATGTAACCCAACGCCAAACATCAGCAGGATGACGCCGATTTCAGCTAATTCGGGCGCTAATGAAGTATCGGCAACAAAACCGGGAGTAAAAGGGCCCGCAAGCACGCCAGCGGCAAGGTATCCGACCAGCGGAGAGATACGCAACCGATTTGCCAGCATACCGAGCAAAAAGGCGAGCACGAGGCCGCCTACAATGGTGGTAATCAGGGGGGTAGAATTATGCATCAAGATTCCCTCTCGCTATGCATGGAACAACGTAACCTGGTAGCCCTGAGTGTAAATTAATAAATATCCAATGTGTAAGGAAATGTTTAATTCATGGGTGTAAATGATTCAATCGGCCGTTGCAGCGGGTGAATTGCTCATTTACTTATCAGCAACCTTAAGATAGCTTTTAAAAAAAAGTTGCCTTACGTTACCGGAAAATTTATATATTATAAAAATAAGAGTGATAAGACTTAGCAGTGCTCCCAGACCATACATTAATTTAAACGCCACTGTTCGTTCTACTTCTGCTCGATTATCTCCTTTGAAAGTGCTGTGATAAAAAAATCCATTGATGATGTTTCGCTCTCCATCTAGCATCAGTGAGTTATAAGCCATTACGGGGATAATACATTTGCCATCAGTTTTACTGTTAAACTCGAACACCGGCATGCCGCTGGAATTTCTTTTTTCTGTGAAATCGACCAATGTTTCATCGTTTTGACTATCTAAGCAAAGTATTTTTCCTTTTGGTAAATCAATTTTTCGGGCATTGGTTAGAGTATAATCCTCGAAAGTACCTGTGCTGAAGTTTTCCTGAGTAATGTCATATGAGCTGGTTTTCTCAACCGAAGTTGAGGTGCTCATTAGACTAGTCAAAAACAGGCATGCCAGAAGATGTTTGTTTTTAACCTTGTCGCTTTCGGCTATCTGGATCAAGACAAGTAAAAGCAAATAAGGCACAAGCCTCCAGGTAAACTGTAGAAGACTTAATTTTTGTAGAATTGTTGGTAGAAATGAATAATTAGCCCCACTAATTACTATAAATGTTAAAATCAGCGTTGGAGTAAAAGTTAATTTTTTAAAATTATTATATAATGCTAGCAATAACAGCAAAAATATAGGCCAACCAATACCTAAAGACATTCCCTTCAAAATGCCTGTTTTTATTTTTTCACCTGAGACCAGATCGTAGAGGCCTAAACTTTTATCGCTCATACTTGCAAAGAAGTTGGCATTAATTAAATGAAAACTTTGTCCATGCAAAGAATAAATTAATGGAAAAATGTAAAAAGAGCTTAATAATAAACAAACAAAAAAGCTTTTTATAAAGAATGAGATAGAGTCTTTTTTAAAGGCTGCAAAGGCTAAGGCGACTATAGTACAAGCCATAAACGAGGGGATGTTTGACAAGAGAATACCTGCACTTGCAAGCCCCATGACGAGGAAAGATTTGGGTTCTGTTCTTTTAAGAAGGCTGCTAATAAATAGTGGGGCGAAGCAAATCGCTAAAGATTCTGGAATCGCACCTCGAACAAAAATATTATCCACCATGTATATTGAACATGAGAACATCATTGATAAGGTGAGAAGCTTAGCGCGGGCAATACCTAAATTTTTAAAAGAAAAAAATGAAATCACCGTCGACAGAACTAAAATCACAAATGACGTAGATTTTAGTACATTATTTAAATTTCCTTGAATGTATTGAAAGAACGACATGATGAAATTATCGAGAGGAGGATAAAATATATTCCACGAATAGCCGGGGTACAAATGATAGTTAAAATCAAAATATGGTGGGAACTGTCCTTGTTTTAACTCATCCACGGTAGATAGCGCCCTGGATAAATGAGCACCAAGATCCCATGAAATCCACGCATTCGGGTGAAATAATGGCATCCATGACATGTATACACAAAGTAAATATATAAAAACAATAGGGAGTATTCTCAAGTCATCTTCTCCTGAAATTAAATTAATCAATTAAAATTACTTTATGTATTAACGTGGAGATTATGTGGAAATGAACTGAGCTGTAGACTTGGAATTTAGCGTAATTCTTGGTTTGCGTGAAACGCTGATAAAAAAGCCCTCGATTGCAGGAGGGCTATTCGTTAATCAGAAAATTTACCAGCATTGTTAATATAGCATTTTACGCGGTAACTACTTGGACCTGCGTTCGATATTTGGTAAAAAGGCGGTGAGGATCCCTAAAAGAGGCAGGAAAGCACAAATTTGGTAAACCAGCTCGATACTGGTTTTATCCGCGACATATCCGAGCACCGCCGCGCCCAGGCCACCCATCCCAAAGGCCAGTCCAAAAAACAAACCTGATACCATGCCGACTTTCCCCGGTATCAACTCTTGGGCATAAACCAAAATTGCCGAGAATGCGGAAGCCAGAATCACGCCGATAATGATGCTCAATGTGCTGGTCCAGAAAAGGTTGGCGTGTGGAAGTAGAAGGGTGAAAGGTGCGACGCCGAGAATGGACACCCAGATCACATACTTACGGCCAATCTTGTCGCCAATCGGCCCGCCAAGAATGGTCCCGGCTGCTACGGCGAGCAGGAAGGCAAACAGGTGAAACTGCGCATTCTGAATCGATACGCCAAACTTGTGAATCAGATAGAAAGTGTAATAACTGCTCAGGCTGGTCAGATAAAAATATTTCGAGAATACCAACATAAGTAAAATGCCCAGTGAAAACACCACGGTACGTTTTGGCAAATGACTGACTGCTACCGGTGCCGGGCCGCGTTTTTTTGCCAGCTGCTGCTGGTGGCTATACCAGCGACTAACCTGCAACAGCAAGATCATACCGAGCAATGCGACCATTGCGAACCAGGCAACATTGCCCTTACCGTAAGGCGCAATAATAATTGCCGCCAGCAGCGGCCCAAGCGCGCTACCAAAGTTGCCGCCAACCTGGAACAGCGACTGCGCCAGCCCATGACGACCACCAGAAGCCATCCTGGCCACGCGTGAAGACTCGGGGTGAAACACCGAAGAGCCGGTTCCAACCAGTGCGGCCGCAATCAAAATTACGCCGTAGGTTTGGGCCTCGGCGAGTAATAGGAGACCGGCAAGCGTAAAGCCCATACCCACTGGGAGCGAGTATGGCTTTGGATGCTTATCGGTATAATGCCCAATCAACGGCTGAAGCAGCGAGGCAGTGATCTGATAGGTCAGTGTGATAACGCCTATCTGCGTAAAGCTGAGCGTAAACTCTTTTTGCAGCAGAGGATAAATCGCCAGAATTAGCGATTGCAGCATGTCGTTAATCAGATGAGAGGCGCTGATTGCTGTCAGCACTTTAAACGCCGTGCCTTTTAACGCGCTCTCCTTGTTCTGCACTTGTGGTTCTGTTCTATCAGTCATAATTTTTTATTTATCGTTGTGGGTAAGAGTAGAAGTAGGGGGCGTTATTCACGTTTTGCGATATCGGCAAAGCGCCCGTTGAGTAAACGACAAAGATCCGTCGCTGCCAGCTCAAGATCGAGTCCGCGCTTGCCACCCGAGATGAAGATAGTGGAAAACTGCTCTGCTGGGCTGTCAATCACTGTTGGTAAGAGTTTTTTCTGACCCAGAGGACTAATGCCCCCGACCAAATAACCTGTCACGCGTTGCGCCAGTTGAGGATCGGCCATATCCGCCTTTTTAGCACCCAGCGCTTTTGCGACTTTCTTGAGATCAAGCATCGCCGCTACCGGCGTTACCGCGACAGCAAGATTTTTTGCTTCACCATTGAGGGAAACCAGCAGCGTTTTATAAACCTGCGCGGCATCCAGGCCCAGTTTTTTTACCGCTTCATCACCAAAGTGAGTTTCATCGCTGCTGTGCTCATAGGCGTGGAGGGTAAAACTGATTTTATTTTTTTCTAAAAGTTTTACGGCAGGCGTCATTTTCTTTTCCATTTAACAAAGTCAGCCTTACACACCAGCCGACCTGATTAGCTAAAAAATAATCACATTACACAATGTTTTGAAACATAAGAACAAAGTATGAAATTTGATCACGCAGTGCGAATTTTAATCAGATTGAGAGTTGCCAGATGTCGCACTCGTTGCTAACCTACGCGCGCCGGTATGGATTCCTCAAGAACTCCATGCTGCCGCGATAATTAATAAAAATGAAATTCCTCTTTGACTGGCCAATAGAAATATTGGCCATTTTTTTATCTAATAAAGAGGGAAAGATTTTAATTTTTACTATTCAGTAGGTTAGGAAGGTTTCCTTCACCGTAGAGGTGCAAGGCTCCTACCGCAACGACATAATTTCCTGCTGGCATGCTCTCAAGTTGCTGTTTCCAACGCTGGTTGCGCTGATGCATCAGCACGTCATAAAGCGCGTTGCCAAAAGTGGCGGGCAATTGCTCGATGCCTATCGAAGGACGACTGTCGAGCCACCAGCTGATCATGGTTTGTAACAACCTGGCATTAGTGTGCCAGTGGGTCAGAGTGTCATCAAGCAGGCTGCGTCCATCTTCGGGTAATTGTTTTAGCAATTCGAGCTGCTGCTCTGCGCCTTCCAGTTCAATAACTTTTTTATGCTGCGTTTTGGCCCAGTTCAGCAACTGAAAATCAATTCCATATTCTCCACGCAGGCCTAAACGCTGGGCCTGTGTGGCCTGTAGCATCAGGGCAATTTGCCAACATGGCAGATGGTTTAGAGACCAGAGCGGGGTGCCTAATTCAGTGCACAGTTGCTCTATGTGCTGATACTGCTGTTCATCAATTCGCTCATTCAGCGGCGCTATCCCTTCCGGTTCACCAAACGGCGATTCACTCCCGCTGATATCAGCCTCAACAATAAGCGCATCTGCCTGTGAGACCTTGCGAGTTAACTGGCGCGGCAGCGGTGCCATATTTTGTGTACCCATATGGATGCTGCCCACCAGATGAAAATTACGGCCACCGGCGAGTGAGATATCGATGGCTGGATAAGAATACTGTGTGGGAGAAAGCAAGCCGCTCCAGCGAGCTAGTCGTAGTAATAGTTCCCGTATCATGCGTTGTCTCCCTGTTCCGAATGCCTTTCATGCTAGCGCCAACGGGCAATAGGGAACAGGGGTAAAACTCTTGAACGGCTAATTATTTGTTATCAGTTACTTTTGCCTGCGGCGCTGTTTTCCGGCCTGAAATGCAGCAGACGGTTTGCATTAGCGACGACGGTTATCGATGACAAGGCCATCGCGGCTCCGGCAACAATAGGGCTTAGCAACGTTCCGGTTAGCGGGAACAGGACTCCTGCAGCAACAGGAATGCCAATCACGTTATAAATAAACGCCCCCAGCAGATTCTGTTTCATATTACGCAGTGTGCCTTTTGAGACAGCGAGTGCGTCGGCAACGCCGTGCAGGCTCGGTCGCATCAGAGTAATCGATGCCGTTTCAATCGCCACGTCACTGCCGCCACCCATTGCAATACCTACATCAGACTGGGCTAAAGCTGGGGCATCATTAATGCCGTCGCCGATCATCGCGACTTGTTCTCCCCGCGCCTGTAGCGCTTTAATTGCCTCGGCTTTTCCGTCCGGTCGCACGCCGGCAATAACGTCATCTATGCCAGCCAATTTGGCAATGGCTCTCGCGGTTACCGGGTTATCGCCGGTCAACATCACTAGCTTAAAGCCCTGTTGATGCAAACGCTGTAACGCCTCGATACTGTCTTCACGTAGCGAATCTCGAATCGAGAACAACGCGACAACCTTGCCGTTGGCCGCGAGCAAAACAGGAGTAAAGCCTTCGGCGGCCTGCTGAGACATCAGCATATCTACATCGTTGCAGCTTACCTGCTGTTGTTCGAGCAGGTCGCGATTGCCCAGTAATAAAGCCGTGCTATTAATGTTTCCGGTGACGCCCAGGCCGCCGAGAGTGCGGAAATTTGCTACCTCGGTTTTTGGCTGCCCCGCGGCTTTTTCAGCGATTGCCTGCGCCAGTGGATGGTGTGAACCTTGCTCTAATGAAGCTGCCCAGCTTAAAGCCTGAACCTCGGTGGTGTCATTGAACAGGTGGATCTCTGCCACCTTAGGCTTGCCTTCAGTCAAGGTGCCTGTTTTATCAAACACTAACGTAGTAAGAGTGCTGGCCTTTTGCAGGGCATCGGCGTCTTTGACCAATACGCCAAACTCTGCGGCTCGCCCAACGCCCGCGGTTATCGACATCGGGGTTGCCAGTCCGAGGGCACAGGGACAGGCAATAATCAGCACGGTAGTTACAATCACCAGCGTGTACATCAATTGCGGCTGAGGCCCGAAGAAATACCAGATAGCGCCGCTGAACAAGGCGAACAGGACGACTGTGGGAACAAATACCGCCGAAATTCTGTCAGCCAGCTTGCCAATCTCCGGCTTGCTGCTTTGCGCTTCGCGCACCAGTTTGATAATTCTCGACAGCTGAGTCTGACCGCCAATCGCCTGAGCAATAAACTGTACGCTGCCGTCTTTTACCTGCGTACCGGCGCTGATAGTTTCGCCATGCGTACGATGCTGGGCCATGGGTTCACCGGTAAGCATCGCCTCATCTATCCAGGCTTCACCCTGCTGAATTTCACCATCAACCGGCACGCGATCACCGGTAGTAAGTCGCAGGAGCATGCCCTGTTTTACTTCAGCCAGAGGAACCGTCTTCTCACCTTGATCAGTAATAATGCGCGCCGTGGGAGGGGTGAGATCAAGCAGGCGTTCCAGCGCTCTGGAGGATCTCTGACGACCGCGCTGCTCCAGGGCATGACCCAGATTAATCAGGCCGATGATCATCACGCTGGCTTCGTAATATAAATGTCTTGCCTGCGTTGGAAAGGCCTGCGGCCACAGGGTGACAAGGAAAGAAAATATCCATGCTGCCCCCGTGCCCAGAGCAACCAGCGTGTCCATGTTGGCGCTACCGTGCATCAGGCTTTTCCAGGCGCTGCGATAGAAATGCCCGCCCGCGACCAACATTATGATTAGCGTCAGAACACCGATAACCAACCAGGTATGCTGGTTATTGGCGGTCACCATCATGTCACCGCCAAACAGTCCCCACGCCATAAGCGGCAGGCCGACCGCCAGACCCAACGCTGCCTGCCAGCTAAAGCGGACCATGCTGCTGCGTGCTGTCTGCTGCTGTCGCTCGCGACGCAGGGACTCATCAATAATAATTTCCGCGCCATAGCCGGCTTTTTCTACCGCAGCGATTAAAGCCTGTGCATCTTCTGCACCGCGAACCAGCGCACTGCGTTCGGCTAGATTGACTCTGGCTTGTTTGACACCATCAACGCTTTCCAACGCTTTCTGCACTTTGTTGACGCAGCTGGCACAGCTCATGCCACTGAGTAGCAGCTGAACGCTGTCTTCTTCCGGCTGAGATGCCGTAGCCGATGGCGATGCCGGAACATAAGGGGTTGCCGCTGACTGACGTTCCGGCAAGGAAGTTTCAAGTGGAGTCAGCGGCTCAGTTTTGGGGACGATTCGTCCGCTGAAAGCTGGGCATGGTAGCCTGCGTTTTCGACCGCGTCGATCAGACTCTGGCTGCTGGCATCACCCTTTACGACCGCTTTGTCGATAGTGACTTCAACTTCTTGCGTTCCGTTTACAGCTTCAAGCGCTTTACGGGTTGAAGCCACGCAGTGCCCACAGGACAGACCTTGCAGGTTCAATACGGTTGTGTTTGTCATAGCTGATCCTCTGGGCAATTTGTGCCCTGTTAAACATCAAAAGATGGTCAATTTCCACTCGTGATATAGAATAAACCTTCCAGCAAGGGGAAGGTCAAGGAGCGAAAATGAACATTAGCGATGTGGCAAAAAAAACCGGTTTAACCAGCAAAGCCATCCGTTTTTATGAAGAAAAAGGCCTCGTATCGGCACCGATGCGCAGCGAAAATGGCTACCGCAGCTATGCTCCCAAGCAAATAGAAGAACTCACTTTACTGCGCCAGGCACGCCAGGTCGGGTTTACCCTTGAAGAGTGCCAGGAATTGGTGGCGTTGTTCAATAATCCGCAGCGACACAGTGCCGATGTAAAAGCGCGCACGTTAGAGAAAGCCGATGAAATCGGAAGACACATTGAAGAACTGACAGAAATGCGCCAGAAATTACTGGCGCTGGCCGAGTCTTGCCCAGGCGATGAAGGGGCATTTTGCCCAATCATCGATAATCTGAGCGGATGCTGCCATGCAAAAGATTAACCGTGAGGGCAGGGACGGAAGATTACCTTGCCTCCTAAGAGCTTTCGTCCATTGCCGTGATTCATTATCTCAAACCCACTACCCGCAAAGTATTTCCCTCAACGCCGGTAACAGTAACCTCTTCACCTACTTTTAAACTATCGGCACAGCTTACGCGCCAGGTGCTGTCACCTATGCGGATTCGACTGTAGCCATTTTCAGGCTGCTCAAGTAAATGGCCGTGCAGCCCTACCATTTGTCTACCGCGCTGATTCAGGCTCTCATTGTTGGCAGGCTCCACAGGTTTACGTTTTAACCAGTTAGCCCACAACAAGGCAGCAATGACAGTGAGTACTGCAAAGGCTATGCCTTGCCATTCCCAGGATATCGGCACGACCCAAACCAGTAGGCCAACCAGAGCTGCGGCAACACCGCTCCACAGCAAATAACCGCTGGCCCCAAGCATTTCGGCGGCCAGAAGCACGCCGCCGAGCGACAGCCAAAACAGATGTGGACTTGCCAGCAACTGCTGCAGCATTATTTTCCGCCTTTGGTTTCTTTTAATAACTCGGCAATTCCGCCAATCGAGCCCATCAGACTGGTCGCGTCTAACGGCATCATGATCACTTTACTATTATTGGCCGAACCGATCTTTGTCAGCGCTTCCGTATACTTCTGTGCAACGAAGTAGTTAATGGCCTGCACATCACCTGCCGCAATAGCCGCGGAGACCATTTGCGTGGCCTTGGCTTCTGCTTCTGCACTACGTTCGCGTGCTTCAGCCTGTAAAAAAGCTGACTGACGCTCACCTTCTGCTTTAAGAATCTGCGACTGTTTTTCACCTTCGGCACGCAAAATTGCCGACTGACGAACGCCTTCTGCCTCGAGAATGTCGGCCCGTTTAGTTCGCTCCGCTTTCATCTGCGCGTTCATGGCAGAAACTAGCTCAGCAGGTGGGCGAACATCACGAATTTCGATGCGGGTAATTTTAATGCCCCACGGGCTGGTTGCGGCATCAACGATATGAAGCAGGCGTGCATTAATGTTATCGCGCTGCGACAGCATCTCGTCTAGCTCCATCGAGCCAAGTACGGTTCGGAAATTGGTCATCGTTAAGTTAACGATAGCCTGTTCAAGATTGCTGACCTCATAAGCGGCACGCGCGGGGTCAATAACTTGAATAAAACACACGGCATCAATGGCGACGTTGGCGTTATCGCGGGAGATAATTTCCTGGGAGGGGATATCTAAAACCTGCTCCATCATATTGATTTTACGACCAACGCGGTCCATGAAGGGCACAACCAGATTAAGGCCGGGCATGAGCGTCTTGGTATAGCGGCCAAAGCGCTCGACGGTCCACTGAAAACCCTGAGGGACAATCTTGACTCCGGCGAAGACCACAATCAACGCCAGAACCACCACAACGGGTATAAACGTCAGCATGGCTGAAAACTCCTGTAATGAGATGTACCGAAATGTCGGATAAAACTTTCCCTGTGCTTACGGCAAGCCTCCGCAGCAGGTAAATCATCGCATATTTAGAGTCCGAGGGGGATGAGTAAAAAGCATACTGCCAAAGAGAAAGGGCGTTTCGCGAGATGTCTCGCAGAAAATGCATGCGGTATTCGAGAGAGCGAAATACCGCGTGCATCAGAGCAATATCAGGGGTAAAACCTGTCTGCGCAGGGAATGCCGTCAAGCCAAAGGGTTTTAAACGGCAGGGGAATTTAGTACAGCAATGAATAAAGCTGGCGGCGATATTTCGCGGCTAGCGCATCGCCGGTGCCAAGCGCGGCCAAAATATCCATCAGCGTTTTGCGCGCAACGCCATTACCGGCAGCCAGGTCTTTTCTCAGATGGCCCAGCAGTAGTTCCAGCGCCTCTTCATTACGGCCAACTTGGTGCAGTTGCAGGGCGAGCTGAACAGCCAAATCGATATTCTGCGGATCTTTCTCAATCTGCTGTTGCAGTTGCTGAATCTCTGGGGTGTCGGCTGCCTGTTTCAGTAGATCAATTTGTGCAATCAATCCCTGATAACGGGTATCGCGATCCTGAAGTGGAATCGTCGCTAATACAGCTTCTGCATCTTCACTGCGGTTAAGCAGAATTTGTGCCTCTGCCAGCATTAGCCCGATATCGCTACGCTGATTACTGAGCTGCCAGGCATCTTTCAGCAGCGGCAGGGCTTCAGTGACTTTGCCCTCCTGCATTAGCTCAGCAGCTTGAGTGGCTTTAATTTCTTCTTCTTTAGGTAGCACTTTGCTCAGCAGTTCACGGATCACTTCTTCAGGCTGCGGGCCCTGGAAACCGTCAACCGGCTGGCCTTCCTGGAACAGATACACCGCAGGAATCGAACGCAGGCCAAATTGACCGGCAATCCCCTGTTGGGCGTCACAGTCGACTTTCGCCAATACGAACTGACCCGCATATTCAGCGGCCAGTTTATCAAGGATAGGGCCGAGGATCAGGCAGTGCTGGCTGCGTTCAGACCAGAAATAAAACATCACCGGTACCGTCATGGACTGGTCCAGCGTCTGATGCAAATTTGATTCGTTAATATCAATCGATAAAGGTTGTGCAAGCATGAATTCTTTTCTCTCTCGTCCGTTCCGTTTCTATCTAAATGGGGTCGGTATAAATCAGTTTCAACCACCGCTGCGAAGCAGTATATCCAGCAGTCGGCCTGGTAATAGCCGCCGCGCCACGGATGCAACGTGGGCAAGAAGCGTGACTGGATAGCGTAATTTCGGACGCGGACTTTCTAAAGCATGGCGCAGTTTTGGTAAAACTGCCTCCGATGACAGCGTAAATCTATCGGCACTGCTTGGGTTGATTATTGGCTTGTCTGACTGCGACTGTTTGACGTTTTTCGTAAAATTGCCGTGCAGGGGGCCTGGTTCAATAATGCTGACTTTAACGCCTGTTCCGTGTAGCTCCATGCGCAATGCATCAGACCAGGCTTCAAGCGCATATTTACTGGCACCATAAATGCCGCGATTGGGGGTTGTGATCAGTCCCAAAACTGAGCTGGTCTGGATAATTCGTCCCTCGGCATGCGCCAGCATTGCGGGTAACAAAAGCTGAGTTAGCTGGTGTGTGCCGAAAACATTGGTGGAAAACTGTTGTTCAAACTGCTCGCGGCTGGTGGCATACAAAGGCCCATAAACCCCATAACCGGCATTGTTAAACAAGCCGTAGAGCCGGTTTCCCGTTAATTCGATAACTTTGGTTGCCGCGTTGGCCACCGAGTTTTTGTCGTCCAGATCCAGCTCAACGGTCTCAAAACCCTGTTGGCGAAGGTTCTCGATATCTTGTGCCTTGCGGCAGGCGGCCAGCACGCGATAACCCCGATTACGGAGATCGTGTGCCGCAGCCAGTCCGATTCCACTTGAACAACCGGTAATCAAAACAGCTTTTTGCATAACTTTACCTGCTGAAGGCCCCTAATAATTAAAGATTATGGTTTACTCATTGATGGAGCAACCAATGGAACCAGTTTGCCGGACATCCAGTCGGCAATAAAGTTTTGCGCTGCCTGATTCGGATGAAGCCCATCGTCTTGCATCCATTCAGGTTTAATCGCCACCTGCTCCATAAAGAATGGCACCAAAGGAATATCGGCCTGCTTAGCCAGTGCCGGATAAATCGCGTAGAACGCGTCATTGTATCGTTTACCGTAGTTGGGTGGCAGGCGGATCTGCATTAGCAGTGGCTGAGCATGAGCCTGTTTAACCAGAGTGATGATTTGACTCAGCGTCTGGCTGATGGTTTGCGGAGCAAAACCACGCAGGCCATCGTTAGCCCCCAATTCAATCAACACCCAACGCGGATGATGCTGTTGCAGCAGGGCTGGAAGGCGAGCCAGGCCCTGTGCAGAAGTGTCACCACTGATACTCGCATTGACAATGCCAGGCAAGCCACTACGCTTTTTCCACTGATTATTCAGCAGCGTAGGCCACGAAGTGTTTGCCGGTAAGCGGTAAACCGCACTTAAACTGTCGCCTACAATCAGCAGCGTATCAGCAGCAGCGGCGCGAAAACTCAATATTCCCATCAACAGAAGGAAGGGAAGATGCCAGCGGAAAACGTACTTGAAGTTCATCATCTTAGTAAACACGTCGGTCAAGGGGAACATGAGTTATCCATCCTGTCCGGTGTTGAGCTGGTTGTCAAACCTGCTCAGACTATTGCGCTGATCGGCGAGTCGGGTTCGGGAAAGTCAACGTTATTAGGGATTCTTGCCGGTCTTGACGACGGTAGCAGTGGCGAAGTCACACTGCTCGGCAAGCCCTTATCAGCACTAAACGAAGAAAGGCGCGCTGCGCTCAGAGCCAAAAATGTGGGTTTTGTTTTTCAATCCTTCATGCTGGTGCCGACCCTAAATGCATTGGAAAATGTTCAGCTTCCTGCTTTGCTGCGGGGTGAAACCGATGCCAGCAGTCGTGAGCAGGCGGTTCAATTGCTTAAACAGTTAGGGCTTGGCGAGCGTTTGCACCATCTTCCCGCCCAGCTTTCCGGCGGCGAGCAGCAACGCGTGGCACTGGCACGGGCTTTTATTGGCAAGCCCAAACTGCTGTTTGCCGATGAGCCAACCGGTAATCTTGACCGCCATACCGGCGAACGCATTGCCGATTTGCTGTTCTCTTTTAATCGCGATAATCACACCACGCTGATTCTGGTTACCCACGATGAGCAACTGGCAGCACGCTGTCAGAGGCGTTTGCGGTTACGAGACGGAAAATTGTGGGAGGATGCATGATTTGGCGATGGTTCTGGCGTGAGTGGCGCTCGCCCTCACTGTTGATTGTCTGGTTATCGCTGACTCTGGCGGTGGCCTGCGTGCTGGCACTGGGCAGTATTAGCGACCGCATGGATAAGGGTTTGAGCGAGCAAAGTCGTGATTTTATCGCTGGTGACAGGGTGTTGCAGTCTGCCCGCCCGATAACCGAGGCGTGGATTCAGGATGCCCGCCAGCAGGGGCTTAAAGTCAGCCGTCAGCTGTCGTTTATGACCATGACCTTTGCAGGCAATACGCCACAGCTGGCTGATGTTAAAGCCACCGATCTGGCTTATCCGCTCTATGGCAAACTGGAGACCCAACCGGCAGGAATTAAACCCGCCCCGGGAACGGTGCTGGTGGCTCCACGTCTGCTGGCGCTGCTCAACCTTAAGGTTGGGGATAATCTCGACGTCGGCGATACGACGTTGCGCATCACTGCGGTAATTAATCAGGAACCGGACTCAGGCTTCAACCCGTTCCAAACCGCGCCACGCATTATCATGAATCTCGACGACGTGCCGAAAACCGGTGCTATCCAGCCGGGAAGCCGTCTGACTTACCGCTATATGTTTGCCGGATCCGCACAGAATATTGCGATTTATGGCGCGGCAGTGAAAGGTCTTCTTCGTCCCGATCAACGCTGGTACGGTATGGAGGAGTCTGACGGCGCGCTAAGCCGTTCACTGCAACGCTCCCAGCAGTTTTTGACTCTCTCTGCATTGTTGACATTGATGCTGTCGATTGCCGCGGTGGCAGTATCGATGAGCCATTACTGCCGCAGTCGCTATGATTTAGTCGCAGTATTAAAAACGTTGGGGGCAGGGCGACGGGCGCTGCAAAAGCTGATTATCGGTCAATGGCTGGCCGTGCTGATCCTGGCCGCGGTGGCAGGCAGCATTATTGGTTTAGGCTTTGAGGCATTGCTTATCAAGATGCTGGCACCGGTCTTACCGGGCAAGTTACCTGCGGCGGGGCTTTGGCCATGGGTATGGGCCATGGGGGCGCTGGTGGTTATCTCACTACTGGTGGGACTGCGGCCTTATCGCCAACTTGTCGCCACGCTTCCATTAAGAGTGCTTCGGCAGGACGTGGTCGCTAACGTCTGGCCATTGCGCTATTTTCTGCCGGTAATTACCCTTATCGTCATTGGCTTGCTGGTGGCGCTGGTAGGCAACAGTTCGCTGCTTTGGGCGCTGCTTGCCGGAATTGTCGTCCTTTCACTGCTGCTGGGCGGTATCGGCTGGCTGAGCCTGCTGATATTACGCCGCCTGACGGTGAGCCATTTAGGGCTACGACTGGCAATCAATCGTTTACTGCGCCAGCCGTGGGTCACGCTAAGCCAGCTGGCCGCTTTTTCAATGTCATTTATGCTGCTGGCACTGCTTTTAGTATTGCGCGGGGACCTGTTGAGCCAGTGGCAGCAACAGTTACCGCCAGATAGCCCGAACTATTTCTTGCTCAATATCACCAAAGAGCAGGTGCCTCAGGTGACCGATTTCCTGCGCCAGCACAAGGTCGAACCCGATACGTTTTATCCAATTGTTCGCGTTAGGCTGACCAAAATTAATCAGCAGGTAGCCACCGATCTGATCAAACCCGGTGATTCTGGCCGTGAAGCGTTAGATCGAGAACTCAATCTAACCTGGATGCAGGGGCTGCCTGCACATAATCAGATTCTGGAGGGGAGTGGGCCACCAAAAGCCGGTGAGGTTTCAATCGATTCGGGAATAGCCGATCGTTTGGGGATCAAGCTCGGCGATACAGTAACATTTACCGGAGATACCCAGGATTTCAGCGCTAAAATTTCTAGCATTCGGAAAGTGGACTGGGACAGCCTAAGACCGAACTTTTACTTTATCTTCCCTCCGGGCGCGCTGGATGCGCAGCCGCAAAGTTGGCTGACCAGCTTCCATTATCAGGAAAACGGCCAATTACTGGTTGAGCTAAACCGCCAGTTCCCAACGCTCAGCCTGCTGGATATCGGTTCCATCCTGCGGCAAATCGGCGATGTGTTACAGCAGGTCAGCCGCGCGCTGGAGGTGATGGTAATTCTGGTTATTCTGTGTGGCGGCTTGCTGCTATTGGCGCAAATTCAGGTAGGTATGCGTCAGCGTCGTCAGGAACTTGTGGTTTACCGCACCCTTGGAGCAAGTAAAAAACTGCTTCGAAGTACTCTCTGGTGCGAGTTTGCAGTGCTGGGACTGGTCGCAGGAATTGCTGCGGCGGTGGGTGCCGAGGCTGCGCTGTGGCTGTTGCAACGCAAAGTGTTCGACTTCCCATGGCAGCCAAATATGGTGCTGTGGTGGTCAGTGCCGATTCTCAGCGCGGTGATACTGTCATTGTGCGGTGGCTGGCTGGGGATCAGACTGTTGCGTGGTAAGGCATTGTTCCGTAGCTACCAAGGCTAGAAATAAAAAAAGGGAGCATTAGCTCCCTTAGTTTTCGCTAATCAACTACTGATTACAGTTTTTCTAAAGCCCAGGCAATCCCGCTGGCATATTCTGCCGGCAGTAATGGCACCAACGCCTGCAGGTTGTCTTTCAACAGCAGCGGGTCGGCATCATTAAGATTGAGGTGCCCAACTTTACGGCCCGGACGCACTTCTTTCTCATACCAAT
>CAWUIY010000075.1:0-17187 GCA_963922555.1 uncultured Serratia sp. | reverse complement strand
TGTTATGTCAGTGAGGTGATGATGATCAATATTGACCTTTCCGATTCACCCTTTTTTGATGAGATGTTAATGGCTGAAGGGCAACACCGCAGTCATTATGACGCCTACTGGCAATGGTTACAGCAGGCCGATCAACAGGCCGTACAGCGCAAAAAAGAGGAAGCCGCGCTGTTGTTTCACCGGGTGGGAATTACCTTTAACGTGTATGGGGACGATGACGGCGCAGAACGTCTTATCCCGTTTGACAGCGTGCCGCGTATTATTCCGGCCAAAGAGTGGCAAATGCTCGACCGGGGGATACGCCAGCGCGTGCAGGCGCTGAACTGTTTCCTGCATGATATCTACCACGACCAGAAAATCCTCAAGGCAGGTCTGGTTCCAGCCGAGCAGGTCCTGGCTAACGAACAGTACCAGCCTTGCATGCAGGGCGTTGATTTACATCGCGATACCTATGCGCACATTGCCGGAACCGACATGGTGCGCGGCGGTGATGGCGAGTATTACGTGCTGGAAGACAACCTGCGCACCCCGTCGGGCGTATCTTACATGATGGAAAACCGCAAAATGATGATGCGGCTTTATCCAGAATTGTTTAGCGAACAACGCATTGCGCCCGTTTCCCGCTACCCTTCTCACTTATTGCAAACCCTGCGCGAGAGCACACCGGTAAACGATCCTACCGTAGTGGTGTTAACACCTGGCCGCTTCAACAGCGCCTATTTCGAACACAGTTTTTTAGCTCAGCAGATGGGCGTCGAGTTGGTCGAAAGTGTTGATTTGTTTGTCAAAGATGGCGCGGTATTTATGCGCACCACCGCCGGGCCTTGCAAGGTCGATGTGATTTACCGCCGTCTGGACGATGCCTTCCTCGATCCGTTGGCATTCCGCGCAGACTCGATGCTAGGCGTACCCGGCCTACTGTCGGTATATCGTACCGGTAATGTCGTGCTAGCTAACGCCATTGGCACTGGCGTCGCCGATGACAAGTCAATCTACCCTTACGTGCCGGAGATGATCCGCTTCTATCTGTCGGAAGAGCCGATCCTCAACAACGTGCCGACCTGGCAGTGCCGCAAAGAGAAAGATCTCTCTTACGTATTGGCAAATCTAGAAAAAATGGTGGTGAAAGAGGTTCACGGGGCGGGCGGTTACGGCATGCTGATTGGCCCGAAAGCCACGCAGGCCGAAATTGCCACCTTCCGCGATCTGCTGCGCGCACGCCCGCAAAATTATATTGCACAGAATACGCTGGCGCTTTCGACCTGCCCGACCTTTGTCGAAGAAGGGTTGGCACCGCGACACATCGACCTGCGCCCCTTTGCCCTGACCGGTGCTGAAATCCGTCTGGTTCCGGGCGGTTTGACCCGCGTGGCGCTGGCGCAAGGCTCTCTGGTGGTAAACTCGTCTCAAGGTGGTGGCACCAAGGATACCTGGGTTTTGGAGGATGACGCATGCTAAGCAGAACAGCGAGTGAACTCTATTGGATGGCCCGCTATCTGGAGCGCGCCGAGAACATCGCCCGCCTGATGGACGTGACCAACAAGCTGTCGATGATGTCGATTCGTGACAACAACAATGACCTGATGGTGCCTCTGTTACTGACCGGTACCAATACGCTGTTCAACGAAACCTATCAGCAGGTCACCATGAACAACCTGTTGAATTTCTTTGCCCTCGATAGCGCCAACCACAGCAGTATCTACAGTTGCATGCAAATGGCCTGGAATAACGCCCACGCGGTGCGCGGCAGCCTGTCGTCGGAGGTGTGGGAAAGCATTAACGCCTCGTGGATCGAGATGAAAATCATCCGCCGTCAGGGTGTGGGATCGTCGGGCGCAGACAGCTTTTTTGACTGGGTTAAAGAGCGCGCGCATCTGTTTCGTGGCGCGATGTTTGGCACCCTGTTACGTAGCGATGCGCTGTATTTTATCCGCCTTGGCACCATGCTGGAGCGTGCAGACAGTACCGCCAGACTGCTGGAAGCTAAAAATCAGCTGCTCGACGCTGATGAGGATCCGGTACGCGAGTATTACCGCATGGATACGCTGCTGCGCGCGGTCAGCGCCCGAGAAGCTTTCCATACTCTTTATAAACAGCAACTTAGCCGTGAGACCATTGCCGACCTGCTGATCCTGCGCCGTGAACTTCCACGATCGCTGCTGGCCTGCGTCGAAGTCATTACCGAACAGCTTGAATTGATCGGCGGCACCACCGGCAACCTGCCGCGCCGCCGCGCCCATACCCTGCACGCCCAGCTTCGCTTCTCGACGCTGGCTGAAATCCAGGAAATCGGGCTGAGCGCCTGGCTCCATGATTTCCTTAGCCAAACCAGCGCGATTGCAGAAAGCGTTCATCAAACTTATCTGGAGGCACAATGAAGCTTAACGTCAGCCACAAAACGCATTACACCTATGCGCAACAGGTCAAACGCAGCACGCAGTACTTGCGTCTGACGCCGCAGAATTCCAGCCACCAGAAGATCCTCTCCTGGGACCTGAGCCTGCCGGAATACGCGACCCGCACTATTGATGCCTACGGCAACGTGCTGCACGTGTTGACCCTCGATCAGCCGCATCAGGCAATTACCATCGAAGCCAACGGCGTGGTCGAAATTGAAGACAATGTCGAAGATGACAACTTTGGCATTCTTTCACCGCTGGTGTTTCTGCGCACCAGTCCATTGACCCATGCCGATGCGGCGATCCGTGATTTCGCCTCGCGCTATTATCGTCCGCAGGCGCAGCATCAGAGCCTGTGCACATTGATGGGCGAGCTACTGCTCAAGATGCCTTACAGTCCTGGCACCACCACGGTGAAAGACAGCGCTGCACAAGCGTTTGGCGCAGAACAGGGAGTTTGCCAGGATCATACTCATGTATTCCTCGCCTGCTGCCGGAGTCTGAACATTCCGGCGCGCTATGTCAGCGGCTATTTGTACAGCCAGGACAGCGAACACGTGGCGACTCACGCCTGGGCAGAAGCCTGGATCGATGACCGCTGGCAGAGCTTTGACGTGACCAATAATACTTGCCAGCCCAATCAACATTTGAAACTGGCTATCGGTATAGATTATCTTGATGCCTGCCCGGTGCGCGGCATCCGGCTGGGGGGAGGATGCGAAGACATGCATACGATTGCAGCGGTTCAAATGCTCGATATCCCTCAATAACTTAACGTTGAATAGATAGGTAACTGGTATGACTTACTGTGTGGCCATGCGATTGTCCTCTGGCCTGGTATTTGTTTCGGACTCGCGAACCAATGCGGGGGTGGACCATATTTCCACTTTTCGTAAACTGCATGTGTTTCATCAGAGTGATGAACGCCTGCTGGTGATTCAGAGTGCCGGCAATCTGGCGACCACACAGAGCATTCTCAGCCTGTTGCACAGACGTTGCCTGGACCCGGATCGTCCAAATATGCTCAACGTAGAGTCGATGTACGACGCGGCGAGCCTGTTGGGCGAAACGGTGCGGGAGGTCATTGCTCGTGACAGCGGCGCAAATCAGGGCAGCATGACTGATTTTAGCTGCAACCTGTTGCTGGGCGGTCAGATTCAAGGCGAAGGATTGCGCCTGTTTCACGTCTATCCGCAGGGCAACTTTATTGAAGCGACGCACGATACGCCGTATTTCCAGGTAGGCGAAAGCAAGTACGGCAAGCCGATTATTGATCGCGTGCTGACGTATGATACTGGACTGGACCAGGCGATGCAGTGCGCCTTGATTTCGATGGATTCCACGCTGCGCAGCAACCTGTCTGTAGGATTGCCACTCGACGTGATGATCTATCCTAAAGACAGTTTCAGCAAGGATCAACAGCATCGTATTACAGAGGATCATCCTTATTTTCAGATGATCCGCAAAGGTTGGGGCGAAGGCCTGTTGAGCATTTTCGCCCAGCTGCCACAGCTAAAACTCGACTAGTTCTAGCCTGTCGTTAACTCAATACTTGCCTGAAACGGCCTCTGTTCATGAGGCCGTTTTCTTAAACCGTTTCCGCCTGAGCGTCTTTTTGCTCGATCTGCGTTTCTTTCTTTTCCAGCTGACTTTCGACTGCAAAAGGATCGATGCCGCGCTGCTGCATTCTGTAGAAACGAATAATATTATAACCGTTCATGATCAGGAAACTGCCTTCGATCAGCGTGCCGCCTATCGATCCCAGCCAGATATTGTGCGCAACCCAGCCGCAGGTTGAACACCACAGAATGCAGCGCGTTTTCATGCCGCGGGTGCGGAACAGCGCCCAAGTGCTGATCACAGTGCCAATGACCGGCAGCAACTCCATTAAATGTTTGGCTTTGCCCAGCCCAAAAATCAGCGTTAACGAGATAAATACCAACATCACCCACTGACTACGCGTGCGCAATGCCAGCTGGGTGCGAACAGCATTAAGCAACGCGGTGCTTCCGGCCGAATTCGCCCCCATCATCAGAAAATGAATGCCGATAATCAGGCTATAGGCCGAAAGTTGCTGCTTGAAGCGGCGATCGCTACGATTGAAAAACATGGTAATGCCGACGCAAAAAGCCAATAAACCAACGCCTTGCGCAAACCAGTAATATGTCATGCGGTGACATCCCCACAATACCCGGAAAAGACCTTCTGTTTGAGTTCCAATCCGGGGACGTCAGGCAGAAAGCAGTGGCGTATCAATTAACAAAACGCGGCGATATGCTACCTTCCTTTAACATCGCGAACAATTTCTTTTACAACGTCACCCCGCTTTTGAAGATCGCCAATTCGCGAAAATCATTCAGCTCATTCTTGCTGGATTTGCCGTTGGCAATATCGACGATCAGATCGACAAACTCGGCAAGTAGCTGATCCATCGGCGTATCGTGGATCAGTTTACCGGCGTCAAAATCGATCCAGTGCGGTTTTTTAGTGGCCAGCTCGCTGTTAGTCGCCAGTTTTACCGTCGGCACAAAGCCGCCGTAAGGCGTGCCGCGACCGGTGCTGAACAACACCATATGACAGCCTGCTCCCGCCAGCGCGCTAGTCGCAACCGCGTCATTACCCGGTGCGCTTAGCAGGTTCAGGCCTGGACGACTCAACCGTTCGCCATATTTCAATACATCGACAACCTGGCTTTGCCCGGCCTTCTGGGTACAACCCAGCGATTTTTCCTCCAGCGTGGTGATGCCGCCTGCCTTGTTACCCGGCGACGGGTTTTCATAAATAGGCTGCTGATGGGCAATGAAATAGCGTTTGAAATCGTTGACCATTTCCACCGTTTTGTCGAAAGTTGCACTGTCGCGGCAGCGGCTCATTAAAATCCGTTCCGCACCAAACATTTCAGGGACCTCGGTTAATACCGAGGTACCGCCGTTGGCAATTACGAAATCGGAGAAACGCCCCAGCAGCGGATTAGCCGTAATGCCGGACAACCCGTCCGAGCCGCCACATTCCAGACCAAATTTAAGCTCGCTTAACTTCCCAGCTGAACGCTGATCCCCCAGCATCGCCTGATACAGCGCGTGCAGGCGTTCAACGCCCGCCTCGACTTCATCATCAAACTTCTGGCAGACCATAAAGCTGACTCGCTGCTCGTCGATTTCTCCCAATGTCTCACGAAAGACGTCGACCTGATTGTTTTCGCAGCCTAATCCAATGACCAAAACGGCCCCGGCATTAGGATGGCGCACCATGTTTTGCAGCATGATGCGGGTATTTTCATGATCTTTTCCCAACTGGGAGCAGCCGAAAGGATGGGTAAACAGGTGAACGCCATCGATGCCCTCGGCCTGCGCGGTTTCTTTCAGGAAACGCTGCTGGATCATTCTGGCAATCCCATTGACGCAGCCTACTGTCGGCACGATCCACAGTTCATTGCGGATCCCCACCAGCCCGTTGGCACGGCGATAGAGTGACACCTCGCGATCGGCCATCTGCGGCGGGATCTGGCTAAAATCTGGCTGGTACTGATACTGATCCAGATCGTTAAGGTTAGTTTTAGCATTCTGCGAATGAATGTATTCACCCGGCTGCACCGGCGTCAGCGCATGACCGATAGGCAGGCCGTATTTAATAATGTTTTGCCCGCTGTCGATAGGACGCAAGGCAAACTTGTGCCCACGCGCCACGGGCTGCTGTAGCTCCAGCTCAAGCCCGGCAACGGTAATTTGTTCTCCCTGCGCCAAATCGCGCAGCGCAACGGCAACATTATCTGCGGAATGAATCTGAATGGTGCTTTTCATAGACAACTTACATCCTCTTTGCCAAAACTGCTGCGCGTCTGGTTTGCTGCTGATGTGCTATTCATCTGCCGGGCACTGCCTGGGGCCAATTCGACACGGGTTATTTGCTACAGCCACCCGAGCCGATATCTGCTGCCCCTCAGCCGCCATGCAACTCAATGGCAAAGTACTCTCTGGCATTGTCGAAACAGATATTTTTAACCATTTCGCCTAGCAGATTGATATCTGCAGGCGCTTCGCCCTCGGCCACCCAGCGACCTATCATCTGGCACAAAATGCGGCGGAAGTATTCATGGCGCGTATAAGAGAGGAAGCTGCGACTGTCGGTCAGCATGCCAATAAAGCGGCTTAACAGGCCCATATTAGCCAGTTGCAGCATCTGACGCTGCATGCCGTCTTTCTGATCGTTAAACCACCAGGCCGAGCCATACTGCATCTTGCCGCGCACGCCTTCGCCCTGGAAATTACCCGCCATGGTCGCCAATACCTCGTTATCACGCGGATTAACGCCATAAAGGATAGTTTTTGGCAGACCGCCGTTCTTACCCTGCGCCGCCAGCAGGCGAGACAACGGCTCGGCCAGAGGTTGGTCGTTAATAGAGTCAAAACCGACGTCAGGGCCAAGAATATCGAGCATCTGCTGATTATTATTGCGTAGCGCGCCGATGTGATACTGCTGCGCCCATTCACGGCGGTGATATTCAGAGCCAAGGAACAGCAACACCGCCGTGCGGAACTGCGCGATCTCTTCTTTATTTGGCAGCTTACCGCTGAGGCGTCGAGCCAGAATGCCGTCAAGCGTAGCTTCGTCGGCCTGCGCATAAACCACCACGTCCAAGGCGTGGTCAGAGACCTTGCAACCGTGAGCTGCAAAATGGTCCATGCGTTTTATCAGCGCGTCACACAAGGAACTAAAACGTGAAATCTCAGTATCGGCAACCTGCGCCAGCTTCTGCATATAGTCATTGAAGCCAGGAGCTTCGATATTAAACGCTTTATCAGGACGCCAGCTCGGTAATACCTTGATTTTGAAAGAGCTATCGTCGGCGATAGTTTTATGATGCTCAAGCGAATCTATTGGGTCATCGGTGGTGCCGGCCATTTTTACATTCATCTGCTGCATGATCCCGCGCGTGGTAAAGCGATCCTGAGCCAGCAGATCGTTGGTCTGATCCCAGATTTCATCAGCGGTAGCGGGAGAGAGCAGTTTTCCTGTTATGCCGAAAGGTCGGCGCAGCTCGAGATGGGTCCAGATATACAGCGGATTGCCAATGGTATGAGGCACTGTCGCGGCCCAGGCATCAAATTTCTGCCGATCGCTGGCATCGCCGGTGCACATTGATTCAGGCACGCCATTGGCGCGCATGGCTCGCCATTTATAGTGATCGCCTTTCAACCAGATGTCATACAGGTTTTTGAAATGGTAGTTCTGCGCGATCTGCTCAGGAGGCAAATGACAGTGATAATCAAAAATCGGTTGGTCTTTAGCGTACTCATCATACAGGCGGCGGGCAATTTCAGTATCCAGCAGAAAATTTTCCGGTAAAAACTGCGACATGTTGAATTCCTCTTCTTCCATTCCGATCTGATTAAAACCTGAGTGAGGTCTGATAATGATCTGATTGCGATCTGAGTTTTTACGGCTTAAACAAAGTTATCACACCAATTTAAACTATCGTCTAGCGTTAATTTTAGCCACCTTCGCGCTCTAAAACTGAATAAAGATCACAATAAAATCGATAAAACCCTGAATTTGATGCATTTGTCACATAAATCATGGTGCCACTCATTATCCACACTATTTAAAAGTGATTTTGTGATGTCACTCAAATTTTAAATCTGTATGACAAGTTATCTTGATTTCGCCCTGTGAGGATCAAGTTGTGATCGTTTGCCACAACATCCTGCGGTTCATACGGCATGGTTGTCCCTGCAAGGTGGGACCAGCAAACGTGCAATCCACAGCCTGATTCTTATATTGGAGAAAGTGAATGCGTAAGATCAAAGGGTTACGCTGGTATATGATCGGTCTGGTGACGGTCGGTACCATTCTGGGTTATCTGACTCGCAACGCTATTGCCGTTGCTGCCCCCACGCTACAAGACCAGCTTCATATCAGCACGCAACAGTATTCCTATATCATCGCCGCCTATTCCGCCTGTTACACTCTGATGCAGCCTGTCGCCGGATACGTGCTCGACGTGATGGGTACCAAAGTCGGTTATGCGATGTTTGCCATCCTGTGGGCGCTATTCTGTGCCGCTACAGCGCTGGCCAGCAGCTGGGGCGGATTGGCTATCGCTCGCGGTGCGGTCGGTATGGCTGAAGCAGCAATGATCCCGGCCGGACTGAAAGCCAGCAGCGAATGGTTCCCTGCCAAAGAACGTTCAATCGCCGTCGGCTATTTCAACGTAGGCTCGTCGATTGGTGGCATGATCGCACCGCCGCTGGTCGTTTGGGCCATCGTGATGCACAGCTGGCAAATGGCGTTTGTAATCACTGGCGTACTGAGCCTGATTTGGGCCGTATGCTGGCTGGTGTTCTACAAACATCCGAAAGATCAACGCAAGCTGGGAGATGAAGAGCGCGAATACATTCTTGGCGGTCAGGAATCTCAGCACCACACCACCAATCAGAAGAAGATGTCAGTCAGAGAAATCCTGCGAAATCGCCAGTTCTGGGGCATCGCATTACCGCGCTTCCTGGCAGAACCCGCCTGGGGAACCTTCAACGCCTGGATCCCGCTGTTCATGTTCAAGGTCTACGGCTTTAATCTTAAAGAGATTGCAATGTTTGCCTGGATGCCGATGCTGTTCGCCGATCTTGGCTGCATTGTCGGCGGTTATCTGCCAACTCTGTTCCAGAAATACTTCAAAGTTAACCTGATTGTTTCGCGAAAACTGGTTGTTACCATGGGTGCACTTTTGATGATAGGCCCAGGGCTGATCGGCCTGTTCACCAGCCCGTACGTGGCGATTGGTCTGCTGTGCATCGGCGGCTTTGCGCACCAGTCTCTTTCCGGTTCTCTGATCACCCTGTCCTCTGATGTCTTTGGCAGAAACGAGGTGGCGACCGCCAATGGCCTGACAGGCATGGCGGCCTGGACCGCAAGCACGTTATTTGCCCTGGTAGTAGGCGCTTTGGCCGATACTATCGGTTTTAGCCCGCTGTTTGCCGCGCTGTCAGTCTTCGACCTGCTTGGCGCTATCATCATCTGGACCGTGCTGCAAAACCGCTCCGCCGTTAACCCGGTGACTGCGCCAATGCATGCCGCTAAAGCTTAATTCTGCCCGCGCCCGTCTTAAATCCCTGAGTTAAACATGAGGATTGCGATTCAAGACGGGCGCCCCCCTTCCCACTGCCGCCTTAATACTCTTATACTGGTATAACAAGTGGTCGCAACCTCTCCCTTTACTTGCCGTACCTTAACTAAAGAGCCTTTAATCATGGAACCGACTGAAACCAGACGCCTCTACCAACAACTCGCTGCGACGCTTAAAGATCGCGTCGAAAAAGGGATCTATCCCGTTGGTGAAAAGCTGCCTGCCGAGCGCCTGATTTCTGAAGAAATGAGCGTTAGCAGAACCGTGGTGCGCGAGGCGATTATCATGCTCGAAGTCGAGGGCTATGTTGAAGTGCGCAAAGGTTCCGGCATTCACGTGATGTCGAATCAGCAAAAAAACTTGCTGCTTCCTGATTCTGAAGGCGAATTTGACTCTGCCGGCCCGTTCGAATTACTGCAAGCTCGCCAGCTGATTGAGAGCAATATTGCCGAGTTCGCCGCTACTCAGGTGAACAAGCAAGACATCATGCGGCTGATGGAAATCCAGGAGCAGGCGCGACAGGAAGACCGTTTCCGCGATTCACAATGGGATTTACAGTTCCATATTCAGGTCGCACAGTCGACGCAAAATAGCGCGTTGGCGGTCATCGTTGAGAAAATGTGGAGCCAGCGCCTGCACAACCCCTACTGGCGCAAACTGCATGAACATATTGATGAAAAATCTATCGAGAGCTGGTGTGAAGATCATGATCTGATCCTCAAAGCGCTAATCCGCCGCGACCCGAAAGCCGCCAAATTGGCCATGTGGCAGCATCTCGAGAACACCAAACAGATGTTGTTCCGCGCCACCAGCGACGACTTCGAGTTTAACGTCGATCGCTACCTTTATACCGAGAATCCGGTGGTCGATCTGGACACGACAACATCGGGTTTTAACAAGGTCTAACCTCTCATTTCATCTCGAGGCGACTTTTCTTAAAGTCGCCTGCGCCCCTGCCAGGCCTTAAACTCCGTCAAATCGCGTCCAGTAATGTCAGGCTGTGTAAAAAGCCCCTGCAAAGTTAAACCAAACGCCACTAAACGCAAGAATGGCCTATTTCATTGATTGATACTTTGTTACAGTTAGACCAGTTTTCTTACGGCCTTTATGCGTAGGCAACATTTTTGAATCGCGGGCTTTGTGCGTGATGCACGACAGGAAACTCACAATACGGTTAGCGATTAGCGTCGAGCTTGTTTCTCCGCCGATTTCGTTTACCAAATAAAATCTTTGGAGTTTCTCAAGTCCCATGGAAATTATCAGCTCACTTATGCATGCCCTTTGGCAACAGGATTACGAAACACTGGCCAATCCTTCGCTGATTTGGACTCTGTATATTGTGCTGTTTGTGATCATATTTCTTGAGAATGGCCTGCTGCCTGCGGCTTTTTTGCCCGGTGACAGCCTGTTGATATTGGTGGGCGTGCTGGTCGCAAAAGGCGCTATGAGTTTTCCGCTGATTTTAGTATTGCTCACCACTGCCGCAAGTCTGGGTTGCTGGCTTAGCTATATACAGGGCAAGTGGCTGGGCAACACGCGCGTGGTTCAAGGCTGGCTGGGGCATTTGCCGGTGCAATATCATGAGCGCGCGCATCAACTGTTTCACAAACATGGCCTGTCGGCATTGCTGGTAGGCCGTTTTTTAGCATTTGTTCGTACCCTTTTGCCAACTATTGCCGGAATATCCGGTCTGAGCAACGCACGATTCCAGTTCTTCAATTGGATAAGCGCGTTCTTGTGGATCGTAATTCTGACCAGCCTGGGCTACTTCATTGGCAAGACCCCGCTGTTCAAAAAGTATGAAGACCAACTGATGCTGTGCCTGATGGTGCTGCCAGTGTTGCTGCTGGTCATCGGACTGGTGGGTTCCGTGATTGTGTTGTGGAAAAAGAAAAAGGCCGACCGAGTCGCCAAAGGGAAAAACGCATGAACTCTTATTATCCGGCAGGATCCGCAACATGTTTAAGCTAACGCTTTCAAAGAGCTATGTCCTTTGGCCACTGACCTTTGCCGTTCTGCTGATGCTGACCACAGTGGGCGTGATTGCTTTGCCGAAAATGCCTGACAATGCGGAAGCGTTCAAGATAAGCCCAGCCCAGCTGGGAGAAGATCTGCCAGACGGTTTTTATCTCTATCAGGGTCTTAGCCAACGCGGCGTAGAGATCGAAAGCATCACCCCTTCCGACGGTAGCCTGGTAGTAAAACTGCACCAGCCGCGCCAACAGCATCTGGCTCAGGAAGCCCTAAAAGCCCTGTTGCCGGGCGGCTATACTATCCAGCCTTACACTCCGGTGTCATCTCACGAATGGACAAGCCAAATCATTCGTGACCCGTCAAAAATTGGCTAATCCTGCCCGTCTTCTGATTCAGAGTCCGCTTAATAGCTTTTCCCTCCCGCCTCACTATAGTTACCCCATAGAAAGCTTAATATTCACCTGCTGAATAAAAGTGGTGTGAATCAAATCGGTAAGGAAAAGGCGTTCTGGACGCCTCATCGATAATAGGAAAGGGAATCATGAAAAAATCTTTAACGGCTCTGTTGGTGTTACCGGCTTTGGCCCTGGCTTCTAACGCGTATGCCGCACAACCCTCCGAAACCTGTGCCACCAAGCAGCAGGCAATCAAGCAACAGCTTGAAATTGCCCATCAACACAACAACAAAGATCAAATCGCCGGATTGCAAAAGGCCCTCAGCGAGAGCCAGGCAAACTGTACTGAAGCCGACCTGCAAAAAGATAAACAGCAAAAAATTGCCGAAAAACAGGAAAAGGTTAACGAACGCACGCGAGAATTAAAAAAAGTGCAGGCAACAGGCAACAAAGAGAAAATTGCCAAGCAGCAGAAGAAACTGGATGAAGCCCTGCATGAATTGAACGATGTCTCAACGCATTAAGCCAAAATTTAGCTTATTCCAGCGAAATGGGGGCTATGCTTAATACCAGAGGATTCGCATTTGCACTGTGACTAAAACCGACTATCTTTAATATTCTTATCATAAAGTTATGGAGTGACGAATTATGGCTAGTAACTCAACGTCCGACAATCTGCGTGCTGAACTGAAATCATTGGCAAATACTCTTGAAGAAGTGCTCCAAAGCTCTACAGATAAGCCAAAAGCCGAGCTAGATAAACTGCGTAGCAAAGCAGAAGGCTTACTGGCAGATACCCGTTCACGTCTCGGCGACACGGGTGAGAAAATTGCCAGCCAAACCAAAGAAATTGCCAGCAAAGCTGACGATTACGTGCACGACAAACCGTGGACAGGCGTAGGTATCGGTGCTGCTGTCGGTGTGGTGATCGGCGTACTCTTAGCCCGCCGTTAATCCTATGGCTGAAACTCCAAGAACGACTCCACAGGGACCGGGAAGAGGTATTCTCGATAGCGCTCAACGCATTGTGACTATAATGGTCGGGATGATTGAGACACGTTTGCGTCTAGTCGTCGTCGAGCTGGAAGAAGAAAAAGCTAACCTCTTCCAGTTATTGCTGATGGCCTGCATCACCCTGATTTTCACCGCCTTTGGCTTGATGAGCCTGCTGGTCTTGCTGTTTTTCGCAATCGACCCGGCATATCGACTGACGGCAATGGCAATCTCAACGGCGGTTTTACTGTTGCTGGCGATTATTTTAGGTGCCTGGACAATCGGTAAAGCCCGACGTTCAACCTTGCTGAGCGCCTCGCGCAGACAGCTCAAGATTGATCGTGCGTTGCTGGAGAAGGAAGACCAGGAATGAGCAAACCTGCCCCCGTAATTGAAAAAGCCAGATTACTCCGCAAGATCGAGCGCGAACGCGCCGATCTTGCGATCGCTGCTGATGACTGGCTCATTTCCACAACCAAACTTGACCACATGTGGGTCAAACTTTTTGATGCCCGTAAATATCTGGTCGTTGCGTCAAGCGCGGCAGCCATTTACAGCATTCGACACCCTAGTCGCTTAATCCGCTGGTCAAAGCGAGCATTCAGCATTTGGGGGACCGTACGCCTGTTCCGCAAGACTTTTAGCAAGTAATAACCGACAGCGTTCCATTTCCCCCTTCTCAACAACTCGCCAGCATATACCTCAAAACCTTCATGATTCATTAGCGCAGTTAAGCCACAAGCTAACTGCTCTAAACTATTTCCCTTTGAAATTAGTCAGTTAAATATAAATCTACAGCAAATATCTATCTCGCCAATTTCATTCAATTTATTTGATACCTATAGACAGTTTTACTTGCTTACAAACTCCAATTTTCCCCTCTATTATCAGCGCCATCAACACAAACAAGGCCACAGCACGGCGCTAAACCGGTTGAACCTTTTAATCAAATGAAAAATAGAACCAAATTTTTGGTCTTCTTATCGGAGTTTAAAGCAATGAACAAAGTACAAAACTCAGCCGTATTGATCGCTCGTATCCTGATGCCAATTCTGTTTATCGTTGCTGGCTGGGGCAAAATGCATGCTTACTCGGCAACTGCCGCGTACATGGCTTCTGCTGGCGTACCGAGTTTCTTTCTGCCATTGACCATTCTGCTGGAGTTTGGCGGCGGTCTGGCGATTATGTTCGGTTTCTTAACTCGGACAACGGCGATTATCACTGCAGTATTTACTGTCCTGACTGCGCTGCTGTTTCATGTAGATTTCTCGGTACCGGTTAACCAGATGATGTTTATGAAAAACCTGACCATCGCTGGCGGCTATCTGGTTCTGTTTGCCTTCGGTCCTGGCGCATTCAGCATTGACCGTCTGCTGAAAAAGAATTGGTAAGCCTTTGCCGACACCACTCAGGCAAAGCCGGTGACGCGCTATACTTGATGCATTGAGTCATCGACAAATAACAAGATGGGCGATGTGATTAATCACCTCGCCCTTAATATTTTAGCCTTAATGGTTATAGGAATTATCTGGAGAACCCTTATGGGACAGCTGGTCGAAGGTAAATGGCAAGATATCTGGTACGACACCAAGTCAACCGGCGGACGCTTCAAACGTTCGACCTCTCAGTTTCGTCACTGGATCACACCTGACGGACAGCCAGGCCCACACGGCGTAGGCGGCTTTACTGCCGAGAAGGATCGCTACCACCTGTATGTTTCTCTGGCCTGTCCCTGGGCGCATCGAACCCTGGTAATGCGCACGCTCAAAGGGTTAGAAAAACTGATCCCGGTTTCCGTTGTACATCCCTTGATGCTTGAAAACGGCTGGACCTTTGCCACCGATTTCCCTGCCGCTACCGGTGATGACCTTTATCATCTGAATTACGCCTACGAAATTTATCTGCGCGCGCAAAATGATTATACCGGCCGCGTAACGGTGCCGATCCTGTGGGATAAGCAGCAGCAAACGATCGTCAGTAATGAATCCGCCGATATCATGCGTATCTTCAACAGTGCTTTTGATGCAGTGGGGGCGCGCGCAGGGGATTATTACCCTGAATCGCTGCGCACAAAAATTGATGAGGTGAATGAATGGGTTTATCCCGAAATAAATAATGGCGTCTACAAGGCCGGATTTGCCACCAGCCAGGAAGCTTATGACGAGGCAGTAGAGGGCGTGTTTGCGGCGCTCGAAAAAGCAGAAGCGATTCTGGACAAGCAGCGCTATCTTACCGGCAATCAGTTAACCGAGGCCGATCTGCGCCTGTGGACCACATTAGTGCGTTTTGACCCGGTATATGTCACTCATTTCAAGTGTGACCGCTATCGTATTAGCGACTATCCGAACCTTTACGGCTTCCTGCGCGATATCTATCAGATGCCCGGCATTGCCGAAACGGTGGATATGGCACACATCCGCAACCACTACTATCGCAGCCACGCCACGATCAATCCTTATGGCATCATCTCGACCGGCCCGGCACAGGATCTCGATGCCGAGCACGGACGCGATATTCGATTCGGCGCTCGCGAAGACTAACGCGTTGCCAGCAGCTTAGGGATTTCTCTCAGGAACCAGGCCTTGGCTTCGCCCATGCTATCGCGACGCCAGGCCATGATGATATCCGCCTCACGATTGTACTCGGCGCTGACCACCCGCAAACGGCCTTCGGCGATGTCTTGTTCAACCATCGGATAAGGCATGGTTGCAACGCCCAGTCCTGCCAGCAGCGCAAGGCGCTTTTCGGCCAAACTACTCACCGTCAAACGTTGTTGTTTATCAAGCAATTGTACGGTTAAAACCGGACGTTCACGGGCGGTATCCGCCACCGCAATCCCGCGATATTTCACCCGGCTCACTTCGGAAAGCGGCTCGGCTTCCAGATGAATTGGATGGTCTGGGGCAGCAACGTAAACGCTCATCAGCTTGTAAAGCTTGCGGCTGTTGATTTCTGAAGAGGAACGGAAATGCATATCCGGGGCGATAACGATATCCGCGCGGCCGTTTTCCAACCTTTCCCATGCACCGGCTAATACTTCAGTAATCAGTGAGACCTGAGTGTTGGCTTTCAGCGCCTGCTTTTCGATTAAAGGAATCAGCAGTGCCGCCGGGGCCAGCGCTTCACAAACGATGGTGATGTGCGTTTCCCAGCCACGGGCAAGGGCCTCGGCATCTACCGTCAGCTTATCGGCAGCTTCAAGCAGCACGCGGCCGCGTTCAAGCAACATTCGGCCAACGTTAGTGAATTTGGTGCGATGCCCGGAACGGTCAAATAGCACCACATCCAACTCTTCCTCGAGCTTTTGCATGGTATAACTCAGTGCAGAGGGGACGCGCCCGAGTTCATCTGCCGCGGCGGCAAAGCTTCCACGGCGATCGATCGCATCCATAACCCTCAATGCTTCAAGAGTTAATGCTCGGTCCTTGGCCATTATTTTTCTCTGTCAGGAAATTTGAATATAGTGACCAGATTAACTGGCTAACAATCACGCGTCCAGACGCTTACCATTTATCTATCAATTTTTTTAACTGAGCCAACGGCCATGATTAAGAGCAGAACAGCGCAAGAGTGCGGGAAAGCCGACTTTGGTTGGCTTCAGGCACGTTACACCTTTTCATTTGGACACTATTTTGACCCGACGCTAATGGGCTACGCATCGCTGCGAGTTCTGAATCAGGAAGTGCTGGCTCCGGGTGCCAGCTTCCAGCCGCGGACCTATCCACGCGTTGACGTGTTGAATCTGGTTTTGCAGGGTGATGCCGAATATCGCGACAGCGAAGGCAATAGCGTGCAAGTCAGCGCCGGTGAGGCCGCCCTGTTGTCTACGCAGCCAAATGTCAGCTACAGCGAATACAATCTTAGCCAAACCAAGCCTTTGACTCGCATGCAACTGTGGCTTGATGCCTGCCCTGAACATGAAAACCCGCTGATACAGAAAATGGCGCTGGGAGAACAGCGACACTTTCTTTTAGCCTCGCCGGACGGTGAATACGGCAGTCTGCAGCTCCGCCAGCAGGTGTGGATCCATCACATAAGCCTGGATGAAGGCGAGAAGCAGGCATTCACCATCCACGGTCCGCGTGCTTATCTGCAATCCATACATGGTCAGATAGACGTTCAGGGCAGCGATACTCACGCCGAACAGAATCTGGTATGCGGAGACGGCGCGTTTATTCATCAAGAAAATCTTCTGACCGTCACCGCCCGCACCCCGCTGCAGGCACTGCTGATCGATTTACCGGTCTGATAGATGATTTAAGAGACAAAACCCCGCCGAAGCGGGGTTTTTAATTGAGAGGAG